>JANOYZ010000032.1:0-12230 GCA_031429135.1 Novosphingobium sp. | reverse complement strand
CCATAGCGTATCATGCTATGGAGTCCCTTTTGAGGAGGAACCCCTCCGACTTCAGCCTTCGACTCGCTTCATAGCCTGTAACCTCGGAAAAGTGAGACCGCCTGAGGGGCGTGAAGTCTCACTTTTCCGAGGTTACAGGCTATGAAGCGTCCCGGGTTTTCCTGACACACAACAATCTATCTGGCCAACCGCCCCCACAATGGTTACAATAGAAACCATCATGGCAAACACCCCCTCCACACCCCGCAAGCTGAAGCCCTCCACCCTGATGATGGGTCTGGGCTATGATCCCAAGCTGTCCGAAGGCGCGCTGAAGCCGCCGATCTTCCTGACCTCCACTTTCGCCTTCCCCAGCGCGGCGGATGGCAAGCGGCATTTTGAGGGGATCACCGGCAAGCGGCCCGGCGGTTCTGACGGTCTGGTCTATTCGCGCTTCAACGGGCCGAACCAGCAGATCCTGGAAGAACGCCTGGCGGTGTGGGACGGGGCGGAGGAATCGCTGGTGTTTTCCAGCGGCATGTCGGCCATCGCCACACTGCTGCTGGCGCAGTGCAGCCAGGGCGATGTCATCGTTCATTCCGGGCCGCTCTATGCTGCGACCGAGGGCTTCATCGCCCGCACCCTGTCGCGCTTCGGCATCGGCTATGTCGATTTCCCGGCTGGTGCTGATCGCCCCGAGATCAAGGCGGCGCTGGCCAAGGGCAAGGCGCTGGCTCATGCCCAAGGCGGCAAGCTCGCGATGATCTATCTCGAAAGCCCGGCGAACCCGACCAATGCTCTGGTCGATGTGGAAGCCGTCGCCGCAGCGCGCGACGAACTGGGCAGCAGTGATGTGCCGATCGCCATCGACAACACTTTTCTGGGGCCGCTGTGGCAGCAGCCGCTGTATCACGGCGCGGATATCGTGGTTTATTCGCTGACCAAATATGCCGGCGGCCATTCCGATCTGGTGGCGGGCGGACTTTCGGGGGCCAAGCGCTGGATGGATCCGATCCGCATGCTGCGCAACACCATGGGCACGATTCTGGACCCCAACACCTCGTGGATGCTGCTGCGCAGTCTTGAGACGGTGGAGCTGCGCATGACCCGTTCTGGCGAGAATGCCGCGAAGGTCTGCGCATGGCTGAAAGCCCATCCCAAAGTGGAGGGGCTGGGCTATCTTGGCGACATCAGCGACCCGCGCCAGCAGGACATCTTCAACCGCCATTGCAGCGGCGCAGGCAGCACCTTCTCCGTCTTCATCAAGGGCGGCGAGGCCGAAAGTTTTGCTTTCCTCGACGCCCTGCGCATCGCCAAGCTGGCGGTCAGCCTTGGCGGCACCGAAACGCTCGCCAGCCACCCGGCTGCGATGACGCACCTTTCGGTGCCCGACGCGCGCAAGCAGGCGCTTGGTATCACCGATAATCTGGTGCGCATTTCAGTCGGGATCGAGGATGCCGACGATCTCATCGCCGATTTCGAACAGGCGCTGGATCGGGTCTGAATCGCCAGGGTTTGATACCCGCAACCGCTGCGGCGATGCGCCGCGCGGTTGACCCCCAAGGGCCGATCAGCGACACAACGCCTTAACGGCCATGCACCAGCCGCGATCTTCGGGAGACTGCGGCACCATGGCCTATTTCAGTGAACTGCGCGACAACTGGCGTCCGCTTCTGGCGGCAACGGTGGGTATCGGTACCGGCATGTCGCTCGCCGGAACCGTGATCAGCACCATGGCACCGACGCTGATCAAGGATAATCACTGGAGTCCTGCCGATTTCGCCTATGTCGGGACGCTGGGGCTGTTCTCGTCGCTGGCGCTGCCCTTCGTCGGCAGGCTGGCCGATGTGCTGGGCGTACGCATGACGGCGCTGATCGGCATGGTCGCGATGCCGCTCGTCTATCTCGGGCTGAGCCTGATGAACGGGTCGATCGGCGTCTACAGCCTGCTATTCGTTGCGCAGGGCGTCATCGGCATGACGACCACGGCGACGGTCTATTGCCGGCTGGCGGTTCAGTATGTGCAGAAATCACGCGGGCTGGCGCTGGCCATCGTGGCATCGGGGCCGGCGCTGTTCGGCATGGTGGTCGGGCCGATCCTCAACAATATCGTCGAAACACAGGGCTGGCGCAGCGGCTATCAGTTTCTGGCAATATTCGCGGTGGTGGCGGGTATCGTCACTTTCCTGCTGATCCCCGGTTCGCCAAAGGACGCCAAAGTAGAGGTGCACACCAGGCGCAAGGCGCGCGAGGACTATCCCATGATCTTCCGCAGCCGATCATTCTGGATGCTGGGCGGGGCGATGTTGCTGTGCAACCTGCCGCAGACCATTCCTCAGGCTCAACTCAAGAACCTGATGCTGGAAAACGGGTTGAGTGGCATGGCCATGGGTCAGGCCATCGTGGCGATTCTGCTGGGGCAGCTGTCCGGACGCATGATCGCCGGTTTTGCGATCGACCGCATGAACCCTTACCATGTCGCGTTCCTCACCATGGCCTTGCCAAGCCTGGGCCTGTTCATCCTCGCCACCGGTCTTGATTCCTATATGGTGCTGATGTTGTCGGTATATTTCATCGGCTTCACCTTTGGTGCCGAAGGCGATGTCGTGGCCTATCTTGTCGCCCGGCGCTTCGGGGTTGGAATCTATTCCTCGGTCATGGGCCTGATTACCGCGATCACCTCGGCATCGACCTCATTGGGCGCGGTACTGCTCGGTTTCACACTGGCGAACACCGGCAATTTCAACGTGTTCCTGGTGATTACCGGGGTTTCGGTGATTCTTGGATCCATGCTGCTGTTGTTTCTCGGGCGTGGTGAAAGTGCCGCCAATCAGGAATCAGTGGGGTAGGGGATCCAGCCGCATCGGCTGACGCTGCCAGTAAGTCAGCGAACGCCACAGCCATTCGGCAGGACCAAAGCGGAAGCGCGCCAGCCACAGCGGGCTCCACACCAGTTGCACCGCCCAGATTGCGGCGACGACATAGTACAGCTGATAACGCTCCAGCTTGCCGTAAAGGTCAAAGCCGAAGCCATAGAACAGCGCGGTACAGACCAACGTCTGGGCCAGATAGTTGGACAGTGCCATCTGGCCAACCGCCGCCAGCGCGCGTTGCAACCATAGAAACAGGCCCAGCCGGATGACCGTCATGGCGAGTCCGAGATGGCCGATCACCATGGCGAGACGGCTGATCTCGTAGGTCCGCCCTGCCTCGGCAAAAGACAGCGTCGAGAACTGGCCATCGAGCACGATGCCAAGCTCATAAAGACCGAGCGGTATGCCGAGGCCGTAACCGATCAGCGCCATCAGCAGATAGGAACGAACCGGCAAGCCGCCGCCCAGCACACTATATTTGAGCAGGCCCATGCCAATCAACATGAAGGGAATCATATCCAGGATCAGCCAGAACGGCGCGGCGTTCCACTGGAATTCGAAACTTCCGGGGAACTGTTTGACCACGGCGTTCCAGTATGAACCATGATGGATGGCGCGCGTTTCAGCGGCCATTTCGGCAGTCGGCCAGATGTGGGTGTCTTTTTCCTTCCACGCCTCAATAGCTTTACTCTGCTCATGCGAAAGCGCCTTGCCTGATGCCTGCACTTGCTGTGCGGCAACCGCCTTGTCATGGCTTTCAACCGTCCCGTCATAATCGAGGCTGGTCATCACCGCCGCCAGCACCAGCAGGGCGACCCCGATGCCGATCTGCAGTTTCGCAGGCAGTTTGCGCGGCGCGAACAGCAGCAGGCCGCACATCGAATAGGCGAACAGAATCTCGCCGGTCCACAGCAGCAGCGCCCAGTGGATGATCCCGAACAGCATCATCCACATCATCCGGCGAAAGTGAATCTCCGCCGCCATGATCCCGGCCCCGGCATTTTCCATGCGCGTCGTCAGCAGCACGATGCCGGCACCGAACAGCAGCGAGAAGATGCCGCGCATGGTTCCCTCAAAGCCGACCGAGATGATCTGATAGACGGTGAGATTCATCCCGCCTGCGCCGCCATCAGCCATCGGATTGTCATAGGCCTGCCACAGCAAGCCAAAGGCGGTGATGTTCATCATCAGGATGCCGAGCAGCGAAAACCCGCGCAGCACATCGAGCGATTGAATGCGCGCGGATTTGATCACCGGTGCAACAGCAGAATTGGACATTGATCCTCCCCCCAGAGGCTGGTTACCAGTTCGGACCCTGATGCATCTTCGGATTGGAGCCCCTGCCGATCACGACACGGATGCAAGGGTATTCGTGATGCTAACGAATTGCAAGAAGGCCGGATTTCAGCCCTTCCACTCGCGCCGTTCTTCGGACTGGCGCAGCACTTCATAGGCCAGTTGCAACGCCTGAAAGGCCTTGGCGGCTTCCTCGTCGCCCGGCCGGACATCGGGGTGAACGAGCTTGGCCTTGGTGCGCCAGGCCTTTTTCACCGCTTCGAAATCGGCATCGGGATCAAGTTCGAGCAGTTCGAGCGCGCGCATTTCATCGCGGCTGCGGCTGCCATCACCCGATCCGCCCCAGCCATAATGCGCCGCTTCCTGATAGCCCGAATTGTCCCGCGTCTCGTCAGCCTCGCGCGCGGCGGCCTCTTCCTTGGTGAGCCCGGCGAAATAGTCCCAGCCCGTGTTATATTCGGCAGCATGGCGCTGGCAGAAATGCCAGCGATCCGGGCTGTTGGGTGATTTGGGGGCCGGGCAATCGCCGCGTTCGTTGCAGCCGTTGCGATCACACAGCCGCACGGTCACCGCATCGCGGGCACCTTCATAGCCACCCCAGCGGGGAAAGCCCCAATTATCTGATCTGCGCAACCGATTCATCCAGCCCGAATAGGCGCAGCAGCCACCCTTGCGCAAGCACAAGCGCCATCAACCTGTTGTTCAGATTTCTCCGCTATATTGTGCATTGCAATATCTGATAGCAGTGCATATACTAAGCTAGGTAAGCAATTGACGGAAATGATCATGAGCAAAAAACTCGCCCTTGCCTCAGCCCTGTCGGTGATGCTGATGGCAAGCTTCGCGCTCTATGGTGAGCGCGCGGCGAATCTGACGCTGGGCGGCGGCAACAGCTTTGCGCAGCCCGGCAAAGTCTTGGCTCCCGGCGCTCCATCACTGCCACAGCTTGCCTGGCCGCGCTAACACACGGCAAGCAGTCTGCCCCGTCCTTCCACAAGCTCAGCTTGAGCGGAGGAGGGGGAGTTCAATCGATCGATATCGTCACCGCGCGGCGATTCCTGGCCCAGGATTCTTCGCTTGAACCCACCGCGATGGGGCGCTCCTTGCCATAGGAAATAACCGTCAGCCGGCCCGCATCAACCCCCATGCTGACCAGATAGTTCTTCGCCGCATTGGCGCGCTTGTCACCCAGGGCGAGGTTGTAGTCACGGGTGCCGCGTTCATCGCAGTGGCCTTCAAGGGTGGCCCGCTTACCGGGATATTTGCTCAGCCACTGTGCCTGAGCGGCCAGAGCGGCGGCATCGGAACTGTCAACATTGTGACGATCCGTATCGAAATAGATCGTGTCCTGCCCCATCAATGTCGTGACGAAATCGGCCTGAGTGCCCGCTATTGGGCCGTTTTGCACCGTGCTCTGATTGGTATTGGTTGCAGTGGTGACATTGCCGGGATCAGGCGGCAACTGCTTTGGTGCCTTGGGTGTGCAGGCAGCAAGCGCGCCGCTTGCCGTGAGCAGCAGGATGATTGTCCTAGAGGTCTGCAACATCACAATATCTCCTTCATGCCGTGATTATGTCCCTAAAGCCTTATTACGGCAAGACTGGTCCCCATGCCGGGTCCGATGCATCGACGGGCGTGGGCAGCCGTCGTTCATTCTTGCCGGTGAGGTCGACTTGCCACAGGCTGGCCCGTCCCGATCCCTTTTCGGTGCGGAAAAACTGGATGATCCGGCCATTGGGAGACCATGTCGGTGCCTCATCCTGCCAGCCGCCCGTCAGCTGCCGCATTGATCCGCCTGCGGGGCTCATCACCGCGATATGGAAATCGCCGGCGATATAGGTGAAGGCCACCTGATCGCCGCGCGGGCTCCATTCGGGCGTCGCCGCGCGGCCGCCGAAAAAGCTGATGCGCTTCTGGTCGGTGCCATCGGCATTCATCACATAGACCTGCTGACTGCCCGACCGGTCGCTTTCAAAGACGATCTTGCTGCCATCGGGCGAATAGGACCCGCCCACATCGATACCGGGGCCGTCGGTCAGCCGCTGGCTCTGTCCGCCCGCCGATGACACCCGGTAGACGTCAGTATTGCCGCCGATCGCCATCGAATAGAGAATCCACCGGCCATCGGGTGACCAGCGCGGGCTGAAGGTGGGATTGCGGCTTTGCGTCACCAGCCGCTGCGTACCGTTCACCGTATCATAGATATAGATGCGCGGATTACCGTTGAGGTAGCTCAGGTAAACGATCTGCTTGTAATCGGGCGAATAGCGCGGGGTCAGCGCCAGTGCCTGTCCGGTGGTGATGAAGCGGTGGTTCGCGCCATCTGAATCCATGATCGCCAGCCGCTTCATGCGGCGATCCTTGGGGCCGGTTTCGGCGATATAGGCAATCTTGCTGTCAAAGAACGGACTCTCGCCCGAAAGCCGCGAATAGACCAGGTCAGCACATTTATGTGCAGCGCGCCGCCATTCGGACGGACCAACCACCCAGGCGCCTTTGACCAATTGCTGGTTGAGCGAAACGTCATAAAGGTAGCAACCCACGGTGATGTTACCATCGCCATTTGCCCGCACGAAACCATGCACCAGCATGTCGGTGCCCTTGCCCTGCCAGCTGGGAAAGTCAGGGGCATTGATCTGCGCCATCGAAGGTGTGGGCAGGCTATCGGGGCCGGTCGGCTTGAACAGGCCGTTGTTCTTCAGATCATCGGTGATCACCCGTGCCAGCGCCCTGCCCAGACCCGCCGTGGAACCAGCACTCGCCTGTGTCGGCACATCGGCATTGGTGGGAAACGTGGGGATGGCAATGCCGAGATCGGCCCAGGCGGCTTCGTCGACAACATCAATCGCCGTCTCTTCCGTGGGGGCCGGCTGCGGCACCACGCTTTGGGCGAAGGCTGATGGGGCAAAGGCTGGCGCGGCAATCACCGACAGGGCGAGAATCAAGCGAAGTTTCATTGCGCAATGCTCTTTCTGAACTTGAGAGGAGGCAATTTCTTCCAGCCATTATAGAGATTTGGCGGAAGCCTGAAAGGTGCAGAAAGCTGAACCGCCCTGATCGCTTCTTCGGCATGGCGCTGCGCCTGGGCGCGATTGGTTTCGTCAACGCCCTCCTGACCAATCAGCGTCGGACGCCGCGCCAGATTGCCATCAGGATTAAGCTCGACCGACAGAATCGAAACGATCCTGTCGGCATTCAGCCCTTGCGGGACGCGGCCCTGCCAATTGGGTCTGACCTGCCGCAGCACTTCACCGGCCAGTGATACGCGCACTTTGCCGTCGATCACCGGTCCTGACGGAGTCGGTGACCTGCCAGCACTGTCGCCGCCCGTCACGCCCTTGAGGAAATCATTGCCGAGCTTGCTGGCACCGCCAGCAGGCGTGGGTTGAGTAACGGAACGAGGAGGAGCAATCTGGCGGGGCGGCGGTTTGGTGGCGGCCAGCGGCGGGCGCGGCGGCACCGGCCTTGTCTGAGGCGCAGGTGTGCGTTGCTGCGGCGGTGGCGGTTTCACCACCGGGCGGACGATTGGTCCTGGCGGCGGCGGGATGACTCTTGGTTCGGGACGGGGCGCAGGCAGTGGAGCAGGTGCCGGTTCGGGAATGGGTTCGGGAGCAATGATCGGTGCCTGAGCCGTCTGCGCCGGTTCATTGCTCAGCGCGCTTGCCTGCTCACCCACCTCGTCAGACAGCGTCACAGTCACCCGTTCAAGCTTTGGCACAGGCGCGGGCTTTGGCATCAGCACCAGCGCCGCAATCAGCGCGCCATGCGCCAGCAAGGCCAGCGCGAGTCCAGCAAAGTCTTCCTGACGGATGCGGCTATTCGTCATGACCTGAGCCTAGGGAGCCGCAACTGAACCGCTAGTGACCAAGGAAATCGCCTTGATCCCGGAATGGTTCATCTCGCCCATCACCGCCATCACCTGACCATAAGGCAGGGTCCGGTCAGCACGCAGCGTCACTTGCGGCGGCTGTGCAGCCCCTGCCGAGGCGATGCCAGCCAACCGCTCGGAAAGTTCACCAGGGGCCAGTTCTTGCTCGTCCAGATAGATACGGCCATCGGCAACCATGGAAATGGTGATCTGCTGTGGTTCTTGCGGCAGAGCATTGGCGTTGCTTTCAGGCAGGTCAACCGGAACTCCCGTTGCCAGTAGCGGCGCGGTGACCATGAAGATCGCCAGCAGTACCAGCATGACATCGACCAGTGGGGTAACGTTGATCTCCGCCATCGGCGCGCGTCCGCCCCGGCGTGAGCGGCGGCGAGTGCTGCTGGCGGTTCCCATAGCCATTATTCGCCCTCCAGTTCGCGGCTAAGCGTGGCGTGAAAGCGGTCGGCAAAACGCTGGAGCCGGGCTTCAAAGCCGTTCACTTTCAGGCTGAGCCGGTTGTAGGCAATCACCGCCGGAATCGCCGCGAACAAGCCGATGGCAGTGGCGAACAAAGCTTCGGAAAGTTCCGGCGCCACCTTGGCCATGGTGAAAGCTCCGTCGGCATAGGAAGAAAGTGTGCGCATGATCCCCCAGACCGTGCCGAGCAGGCCGACGAACGGTGCTGCCACGCCCACAGTCGCAAGGATGTTGAGCCGCGCGGCGAGCTTGTCTGCCTCGGCCTCGACCACCGCAGCCATCGCCAGGGTCAGCCGCTGACGAATGCCCTCACGGTCAGGCTTGCGAAGCACGGATGAGCGCTTCCATTCGCCCAGTGCTGCGCCGGCAACCCGCGCCACCGGCACGTCGCCTTTGGTCTTTTCCGCGTGGAAGCCTTCGATATCCTTGGCCTCCCAGAATTCATCCTCATAGGCTTTGCTGCGGCGATTCAGCCGTGCCATGCGCCACAGAAAGGCAAAGATCGTTGTCCACACCCAGACCGAGGCGAGCAGCAGCCCGCCCATGACGATCTGCACGATCACATCGGCACTGAGGAACAGCTTCACCGGATCGAGATTGGCCGGAGCGGCAAGGTTCGCGCCGGCAACAAGGTAGGGCAGCATGGTCATTCGGTTTCCGTGACTGTTGGAGCAATGGTGGCAAAGGCTGCGCGCCAGGGCGCGGGCTGGCGGCGGGGGCGGCCATCCGGGCCGACAAAGCCGACCCTGAGCCGCGCGTCGACGAGTAGGGTGCCCTGCCTGAACGCCTGCTGATGCATGCGGCACGAGGCAGCGCGCAGTTCCACGGCGCGGCTTTCGATCAGCACCTCATCATCCAGCCGTGCGGGGGCGAGATAGCGGATGGTAAGCTCGGACACGGCATAGGCACCCCCGCACGCCTCAAAAACGGCGCGCTGATCGATACCGAGCAGCCGCAGCATGTCAGAGCGGGCGCGCTCGAACCAGCGCAGGTAATTGGCGTGATAGACCACGCCCGAAAGATCGGTGTCCTCAAAATAGGCGCGCACCGCGAAACGGTGCAGCGGCCCGGTGAAAATGCCGCAGGAGGGTTGGGGAAGCAGCGCCATGCCGGTTAACCATTAGCCCCGGCGCGAGTCGCAGGGCAAGGTCTAGGTCACAGACCCATAACCAACGGGCTTGAGGTTTGAAGAAAATTGGCTCGGTGCAAGGAGAGAAGGCGCAGGAATATGTCAATATTTCAAGACTTCTCGACGCTGCAATGCGCCATTTTGTCGCCTCAAGCCCGTTGGTTATGGGTCTGTGACCTAGCGCAGGCGTGACCATGTTGTTATGCTGGGATTTCATAGTTTCAGGCAATTCGATCAGGCAGGGCCAAAGAGATGGATTTCGTCAAGGCACTCATTCCCGGAACATTGCTGACGCTGCTCGTCAGTGGCATTATGGGCTCGAACCGATCCAAGGGTGGCTATCTTTATATCTTCCACCAGACAGCATCGAACGATATCAGCTTCTACTGGTCATGGACCCTGTTCATTGCTGCGACAGGCCTTAGCTGGGCCTTGTTCGCGATGACGCCGAAGTAGCCCTCAGGCCTCAGCAGTCGCTGTCACGATATAATTCAGCGCCAGATCATCCGACAGGTGCAGGCCTTTGGCAGGTGACCAGGCGATGCCTTTGGGGTTATTCATGGCAAGACCAGCCTCAGCGAGCAATGCGCGCAGTTCATCGGGTGTCACGAAATCATCCCAATGATGTGTGCCATGCGGCACCATGCCCAGCCGTTCCGCGCCTTCGACCAGCAGCAGCCGCGATTGGTGCGTGCGGTTGGGGCACGACAGCACCATCAGGCCGTCAGCGGCAAGCGTCTGTGCAATCGCGCTCAGGAAAGCCGGCTTATCGGCGACATGTTCGATCACTTCCATCGCGGTTACAAGATCATATCCTGAAAGGCCAAGCGCGCCGATCTCGCCGCAGTGATAATCAATCGCGAGTTGCGATCCGGCGGCGTGCGCCTTCGCCGCCTCGATATTCTCCGCCGCCGCATCAACACCGGTCACCGCGGCGCCCAGCCTTGCCAGCGGTTCACACAGCAGGCCCGCGCCGCAGCCGACATCGAGCGCGCGCTTGCCCGTCAGCGGCCTGATGCTGCGCGAATCCGTGTCAAAATGCACATCCACTGCCGCGCGCAGGAATCCAAGCCGCACCGGACCCAGCTTGTGAAGCATCGCTGATGAGCCCTTGGGGTTCCACCAGTCTGCGGCTAGTTTGCCGAAGTGCGCCGCCTCTTCGGGCCTGATCGTGGTTGCATTGCTCATGGCACCTTCCTAAAGCGCCTCCGCCGCGCGGTCGAGGTCCGGTCGCGCAAGATTCTTTACTTTCAGGTGACAGGAGCGGCAGGCGTGGCCCGGATCGTGATGAAATTCGGCGGCACTTCGATGGCCGGGACCGAGCGCATCCGCCGCGTGGCGCGGATTGTCCAGCGCCAGCAGGCTGGCCAGAACGGAGAACGACACGAGGTTGCGGTGGTTGTTTCTGCCATGTCTGGCGAGACTGACCGGCTGGTAAATTTCTGCCGCGAGGCCGATCCGCTGTATGATCCGGCCGAATATGATGTCGTCGTCGCCGCCGGTGAACAGGTGACTTCGGGCCTGCTGGCGATGCATCTTCAGGCGCTGGGCTGCAAGGCGCGGTCCTGGCTTGGCTGGCAGATGCCGGTACATACCGACGATGCCCATGCGAAGGCGCGCATCGAATCGATTGATTCCGAAGCCCTTCTCGCCTCGATGGCGGCGGGTGAGATTGCTGTCATTCCCGGCTTTCAGGGGCTGACGAGCGACAACCGTGTAACCACGCTGGGGCGCGGTGGCTCCGATACTTCGGCGGTCGCAGTAGCGGCGGCAATCAAGGCGGATCGCTGTGATATCTACACCGATGTCGATGGCGTCTACACCACCGATCCGCGCATCGTCGCCAAGGCGCGCAAGCTTAAAAGCGTTACTTACGAAGAAATGCTTGAGCTCGCCTCGGTTGGCTCAAAGGTCTTGCAGACGCGCTCGGTCGGCCTGGCGATGAAAGAAGGCGTACGGGTGCAGGTGCTATCAAGCTTTATCGACGATGATGCTCCCGCTGCCGACACGATTCCTGGCACGATGATCGTCAGTGACGCAGAGCTCGCCAAACTTCAGGAGGGATTGGAAATGGAACGCCAGCTCATCACCGGCATCGCCGCTGACAAGAACGAGGCTAAGGTCACGCTAACCCGTGTGCCTGATCGTCCCGGCGCAGTGGCGGCAATCTTCTCGCCGCTCGCCGCTGCCAACATCAATGTCGATATGATCATCCAGAACATCGCCAAGGACAAGGGCGAGACCGACGTCACCTTCACCGTGCCGGGTGCCGATCTGGCTCGCACCCAGGCACTGCTCGAGGCGCAGAAGGAAGCCATCGGCTATTACCGCATGATCAGTGACGGCAAGGTTGCGAAAATCAGCGTTGTTGGTGTCGGCATGAAGAGCCACGCGGGTGTGGCCTCCACCATGTTCCGCGCGCTGGCGGATCGCGGCATCAACATTCAGGCGATTTCCACCAGCGAAATCAAGGTTTCGGTACTGATTGACGAGGATGAAACCGAACTCGCCGTGCGCGTGCTGCATACGGCCTATGGGCTGGATGCGGTGGACGAAGCGGCCTGATCGCAAACCCCTCTCCCGCAAGCGGGAGAGGGGACAGGCCTCATGC
>JANOYZ010000031.1:0-9949 GCA_031429135.1 Novosphingobium sp. | reverse complement strand
GCAGTATCCGGTGGCAGTGGCAGCCATGATGTCTTCAAAGTCTGATGGTAGCGCTGATTTGAGGAGCTGTGCTCTGCCGTTCATGTCAGCGGCTGAGAATTGATCATCTGTGAACTTCGGAAGCTGCCCAGTACCAAACATGGCGTCGTTCTTAACCAGCAAAGGTGTTGCGCACTCTTGGTGCCCGTTGGTGCCTGTCTGCACGTCGAGCATAAATTGCCCAAGCGCGCGTTGAAGTCGCGCCATTGCTCCGCGCAGAAATGTGAAGCGTGAGCCCGAAAGCAGCGCCCCGGTCTCGAAGTCCAGCCCAAGTGCCGGACCAATGTCGGCGTGTTCCTTGGGCGTGAAAGTGAAATCGCGCAGCGTGCCCCAGCGAGACATTTCAACATTGTCCGCTTCATCCTTACCATCGGGAACATTGGCGTCGGGAAGGTTGGGATGGCGAGAGAGTATGTCGTGTATCGCTGCATTTAGGCGAGCAGCCTCAATTTCGCCTTGCGGTAAATTGTGCTTCAAAGAATCGAGTTCTGAAATAAGGTCAGTAGGTGGATTCAAACCTTGGCGTTTGAAATCACCAAACTCCTTTGACAGCGCGTTTCTTCTCGCTTGACCTACTTGTTGGGTCGTAAGAACATCGCGGCGCTCGGCGTCCAGCTCGCGGATCGCCTCGGCCTGCGGCTTCACTCCCCGGCGGACAAGTCCGGCGTCAAAAGCATCAGGATTATCGCGGATCAATCGAATATCATGCATTGCGCCGCGCTAGCTTGGAGGCAGGCGCAACGCAAGTATCCGAAGGCCTGCTCGCCAGCTAGTCGCTGGCTTGGTCTGGGTGGCGGGCTGTGTCATGATACCGGTCATCAAGGGAAATTGACTTGCAGATCGGCGAACGCGACCAATTGCTGAGTGAGGTCTATGCCGAACTTCGGGCGGCGGCTGGCCGCATGCTGCGCCGGGATGCGCCGCAACTCACGCTGCAACCAACCGAACTGGTCAATGAGGCCGCCTTGCGTATTGTCCGGCTTGAGCGGATGAGCTGGAATGATCGCCAGCACTTCTTTGCCACTTCGGCCAGGATCATGCGGCAGGCGATGATGGATGCCATCCGCAGCCGCAAACGCGCCAAACGGCAGGCCCCGACGATCCTGTTTGACGATGATGGCCGTAATTCCGGGGTTGATGTCATTGCGCTGGACGCCGCGCTGACCAAACTGGAAACAGTCTCGCCCGAGCTCGCCAGAATTGTCGAACTGCGCTTTTTTGTCGGCCTGAGGCCAGATGAAATTGCGCTGGTTGAGGGCAGTTCGGAATCGACGATCAAACGCCGCTGGCAAACGGCGCGGCTGTGGCTCGCCAGTGAACTGGCCGAGGTTTAGCCTTCGCAGAGCTGCTTTGCCACTTTCGCGGCTTCCGGAAGAACCTTGGCGGCATCGCGGGCACTGAGATTCCTGGCCTTTCTGATCAACTGCCATTGCTGCACAGCTTCGCGGGAGCTGCTGCACGCTTCCTGCTTTTTGCCACCGCTGGACAGCACCAGCGCATGATTGGGCAAGGCGACGGCCAGATCGCGGTTGCGCTGCGGATCATGCGGTTCGCGCGCCAGCCTCTGGCGGCGCAAGGCAATGCTGCTATTGGATGCGGCAATCGCTTCCGCATGGCGGCCCAGATCGGCCAATAGCTGCCCTTGCTGACCATACAGCGTCAGCAACCGCTTTTCGATTGTGGCATCGGGGCCAAATGCCAGTACCTGCTTCATCGCGGCAATGCCTGCCTCCGCCTCTTTCAAGGCTGCGGCAGATTGCCCGGCTAGTTCGCCCAGTGTGCCGCTGATGTTGAATTTCGCTTCACCCAGCTTGTCAATCCACACCACTGAACTGCCCTTTGCCAGCTCCCGCCTGACAATCGCTTCCGCCTCGCGATAGGGGGTCAGCGCGCCCGGTTTGTCTCCGGCATAATAGGTGGCATCGCCAAGCAGCCCCAGCAGATTGACTTCGAGCAGGCGGGTGCTGCGCTGCCATTGCGGGTCGAAACGGATCGCCCGAAGGTGCGACAGGGCTTGCCTGATAACCGGCATTGCCTCGGCAGGCCGGTCATTCCAGATCATGTCGTAAGCGCGGCTCTTTTCGGTAACAATCAGGCCGAGTTGCGCACCTTGCCGGGATTTTCCGTTTTGCAAAGCCTTGGCGAAATATCCGGCAGCGCGCTGGTTGATCGCGACTGAATCGCCATTATCCCCGGCGAGCGTCCAGCGGCCCGCTGAGACCCAGCCCACCTCCTCCAAGGCTGCCGGATCTCCGGGTTTCTCGCGCAAAATCTGAATCAGCAGCGCTTCGGCCCGATCAAGCGAGAGCTTGGCATCGCTCGGCTTGCCAAGGCTCGCCACGCCCGAAAGTCCTTGCAGTGCCGCCAGCTGCCGATAGCCGCGCGCAGTATCGAACCGCAGATCGAGCGGCGCATCCGGCACGGCGCGCAAGCGATCAAGATAGCGGCTCGCCTCACCGGCGAGCACCGCCCGGGCGGCCACGGTTCCCGGCGCATCGGCCATGGCATCGCTGAGATCAGACAGCATGAATCCTGCCAGCTGGCGCACTTCCATGAAGCGGGCATCGGATTGTGCCCGGGCCTGCTCCGCCCGGACATATTGCACCGAGGAGAAGATGGTCGTGGCGATCAGCGCCGCAGCAGCGATGCCGGTCACAACCAACCCGCGCCGGTGCCGCATGATAAAGCGGCCGGCCTGATAGGGCCACCGGGCCGGCATACGAGCAGCAACCGGAATCCAGCTGCGATGCCGACGGATGTCTGAAGCCAGCGCGGCCACATCAGGATAGCGCGCAGTAGGGTCTTCAGCCAGCGCCCTTGCGGCAATCGCCCCCAGATCGCCATCGAGCTGCCCGGCAGGAAGCCTTGTTCCGGCCAGATAGCTGCTATCCGGCGCTGGGGTTTCACAGCCCAGTATGCCCAGCAACAACACGCCCAGACTGAACACATCGCTGGCGATGGTCGGCGGCACCCCGATCGCCCGCTCGGGTGCGGCATAGCCTTTGGTCAGCGGATAGGGGTCACCGCTTTCGTCATCATCAAGTTCGACGATCAGCCGGGCGATGCCAAAATCGAGCAGATGGACATTGCCCTGCCTGTCCATCAGCACATTAGATGGCTTGATATCGGCATGGATCACCAGATTGCGGTGGGCATAGGCAACGGCTGCACAGATCGCCTCAAAGGCATCGAGCCGCGCCTCGTGCGAGGCAGCGAGTTGCCCCAGCATATCGGTAACCGGTGCGCCATCGACGAAGTCCATCGCCAGCCAGGGACGGCCATCGGTCTCACCGCCATCGATGATCCGCACGATCCCCGGATGATCGAGCCGCGCCAGTATTCGCCGCTCATCAGCAAAGCGCCCTTGCGCCCGTGCAGATGCCAGATCGCTGCGGATCAGCTTGATCGCGACGGTGCGCTGGAACACACCATCGTCACGCTCGGCCTTGACCACCGCGCCCATGCCACCGCGCGCAATCTCGCCGGTGATGCGATAAGGCCCGATGCGGTCGGGGATCACATCAGCCATGGTCAATGGCTGGGTGAAGCTTTCGGTGGGCAGCAGGGCAAAGTCACTACCCTCGAACGACAGCAGCTTGATTACGCGCGAGCGCAGTTCGGCATTGTCAGCACAGCGCAAGGCAAGGAACGCCGCGCGCGCATCGGGATCATCGATCCCCAGCGCCTCCTCGACGATAGCCAGTGCCTGAGCTTCGGTGGTCATTGCCCTCTTCGATCAGTTGTCCGCTGGCAGTAATGCATCATCATGGCCTTGGCGATACCGCTCAAAACCGCAGCGATGCCGAAAGCCCCAACGTTCCTGAATGGGCGAGATAGGCATTCACATCGGATGTCGAGGTGTTGCGCTGGAAGTAGTAGCTGGCGCGCACCTCGCTCCAGCGATTGGGCCGCCAGACGAGTCCGACTGATGCTGACCAGTTGTTGTCTCGCCGGTCAGTACCGACCAGCCCGGTGAAATAGCTGTCAAAGCTGCGGCGCTGATATTGCCCGCTGGCATAGGCGATTATCGGCACCTTTCGGGAGATGGGAGCAGAGATCGTCAACCCGGCATGGCCGCTCCACGCGTTGTAATCAGCTGGATCGGCCAAAACTCGTTCGCCGCCAATTGCAGGCTCGAATGTCACCCCGCGCAGGCGAAAAGGCAGCGAGGCGGATATTAGCAGGCGATGCGAGGTCAGTTGCCGTGATGAGAAATCGCCCGACAGCACGATGGTTGGCTGATAACTTGCCGAAATCAGCAACCGCCCGAAATTGGCCCGCGCGCCAATCGAGGCGGTGACAGCGTTATAGTTCAGCGCGGTATTATCAAAATAGCGCACACCGACCATTCCCACGCTGGCAAACACATCGACCTTGCCGCCAATCCGCGTGCCAAGGCCAAGATTGATCTGCGCCTGTCCAAGGCCATCTGCCACCGGGCTTGCCGGGGCCAGAAAGGCATTCGATGTCGCGGTGAAATCAAGCGATCCGCTGATCGTAAACAGCCGTGTCCGGCGGGTCAGTACAATGTCGCTATCCCCGGTCAGGATCGCCTCTTCGCGTTCGCTTTGAGTGGGCACACGGAGCTGCTGGCGAACCCGATCGTCAATATTGTTTCCCGGAGCAGGCGGGGGTGAGGTAGGGGGTGCAGCTTGGGCATGAGCGGGGACGGTGCTGGCGAGCAGCGTCAGGGCAACACCCGCGATCAGTATGGATTTAGCGGACACCGTCGGAACTCCCTGACTGGACAATGGCCCCGGGGGCTGAAATGCGGCCGTTGCTCGGGTTGATTTCAGCCGCCACCCAGGTGTTGCCCGACTGGCTGGCTGGCGGCCTGACAGTCAGCAGCGTACGCCCGCCTTCGATGGTCGTGCCATTGCCGACACTGACCGCCGTGCCGCCGCGCACGATCTGAATCGTCGCCTGTGACAGATTTGCCAGGTTCAAGCTGCTGGCTGATTGATCGCCAAAGTTGAACACCGAAACCCGGTAGACCCCGCTGTTGCGGGTCAGTGCCGAGGTCAGGATCACTTCGCTGCCCGAATTGCAGATGCAGTCCCTGATCAGCTGGGCGAAGGGTGCGGTGGTGAGGTTGCCTTGTGCAGCATAATAGATGTGGAAGCGGTCAGTTGTCGCGGGCAGCGGGCCGGTCATGTGCAGATCAAGGTCATAGGCTCCCGCCCCCCATGTCAGCAGCACGTTGAATGGCTGGGCCAGCAAGCGATCCAGACCACCGCGATCATTCGCGGTGAAAGCACGCAACCAGTCAAAATCGCTGCCAAAACTGCGCAGAAAGGTGTCGAATTCGCTGTCGAAAAGTGAAGCCGCCTCGACGTTGCTCATGGCCCGGCCATAATTGCCATAAGGATCGGCCTGTATGCGATAGCGTCGGTCAGACCACAGCGGCCCGTACAGCGCATTGGCCAGATCGCGGTTGCTGGTTGCCAGCGGGCTGTCAGTCCACGGATTGGTGTTAAGCAGCGAAGAACCGGGACCGTTAATCTGCCGCAGCATATCGGCGTATGAGCCAGGTTCAGGCAAGCTGCCATTGCTGACACGGAAGGGATCAGCGGACAGATTGTAGCTGCCCCAATCTACCCGCATGCCGTTCGGTGCGGAACTTGGCGTGATGCTGCCCATCGACGACAGCGAATTGCCCGCTGACGAGAGCGAATTACCCGCCGATGATGGCGTCAGACTGCCTGCCGATGAAGGTGAACGGCCCGACGAGCCAATCGGCGCATTGTCGAGATCATAGCCATCGTAGATCGGCAGCAGTTCGGCAACGGTGATCGTCCCGCCCAGCTCGAAGCTTTCCCAAGCCTCAATTTCGGCTGCCTGAGCGGCCAGATCTGCGGCATCAAGGCCATATTCCGTGGCCGCGCCAAAGGCATCCGCCGGTCCAAAATCGTCACCGAAAGGATTCCTGCCCTCCCATTCAACAATCGAGGGGATGCCACCCGGCAAGCCTGTCCCGCCAGCCATCTGCTCGTCATAGGAACCTCCGCCGCCGCTAAAGCCTTCGCCACCCGAACCGCCGGTGCCGCCGACATTGCCGGGGCGAGGGAGGTTGCGTTGCAGCGCGTTGATCGCGTTATTCAGCTCCCCAATATCGCGCACCAGATCATTGGTGACGCCGCCAGCAGCATGTGCTGCGCCGCTGAGCGCATCAATATCGGCATTGTCTGCCCGCGCCCGATCCATCGCCGCTTGTCGCGCCCGATCCGTGCGTGACTGATTGGCTTCCGCCTGAGCCTGCTGCTGCGCGCGGGCCTGTTGCTGAGCACGGGCCTGCGCCGCAGCACTCGATTGCGGGGTTGACGCGCCGGTGCCGCCTTGCGGGACTGGGACTCGCAGTCCGGCATATGGATCGCCGTTCTGGCCGGGGATCGTGCCGCGTTGGCTGCCTGACGAACCACTACGCGAGGCTGTGGATGTCAATGCGGGAGCTGGTCCTGAGGCGGCCGGAGGTGGTGCGGCGGCTGGTGTAGTGCTTTGCGGGACCGGGAAGACACGGCCCGGCGCGCGCGGCGGCACCGGCCTTCCTCCGCTGGTCTGCGGAGTCCATTGCGTCGGGTCGCGGCCCTGTTCGCGTGCCATACGCTCTGCTGCTTCGGCAATGCGCTGCTCGCGCTCACGCAACTGCTGTTCGCGCCCGCGGGATGAGAATTCGGCTTGATCGAGACGGCCAGGCAACGCGGCCACGCTGCGTTCCACCCGCTGGGTGAACGCCTGCACCGCCTGCCGTTCCTGGGCTGAAACATTGGGGTTGCTCTCGATAATCCGCTGCCGTTCGCGGATGATATCGACGGCCGCCTGCGCCATTTGATTGACCATAGGCCGTAAATCGCGGGAGATTTCCCGGTTTAGTTGCTCGACGTTGCCGACAGTTCCGACGGCACCTGCCGCTATGCGCTCGCCGAGCTGGCGATCGGTCAGATTATCGCCGCCGCCAGACGGGTCGACCGTGCGAAAATTTTCCAGACTATTGTCTATGTTCTGGTTGAAACGCTCGAGATCACGGCGGGCGTTGGAGGACAGTGATCTGAGGTCAGTGTTGCTCATCATTTGTTCGGCACGGTTACGCGCATATTCGCGGAACTGGTCTTGCTGCGCCTGGGTCATATTGCCGACACGAATATCACGTTCGAGCATCGCCTGCGCCGCAGCATCGTCTCGCGCGCGCCGCTGGTTCGCTACGGCGGCACTTGTCTGCATCTGTTGTTCGAAAGTAGGCGGACGGGTGCCCGAGCGCGGTTGCGGGATTGGCTGACCGAGCGCCGGGACGGCCAGTATGATTGCGAGCGCAGCGCTCGCCAGCAGGATACGGTTCACTTTACCTCTCCCTGATTGATGATCTGATAGCTTTTGACCATTGCCGCGCCGCCGCCTGACGGATCAGCGAAATGGGCGAGCCAGACGATTCGCGGCGCGTCCGGTGATTGCAGCGCCAGTGTCCAGCCATCGGATCGGCGATACCCGGCAACCGGCCTCAACGTGAGACGGGCACCTTGCCCGATAAGGGCGAGGCCTTTTTGGACGCCAGCCGGGAGGCCTGAAGCATCACCTGTCACCAGAGTCTGGCGCACAGACATCACGGCATTCTCATAACCCGGAGCGATGCGCAGTTGATTGAGCGAATCACGTGCCGCCATGGCGCGGACCAGCGCCGCTGTTCCAGCACCGGTCGCATCGCGGTCCAGCCACCCGCCACTGGCGCTGACGGTCCATGTTATCCGAGCCCGCGCCTCTACAGACGTTTTCAAACTGCCCGAGGAACCCCAATTTACCGGAGCTACGACGATCTTCTCACCGCGCAGCAGCTCACCCGTAACCGGCGTGGCTGCCACCGCGCGCCAGCCAGATTCCCAGCGTTCCCAGCGGGTCGCCAGTCCGGCATCGAACAGCGGATTAAACCACAGGGTCTCAGCCGTATCTCCGCTCTCGCGCCTGATCTGCATCGCACCTGCCAACAGCAGCGACCACAGATCACCCAGGCCACCGTGATCACCGCCCAGCGCTGCCTCGAACACCGCGCGCGATTGCGGATCGCGGGTATCAAGAAACAGGCCTTCATCGCCAGCCAGCGCATAGCGGGCACTGCCCGCCTGGGCGGCAAGCAAGTTGTCTTGCGCCATGGCGGGCAAGGAGGCGGAGACAGCCAGAACTGTCAGGGCATGACGGATCATCGTGCAGCACTCCGGATTGGGCTTGGCGCAAGGTCGATCAGTGAGAGGACAGGCGCTGCGCCAGCATCGGCGAAGGTCGCGATCACCGTCTTCGCTGGGTAAACCGGCGATTGCAGCACCAGCAGCGTGCCTTGCGGGCTGGTTATGACTGCCATGGGCGACAGGTCCGCCCGGACCCGTTCAGGCAGAGTCAGCAGGCTTAAATCAGGGTGCTTGCGGATCATTCGCTCAACGGCGGCAATGCTTGCACCATTGGCTCGGCTCCACGCCGAAATTCCGCCCAGCATTTCACCCGTGCGATCAAGCACGGCCACTCGCTCGGCATCGCGCATCGCTCCCAGCAGGCGGAACAGGCGCGGTGCGGGAAGGGCATCTGGCAACGATGCGAAACTATCGACCGCCTGAAGCTTGGTCTGCAACACGGCAGCGGCAAATGGCGCCCGACTGGTGCGCCAATCGGGCTGGGTATCGACAGGCCGCAGGCTGGTGCCGCGCACCAATGCGGCATCAACCAGCCGTGGACTCCCGCCCAGCTGCGCCCAGCGCAGCACCAGCCAGGCATCGGCCAGCGGGCTGTAGATACCGCTGATCTCGCCGTTAGCCGCTGTTGTCACACCCGATCGCATCAACCACGAAAACATGATGTCGCGGGTCGGGGTTGGCTTGCCCAGGGCAATGGTCAGCACTTGCATCTCATCGCGGCTGATGCGCCGCTGGGCACCTGGCATGTTGGTTGCCATCACCGCCCGCAGGATTTCGGTGCGCGCCGCGATCTGCCTTGCCGCCGAAGTCCGCAGTGCCTCAGCATCATTGGCGCTTGCTGCCTGCGCCAGATCGCTTTGTGTGAACCCGGCGGTTTGCGCGCCAGCATTAACAGGCACGAGCGCCACTGACAGCAGCAGGCCAAGCTTTTTCAGAACACTGTTCATGACTGTGGCTCCAGAGCTGAAACAAACATTGCCCGATCTCGCGGAACGAGCTGGATGCGGTATGCTCCCGGTGCATGGGCGGGCATGGCCATGGCCCGTTTCAGCGCGGCATCGCCCGTCAGCTTGTTGGCAAAGACCAGCCGCGCGGCCTGCCAGGTGCTGGCATCGGCCCCGGTATCTGTGAATGGTTTGGGATCGAGCAGATCGGCGACCACAGCCGCATCACCCGCTGCCAGTGCCTCGGCAAAACGCTTGACCGTCAGGCCTGCCAGCGCCTGCGGTTGGCCTTTAGCTTCCCGGCGCAAGGCCATGATCGTCGCATTGCCCAGATAGCTTTGGCGCACGGCCTCTACCTGAGGGCCAACCGGGGCGGAGGCATTGACGCCCGCAGATTCGGTCAGGCCCCAGAATTTCGCCCGCTTCTGCCGGGCTGCCAGGAGGCTCAGAGCTTCACCGGCATCGTCTTGCCACTGCGGAGGCAGCGTTGCGGAAAGGCGCGCTGCATCAAAGCCATACCGCTGTGTCCTGTCTGCCTCGATCAGCGTGACCAAAGCCTGTCCCCCTTTGGCGACAGCAGGCCCCCGGGCAAGCTGGCCGGAAATTACCGCGACGGTAATCAGCTCGCTCGAGGTTGATATGAGCGCAACGGTCGGAGCCTGCGCCGCATAGGAAAGCCCGCCAATCTCGGCAGACTCCCCCGATTCAAGCCTGATTATCTGCCGCGCCGATGAGAGCGCGACCGTGCTGGCTATCGCTGGAATGCTCAAGGCCAGGCAGGACACCATTGCCATG
>JANOYZ010000030.1:0-3516 GCA_031429135.1 Novosphingobium sp. | reverse complement strand
TGGCTTCAACACCCGTAACGCTGCGCCATCGATGGCACTTTGCACGGTAAATGGCGCTCCGGCACCCAGCAATTTTGCGCGCATCCCGGGCCGCTTGTCCGCCAGCTTCGCCCGCCAGCGAACTTGCGTAACCCCTCTTGCGGCAGGAACCGGGGCAAGCGTGGCTGAAAGCAACGGTTGAAAACCATCATCACGCAGCAACAGATCGCATTCCCCGGTAACCGGATCGGTCGCAATGCGCAGCGTGATCGGAAAGTCGGAACTGAACGGCGAAGGCCAGTGGAGCCCCGCCCACTGGCATGAGCGTTCTAGGACAAGTTTGCCATCGTGCTCGGCCAGTTCAGCCAGCAGGTAGGGCGTGAAGCGCACCCCCCGAATAGCAAGAACCAGCGAGGGATCATCGAACAGTGCGGCGATGTAATGTTCGTGTTCCAGAGCCACATTTTCGGTGCCAGCCAAGGGCAGTGTATCTGCAATGGGTGCTGGAGCTGGGGCCTTGGCATCAAGGCAAACGCGAACAAATCCGCCGCTTTCGGCAACGCCAAACGGAATAGCCCGGTAAAGAGCAGGGAATTTCACCTCGCTTTTCAAGTTGGGAATATCCTTGAGATGGCCACTGGCGCCATCGTAGGTCCAGCCGTGATAGCCGCACTGGATCATGCCATTGCCCAGCACACAGCCCAGCGACAGCGGGGTGCGGCGGTGCGGGCAGCGGTCTTCAAGCGCGCGGACCACGCCTTGATGATCACGCCACAGGACTATCGGCTGCTCACCGATATCGACATTGATCGGTTTGGCCGAGGTTATTTCCTCGGATCGGGCGACTGCCCACCATGCTTCAGCCATAAAACAGCTCCGCTATGCGTCGGTGGTAGAGTGCCGCCTTGTCTGGCTCGATACCAAATTGCGGCACCACCGGGGTAATTGAATCGGCATGGACCGCGCGTTCGGCAACCTGCGCGCGAACATCGTCAACCGAGCCGAGCACGGTAATGGCGCTGACCATGTCATCGGGGCAGGCTTTGGCCATGGCGACATAATCCTGCGCCACAAAAGCTGCCTGAATCGCCAGTGCCTCGGTGCCGAAACCGATTTCGGTGAAATAGCGCAGATATTGCGCCGACTGGGTGTAAAAGGCGATGTTGGCGCGCGCATCGGCAATCGCCTCGGCCTGGTTCGGGTTGATCACGGTGAAGATCATCAGGTTGATATCGACATCGCTGCGACTGCGGCCAGCCTTGTCCAGTCCGGTCTTGAGCGACTGGCCGACGCGGTCCCGCAGCCATGCGGTGGTCCACAGCGGGTGGCCAAGCAGGCCATCGGCGATAGCACCTGCCTGCGCGCAGGCCTTTTCAAACACTGCCGGAAGATAGACCGGAATCGCGCTGCGGCGGGCCGGGCGGACTAGGCGGAAGTGCGACAGGTCCAGCGTGTGATACTCGCCCTCAAGCCGGGTCAGCTCGCCAGTGTGGCCCTTCGCGATAACCTCACGCACTTGCCCCACCACTTCGCGCATATGGGCAAGCGGCTTGCCATAGGGCATGCCGAAGCTGCCCTCTATCTGGCTTTCCGCACTGGATCCAAGCCCCAGAACGGCGCGGCCATCGCTGATATGGTCAAGGTCAATCGCGCTGCATGCCGTTTCCAGCGGGCTGCGGGTGAAGGCGAGCGCAATACCGGTGCCCAGTTTGATCCGGCTAGTTACCGCCGCCGCAGCTGCCAGCGTGGTGAACGGCGCGCCGAAGATCTGCGGCGTCCAGACGCCTTCGACGCCCGCAGCTTCCCAGCCCTGCACCAGCGGCACCAGTTCGCTGGCGGGCAGTACGGGAAGCTCGGCCCAGACAGGTTTGGCGGCGGGCAAGGTCAGTCTTCCTTGGCGATGGTCACGGTCATGCCGTCCAGTTCGGGAGTCACGGTTATCTGGCAAGAAAGACGGCTGTTGGCAGCGCGATGGTCCGAACTGTCGAGCAGGTCATTTTCATCTTCGCTCATCGCCGGCAGTCTGGCTGCCGAGGCATCGTCAACAATGACATGGCAGGTCGCGCAGGAGCAACAACCACCGCACAGCGCGAGCAGTTCATCCCCGCCTGTATCGCGGATCAGTTCCATCAGCGACTGGCCGGAGGTGGCTGTGATGGTCTTGCTGTTGCCATCGCGGCTGATCACATTGATTGTCGTCACTTGCAGTCTCCAGATAGATGTTATTTCACTTCACGTTCGACCGGAAAGTGATTGAAATAGAATTTAAAATCTTTGCGAATATCTGCGGCGGTCAGGCCGAAGTCACGCTCCAGATTGAACACCACGCGGCCCTTGACGCCGGGATCGTGATCGGCGTGATACTTGTGCAGTGTGGCGAGCGTTTCCGCATCCAGTGCCAGGCCCGCTTTTGCATAGATATCGCCCAGGATGGCGTCGGGATTCTTGATCCACTGGTGGAAGTAAACGTCGACCGTCTGCTCAGGCGGCAGCACATGATGATCGCGTACACAGCGTTCCAGCAGCACGCGATAGCGATCAATCCAGTAGCCTTTGGGCTCCTCAGGATCGCTCTTCGTGCGCAAGATGCGCGAGGCATAGAGCCACATTGACAGCGTCGAGCGGATCGATGCGACAGGATCGCGGTGGGTGATGACATAGGTCGCATCGGGGAAGGTGGCGCGCAGCACCGGCAGCTGTTCCATGTGCTGCGGGCACTTGATCACCCAGCGATTCGGTCCCTTCAGGAAGGTCAGCACCTGCAGGCCTTTTTTGAGATAGGCATAGGTGCCGCTCTGGTCATGGCTGAGGTAATAGTCCCGCCACTTTGGGACCAGCGCCAGCCATTCGAGCAGATAGGACGAGAAATCCAGCGCCTGCAGCTCGATATCTTCGCTGACATGGTCGGGCGAAAATTCGTGCATGTATTTGAACAGCGGCATCATCGCATCCTGCTGAGCCCAGCCGGCAGCAGCGCGAGTCCAGCGCGGATTGGGATCATCGACAGTGGGCGCGTCGGCCTCGGTCGGGACGGGAGCGGTAGCCTCCCACCACGGCATCGAGCGCAGCCGCTGATCGGCGGAGAGCAGGCCAAGCAGGTGGGTTGTGCCTGAACGCGGCGGGCCTGCGACGATGATCGGCCGGTCAATGACGATGTCGAGAATTTCGGGGTGGCGCTTGCAGATGTCTTCCACCCGCAGGCGGTCAGAGGCATAGCGCAGGAACATGGTCCACAGCGCGGCGTGGCTGATCGGGCTGAGGAAGCTGTCTTCCTTGACGCACAGGCACCACAGCTCCAGCCGCGGGGCAAAGTCCATCGCGCCGAAATCGCTGAGTCCGGTCTGGGCCTGGGCGGCGCCGAGAATAGCTTCCACCGAGAAATCGAACTTGGCTTGCGCAGCGCCGGCGAGGACCGCCTGTTGCATTTCGGTCAGCGCGGGGTCGCACATATCGGTGATGTCGAACACCTCACCTTTCGTTGCACCCGAAGCCATGCCACTCTCTCCTTGTCGAGGCGGCACCTAGACGGGCAGAAAA
>JANOYZ010000029.1:0-6093 GCA_031429135.1 Novosphingobium sp. | reverse complement strand
GGCCAGATGCGTGCCCATATGCGGGCAATAGGCCTCGACCAGAAAGACCCGGCCAGACTGGCCGCGATAAAGCACCATGTCCTGTCCGAAAAAGCGGACCGCAAGCGGCGTGGCTGTTGCCTCGGCGAATGCGCCGACCATGAACCAGCCGCGCGGAAAGACGAATTCCCCAAGGCCATACTCCGCCGACGTTGCCATGCGCCACTTCCCTCTTTTCCAAGATTGCGCAAGATTAGCGCAAAACGCAACGCAATGGCAAGCGTTTCGATGCATTTGGATAGCTGTTGCTGATTTTTGACCTATTATGCGTAATCTGATCACATAGTGATTACGCGAAAAGCGCCTACTCGCTATCGATAATCCGATGATCAGCGGCTGTGATTCTTACCACTCGGCCATTATATTTGATTGTCTTCACTGCGATCGAGGTTTCGACATGGTGAACGCCAGGCAGCGCCAGAATCTGATCCGATCCCACTTCATGCAGTTTTTCAATGTCATCAAACAGGCAGATAGCCAGGATATTGAAGCGACCCATGGTAATCAGCACACCATTCACCAGCGGGAGTTCGGCAATCCTTTTAGCGATTTCCTGAACGTCGCCAACGTCGGCCTGCACACCAATAAAGGCAAGTTTGCTGGAATTTTCCATGCCAAAGCTGGTGATCGCGGTAAAGGCTATCAGCCGGTCCTGTTGAAGGCGCTTGATCCTGCCGCGCACGGTTCCTTCAGTGACCCCCAGGCTGGTGGCAATCTTCCGGTTCGACACCCGCGCGTCATGCGACAGGATTTCAATCAGTTGGCGATCAAGATCGTCTAGCTGCGGATTGGTCATGTGTCTTCCCTCGCCTCGATCGGGGCAACGTCAAATTTGTATTTGACGATATCGACCGCGATGGAGGGCGTGATCGAATGGATCCCACGGATCTTGGATATCTTGTTGAGCAGCAGATCGGGCAGCTCGTCGAAATCGTGAAGCACGACCAACAGGTCGATATCGTATCGCCCGGTCACCAGATGGGCGGCAAAAACCTGAGGTAATTCGGCGAGTTCGGCGGCCACTTCGGATGCCGGGCGATTATCGACTTCGATGGCAACTTCGAGCAAGACGTTATAGCCGTGCGCTGAAAAGTCAGAAACCGCCACAACCCGCAGCTTATTGGCATCTTCCATTCGCCGGATGCGAGCAGAGACAGTAGCTGCGGTCAGGTTGAGCCTGTCTGCAATCTGCTGATTGGTGGCACGACCATTGGCGCGCAGCTCCTCAATGATCGCGCGGTCGGAATCATCTATCAGAAACTCGTCCGCCATCGGCCTGCTGCCCCCTCTTGCCATCACATCTGGATTAGTTGAGCGGCTGAAAAGCCGCCATCAACCGGCACATTGGCCCCCGTAATGAACGATGCCTCGTCTGACAAAAGGAAACGCACAACCCGCGCAACTTCTTCAGGCCTGCCTGCCCTGCGCAGCAAATGCATTTTGACAAAGGCATCCTGCATCGGGCGCGCGTGTTGAAACATTGCCGTCATCGGCGTGTCGATATAGCCTGGACTGACTGAATTGATCCGCACCCCCGCCGCACCGTAATCTGCCGCCATTGATCGGGTCAGTTGCAAGACCCCGCCCTTGGAGACGTTGTATGGCGTGTTGCCCTGCCCGCCCGTCATTCCATAGATGCTGGCAACGGTGACAATCGAGCCCTTCCCCGCCGCTGCCATACCGGGCAGCGCAGCGCGCGCGCAAAGCATGGTGCCGGTCAGATTGACCGCCAGCGCGGCATGCCAATGGGCCATATCCATTTGGGTGACCGCGCCTTCCCGAGAAATTCCGGCGCAACAGGCCAGTCCGTCAATCCGGCCGTAGCGGGCCAGCGCATCGGCAAAACCGCGCTCGACCTGCGCCGCGTCGCTGACATCAAGCGCCAGCCCCATATCACAGCTGCTCAGGCCACCAATCTCGGCCAGATCGGCTGCAACAATAGTCGCTCCTGCCTCGCGCGCGGCCTGCACCGTGGCCTCGCCAATGCCTGAGGCGGCTCCGGTGACGAAAATCACCTGGTCAGTCAGATCGATCATAAAACCTTGTCCGGGTCTTTCGACAGCATGTCGGGGGTGAACTGCTGCGCGTCGCGCGTTTCGATCCACTGCACATCAAGCCGTCGCCGTGTGAATTTCCAGCGGCCTTGTTCGTTGGCATATTCATTATGATAGCGGATCGCCATTTCGAGGATTTGCCAGTTACCGCCCTCAGCCTCGATAATATGGCTGGCCAGGCAATATGTCTCACCGCTGGCGATCATCGCACCGGGCTCGATTTCGAATGTCTGGTTGTAAACATTGTGCATGGTCCGGTTGAAGCTGGTCTCAACCTGACGGATCATCAGGCGCAAATCAGCCTCCCCCGTGAACGAGGGCACTGATTGATCCATCCCGCCAACCGAGCCATCGGCAGTGAACAGTTGCAGCAAGCCATCGGCATCACAGCCATCCACGGCCAGCGCATAGCGCAGCGCAAGCTCGCGCAATTCCTCGCGGGTTTCGATCAAGCTCATGCGAAGCTCTTTGCCAGATTGGCGCCAGCGCGTTCGATCCACGGCATTGCATCCGGCACCATCTGGAACATTCCGAAAAACCCGTGGATCATGCCCGGCGCACATGCCGAATCAACCGGAACCCCGGCTCCAGCCAACATCGCGGCATAGGCATCCCCCTCGTCCCGCAAGGGATCATATTCAGCGGTGATGACCGTCGCGGGGGCAAGATTGGTATGATCCGAGTGCCCCAGCAGCAAAGCCAGTGGTGCCTCGGCCAAGGCAGTTGCTCCTAGATAATGGTCCCAGAACCACTTCATTCCGGCTGTTGAAAGAAAATAGTCACCTTTGCCATTGGCTACATAGGATGGCCGATCAAAATCAATATCGATCACCGGATAGATCAGCAGCTGATGGCATAGCCGAGGCGCTCCTGCAGCGCGCGCCATGATTGCAACGGCAGCAGCCAGATTGCCGCCCGCGCTATCGCCCGCCACAGCGATCCTGCTTCCATCGATCCCCAGCCGCTCAGCATTGGCAGCGGCCCACACGGTGGCCTCAAAACAATCATCTATCGCTGCCGGATAGCGATGCTCGGGGGCCAGCCGATAGGCGACCGAGAGCACCGCTGCGCCGCTTGCGCGGGCGAGAGCGCGGCACGATGCATCATGTGTCTCTAGCGTACCGAAAACCCAGCCGCCTCCGTGAAAATAGACCGTCAGCCCGGACGGCTCACCAGCCTCTTCCGGCACATAGAGTCGCGCAGCAAGGCTCCGCTGAGCCAAGCTGATCGCAATATCCTCAACCCGCCCCATTGTGATCGGTTCGCCAAAAGTCATCGGAATATCGAAGATTGCGCGTGCCTGCGCCGGTGTGGCGGCATCATAATTGATCGCGGGTGCCTGGGCCATCATCGTCAGCAAAGACTGCACTGCCGGGTTAAGCGTCATATGCCGAAGCCCCCAGAAACATTGATCTGTTGTCCGGTCACATAGGCCCCGCGTGAGGAGGCCAGATAGCTCACCGCGTAGCCTATTTCTTCAGGCTGGCCCCAGCGTTTGAGCGCGAGCATCTTGTGTGTTTCATCAACCCAGCTTTGCGGGAAAGCACCCTGCCGGGACAGCTCGTGGAACATCCCGGCATCGATCACCCCCACCAGAACCGAGTTGGCGCGGATGCCATGGCGGCCCTCCTCGCGCGCAATCCCTTTGAGCCAGCTCTCATTCGCAGCCTTGGGAGCGACCGACAGGCCGTCCTTGTCGGGCCAGCGCAAATGCCCTGCCGAGCCGAGGTGAATTATCGCGCCCCCGCCCTGCTCGCGCATATGTGACAAGATAGCCAAAACACTGGCGAAGAAGCCGTGAACCTCGACTTCAAATGCATGCCGCCACTTTTCGAGCGGCGTTTCGGATAAGGTCAGCTGATCGACAAGCGGCCCTGCGGCCCAGACCAGCGTATGTATACGGCCATGCTCCGCGATTGCCTCGGCCACCAGCGCGGCAATCTCCGCCGGTTTCGTGACATCGGCCTGATGGATGGTTGCATTGGTTGAGACACGCGCCGCAATCTGCTCTGCCGCCGCCTGTTTGCGATTAAAAGCCAGCGCCAGATCGGCTCCGTCGCCAGCCAGCACCTCGGCAACCTTGCCGCCGATTCCGCCACTCGCGCCGAACACCAGCGCGGCTCCCTTCGGAAATAATGCGTTATCTAACATGAATTTCTTTTCGCATTTCACGACCATATTTGCATCTTGCTCGATGATTGCGCATTGTGATGCGCAAATCCAGTGCTATTGTAGAAAAAATTAAAGAGGAACCAATTATGCAGCGCCTGTCAGGCAAAGTCGCAATCATAACCGGAGGTGCGCGCGGCATCGGCGAGGGCATTGTCCGGCGCTTTGTTGCGGAAGGTGCGCGGGTAATGATCACCGATATCCTCGTTGCCGAAGGGCAGTCATTGGCCGACGAGCTGGGCGAAGCCGCCGTTTTCATGGAGCACGACGTCGTTTCACGTCAGCAATGGAACATCGTGATTGCCGCCACCGAAGCCAAATTCGGCAAACTCGATTGTCTCGTCAACAATGCCGGCGTGATCGTGTTCAAACGGCTTGATGATCTGAGCGAAACTGAAATGCGCCGGATCATCGATATCAACCTGATGGGGACAATGATCGGCAGCCAGGCCGCGATTCCAGCCCTGGAGCGCGCAGGCGGCGGCTCGATTATCAATATGAGCTCGGCGGATGGCATCGCCGGAGCAAATTCATTGACGGCCTATTGCGCTTCCAAATTCGGTGTGCGCGGCTTCACCAAAGCGGCAGCACTTGAGCTGGGCCCGCGCAAGATCCGGGTCAACTCGATCCACCCCGGCGGAATCGTGACCCCACTGTCAAACCCCGGCAACATCCCCCGCGAGCAATATGATATGGGATTCCGCATCTACCCGGCGCAGCGCGCGGGCGATCCCCACGATATCGGTGCCGCTGCGGCTTTCCTCGCTTCGGATGATGCCAGCTATTGCATGGGTACGGAACTGCTCGTCGATGGCGGTCTGGTCGCCGGGCATTATTACATGGCCATGCCAGGTGCGCCCAATCAGGGCGGATGAACCCGCCAACGCGGATCACGCTTGGACCAACTCCAGCAGTTTGCGGTCCGTTTCGAGATACCTGGCCGCGCGCCAGGCGCAGGCAGCGCCAATAAAACCCACGGGGATCACCATAGTCAGGCCCAGGCGCAACGAGGTGGCATCGTCACCCAGCACCTGACTGATCGCGCCTGACGCCCACGGGCCGATGACAAAACCGAGGAACGTCGTGACCATGATGAAAATTGCGGTCGCGGTGGCGCGAAAACGATCGGGCAACAGATATTGCAGCGAAGCCATGATGCCGATCGACCAACCGCCGCCCAACAGGCCGGAAGGGATGGCCATCCATCTTGCCAGCGTAAAACTGCCGCTCCACGTCACCACCATGATGCAGCCCGTGGCAGCCAGCAAGGCGAGTGCGGCAAGTTTCAATGGCCGGTCCATCCCGGCTTTTGCCATCCTGTCCGAGACAAATCCGAAAGTCAGCATGCCCGCCAATCCTGCCAGGCCAAAGTAAAGCCCGAATGCGGTGCTCGCATCCTTGAGCGGCAAACCATAACTCCGTGCAAATAGGGTGGGACCCCACAGGCCAAATGAAATCCCCGACAGCGTGCCAAGGCCCATGGCCACCATCGAAAACAGGAAAGCGCGAGATTTGCGCAGGACGCCAAGCAGTTTCGGCAAGGCAACTTGGCTTGCAACCGTGGTTGCTGTCTGGCGCGCGGGTTCGCGGACAAACAACCAGGCGATGCCGGAGAGCACGACACCCGGGACTGTCATGACATAAAATGCCATTCGCCAGTCATGAGCTTCAGCGATTGCCGGACCAATAACATAGCCGGTGATCTGGCCGAAATATGTGGCAAGGCCGAGCACCGCAAACGCGACGCCGCGGCGCTCGGATGCAAAGTAGGCTGATAGCAGCGAATAGGCCGGGGCAACAAAAGCCGCCTCGCCAACGCCGACCCCCAGCC
>JANOYZ010000028.1:0-4802 GCA_031429135.1 Novosphingobium sp. | reverse complement strand
CGCAGATCGAACTCTATACCAACCCGGCGCAGTACAAGAACGACGTTTACGTCCTGCCCAAGCACCTCGACGAGAAGGTTGCCGCGCTGCATCTGGAAAAGCTGGGCGTGAAGCTCTCTGTGTTGTCAAAGCGTCAGTCTGATTACATCGGCGTGCCGCAGACGGGGCCGTTCAAGCCGGATCATTACCGTTATTGAGGCGAGGGTCGGGCGCGGGCTTCGACAAGCTCAGCCTGAGCGGTACTTGAAAAATAGGGCGAGGGAGTAATCCCTCGTCCTTTTCGTTCCGCTTTTCCATTCCCCACAGAAAAACCCCGCTCAGGCTGAGCTTGTCGAAGCCCGTGCGCTACTCCGCCTTGCCTTCCGCCGCTCCGCCGCATAGCGAAGCACAATGCTGCTCAACCAGACCATGCTGGCGCTGATCGGACTGCTGATGGCCGCATGGGCCATTGCGGCGGGCTGGATCATGCTGGCGGCGCGCGGCAAGCTGAAGCGGGCGGAAGCCGGGCAGAGGAATGCCCGGCGGCTGGGCAAGATGGTCGACGAATCGCCCGCGCTGCCGCTGCTGGTGCGCACCGATGGGCGGATCGAAGCTGCGCCGAAACTCGCTGGGTGGCTGGGGCTCGATGCCGTTCCGCAGTTCCTCACCGAACTGGCGCATGAGGGGCGCGGCCTGCCGCCCGAGCAGGTGGCAAGCCTCAATGCCGCAGTGCTGCGCACCCAGAAAACTGGCGCTCCTTTCCGCATGGTGGCGACGCCGCTTGGTTCCAGCCGCAGCCTGGCGCTGCGCGGCCATCTGGCCGATCCGCAGGTTTCTCCTGGCGGCGCGGCGCTGGTTTGGGTGTTCGACTTTTCCGACAGCGAGAGCGAGCTGGTCCAGCTGCGCGGTGAAGCGGCGCGCGCGCGTGCGGACTTTTCGGCGCTGGTCGGCCTGATCGAGGCGGCACCGATGCCGATGTGGTTCCGCTCGCCCGAGGGCAAGCTGCGGCTGGTGAACAATGCTTATGTGACAGCGGTTGGCGGGGAGAGCGCCGAGGCGGTCGCCCTCGCCGGGACCGAACTGGTCGAAGTGGCTGGTGGTCAGTCAGCGGCGCAAGTCGCGGCACAGGCCATGGCCCGGCGGCAGCCGGCCGAGCGCATGGTCGCGGCCACCATCGGCGGGCAGCGCCGGACCTTGCGCGTGTCGGATCTGCCATTGGGGGACGAAGGCGTGGCGGGCTATGCCGTCGATGTTGAGGACATGGAGGAGCTGGCGCGCACTTTCCGCGCCTTTCGCGATGCCCAGCGCTCAATGCTCGATCAGCTGTCAGCCGGTGTCGCCCAGTTCGATGCCAAGCATAATCTGACCTTTGCCAATCAACCATTCCAGCGCATTTTCGCGCTGAAACCGGCGGTCATGCTCGATCCGCCGCCGTTCGAGCGATTGCTTGATATGGCGCACGATCATGGCCGGGTTCCCGAAGCGCGCGATTTCCCGGCCTGGCGGCGCGAAAAGGCCGCATGGTTTCAGGCTGGCGAAGCGCAGGAAGAGGCATGGCTCCTGTCTGACGGCACCCATTTGCGCATAGTCGCCCAGCCGATGCCTGATGGCGGGCTGTTGCTGATCGCCGAGGACCGCACCGAGCAATTGCAGCTCTCCTCGGCGCGCGACACGCTGTTGCGCACCCGCACCGCCACTTTTGACAGCCTGTTCGAATCGCTCGCGGTGTTTGCTCCCGATGGCCGGATGCAGCAGTGGAACCGGCGCTTTGCCGCCGATTGGGGTCTCGATAGCGCCTTCCTCGATACGCACCCCAAGGCCGATGAGCTGCTCGATCGGATTGGTGCGCGGCTGAAACGTCCGGCCCAGGCGAAGTCTGTGGGCGAGGCCGTTCGCGCCGCGACACTCGATCGCAAGCAGACTGGCGGGCGGGTGACGCTGGCCGATGGCCGCACGCTCGAATTCGCCGGGGTGCCGTTGCCCGATGGCAATGGCATGCTCACCGTGCTCGACATCACCGATAGCCAGAAGGCCGAGGAAGCCTTGCGTGAACGCAATGCCGCACTGCTGGAAGCCGATGCGGTCAAGACCCGCTTCCTCGCTACGATGAGCTATGAATTCCGCAATCCGCTCAACGCCATTGGCGGTTTTGCCGAACTGCTGGAGGCGGGAATTGGCGGCGATCTCAACGATCAGGGCAAGGAATATGTCAGCGATATCCTGACTTCGGTCGGGCGGCTGGGCGAGCAGATCGAATCGGTGCTCGATCTCTCGCAGAGCGAAGCCGGGATGCTGCCGCTGGCCAGCGACGAGATCGAACTCCTGCCCTTCGTCACCAAACTGGTCGAGGAGCGTGGCTCACGGATTCGCGAAGGCGATATCGCGCTCGATCTGCGCGGTGACAAAGGGGCAGGGCGGATCACCGGTGATCGGCGGCGGCTGGCGCGCGCCCTGGGCCATCTGCTCGATAATGCCGTGGCCGCGACCCCCAAGGGTGGGCGCATCCTCATCGAACTTTCGCGGCTGAAGAACAACCGTGCCCGTGTGGTCATTTCGGATAATGGGGCAGGGATGGATTTGCCCTCGCTGGCGCGGGCGCTCGGCGGGGTGAAGCTGGGGCCGAACGGCGCCGTGCTTGATCGCCGGCAGGGATTGGGTTTGCCGCTCGCCCGCCAGTTGATCGATGCCCATGGTGGCAGTCTCGAACTGCTGTCAGAGCCGGGGCAGGGCACCACCGCGATCATCGAACTGCCGTGAGGTTGCTGCTGCCTGATCTGGAGGCGATGCAGCGGCTTGGCAGTGCCATTGCAGTGGTGTTGCAGCCGGGTGATGTCGTGGCGCTATCGGGCGGGCTCGGTGCGGGCAAGACCACACTGGCGCGGGCGGTGATCGCCGCGCTCGGGCACCAGGGGGAGGTGCCATCGCCCAGCTTTGCGATTATTGAAAGCTATGACTCAGATTCACTTCGCATCCCTTTGGTTCACGCTGATTTTTACCGGCTTAACCACCCCCATGAAGCCGATGAAATTGGCCTTGATGATTACCGCCATGGTGCGGCGCTGATCGCTGAATGGCCCGAAAATGCCGGTGGCTTCGCACATGAGACCGCCTGTCTGTCGATTCACCTCGAAACTGCGGATTCGGGAAGGATTGCCATTGCCCAAGCAGGGCCGGATTGGTTAGGGCGAGAGCCATGGACGTGAAATTGCCCGATGGCATCGATGCCTTCCTAGCTTCCGCTGGCTGGAAAGCTGCGACTATCGAACCTTTGCCCGGCGATGCCTCGTTCCGGCGCTATTTCCGCATCCGACTGGGTGAGAAAACCGCCATGCTGATGGATGCGCCGCCGCCCCACGAGGATCCCGGCCCGTTCCTGCGCGCGGCCCGCTGGCTTGACGATAATGGCATGCGCGCGCCGCACATTCTGGCGGCTGAACCGGAAAAGGGCATGGTTCTCCTTGAAGATTTTGGCACCGTGCGGATGCGCGATTACCTTGATGCCTGGCCTGACGACGAGCGGGAAATCTACGCCTCTGCCGTTGCTGCAATCAAGCAGTTGCACCGGTTGCAGCCGGGGCCATTCCTCGATTACAGTCTCTCCGAATATCAGCGCGAGGCGCGGCTGTTCGTCGATTTCTACTGTCCGGCGCAGAACCTCTATGTCGATGGCCGCGGCTGGGGATCCGCGTGGGAAGAGGTGCTCAAGCATATGATTCCGCGCCAGCGCCCCGGAGTGGCGGTGCTGCGTGATTATCATGCCGAGAATATCATGCTGCTCGGCGGGCTGGCAAAGCAGGGATTGCTTGATTTTCAGGACGCGATGAATGGTCATCCGGCCTATGATCTCGTCTCGTTGTTGCAGGATGCACGGCGCGATGTATCGCCTGAACTCGAAGCCGAGATGATTGAGCTATATCTCACCGATCATCCGGAACATACTGATTTTTTTGCTGATTATGCCAGATTGGGCGCGCAGCGTAACGCCAAGATCATCGGGATTTTCGTGCGGCTGTGGAAGCGCGACGGCAAGCCGCGATACCTTGCCATGATCCCCCGTGTCTGGGCGCTGCTCGAACGCGATCTTGCCCATCCCGCGCTTGCTCCGGTGGCGCAGTGGTTTGCTGCCAATGTGCCCGCCGAATTGCGCAGTACAGGCGGCGGTGAGTGGCATCCATGAATTCCAGGCCACTGGCTTCCGATACTGCGATGGTCATGGCGGCGGGGCTGGGCAAGCGCATGCGCCCGCTCACCGCCACACGGCCCAAGCCGCTGGTGCAGGTAGCGGGCAAGGCGCTGATTGATCACAGCCTTGACCGGCTGGTCGAGGCCGGGATCACCAAAGCGGTGGTGAACGTGCACTATCTGCCCGAATCACTTGAAGAACATTTACGTAAATACAGTAGCTTAGATATCATTGTTTCGGATGAACGTGAACTTCTGCTCGAAACCGGTGGCGGCATGGTCAAGGCGCAAGCGCACCTGCCAGACCCGTTCTTCTGCCTCAACAGCGATAACATCTGGCTCGATGGCCCGCGCAATGCTTTTGTCGAGCTGACCCAGGCCTGGAACGCCGAGCAGATGGATGCATTACTGCTGCTGGTGCGCCATTCGGCGGCGTTCAATTACCGGGGAACGGGTGACTTCAATCTCGACCCGCTGGGCCGGATCAGCCGCCGCCGTCCCGGACGGGTCGCACCCTATATCTACACCGGCATCCAGCTGGTTTCGCAGCGCCTGCTGCGCGATGCTCCCGCTGGGCCATTTTCGACCAATGTCTTGTGGACCCGCGCTATCGAGGAGGGACGGCTTTTCGGCTGTGTCCA
>JANOYZ010000027.1:0-4534 GCA_031429135.1 Novosphingobium sp. | reverse complement strand
ATGCGACGCTGGCGGTGACGGCAAAGCTGTTTCCCGGGCTGGTGATTCTGTCGGACGCGCTGAACCACGCCTCGATGATCGAGGGCATTCGCCATGCCGGCTGCGAACGCCATGTGTTCCGCCACAATGATCTGACGCATCTGCGCCAGTTGCTGGAAAGCCTGCCGGGCCGCCCGGTGCTGATCGCCTTCGAATCGATCTATTCGATGGATGGCGATTTTGGCCCGATCCGTCAGATTTGCGATCTGGCCGAGGAGTTTGGTGCGCTGACCTATCTGGACGAAGTCCATGCCGTGGGCATGTATGGCCCGCGCGGCGGCGGCATTACTGATCGTGACGAAGCGGCACACCGCATCACAATAATCGAGGGTACGCTGGGCAAGGCGTTCGGCGTGATGGGCGGCTATATCGCGGCTGATGCCCGCATCATCGACGTGATCCGCTCTTATGCGCCGGGCTTCATCTTCACCACCAGCCTCAGCCCCGTACTCGTTGCGGGCGTGCTGGCTTCGGTGAAGCATCTCAAGGCCTCGAACATCGAGCGTGAGGGTCAGCAGGCCTCCGCCGCCTTGCTCAAGCGCCTGTTTGCCGATGCCGGGCTTCCGGTGATGCCATCCACCACCCACATCGTGCCACTGATGGTGGGCGATCCGGTCATGGCCAAGAAGATCAGCGATATCCTGCTCGCCGAATATGGCGTCTATGTGCAGCCAATCAATTTCCCCACCGTCCCGCGCGGTACCGAGCGGTTGCGTTTCACCCCCGGCCCGGCGCACAGCAAGGCGATGATGCTCGATCTGACGAAAGCACTTGTCGAAATCTGGGAACGTATGGAAATGAAGCGCGCCGCCTGATTACACCGGTTTGAGCGCAAGATCAGTTTCCCATGGACCTGTGGCTAGAATGCGATAGGTTCCGCCCTGCGCCACGAGTGAAACGGGAATCCCGCGGCGATGTCGCATTTTCATGAAGGAGGGTACTATGGCCCAGGATTGGGCGTCTGACGTCAGGAAATATGCGCCTGACGCCGACGATAAGATTATTGCCGGTATCGTCCGTTATTGCGGGATTGCCTTGCAAAAGCGCGATTCCTCGCTGGTCAGCTTTTCCGATGCCAAGGAAACTGATCGGGTCCGCACCAACTTCCTCAAAAAGAAACTCGCTCTCACTAAGGCTGATACCGTGCTCGATGCCGCTATCGCTGCGGTTGGAGCGCGGATGAAGGATGATCGCAGCAAGAACCGGGTAACCGTCTATTATCTCCTCGCCGAACATTTTGATCAGCTTGCCTTGTTTCAGAAAAAAGGCGCGGCAAAGCTCGCCGCCGTTGTCGAAGCGATCGAGGCCGACGATGGCGATAGCGCAACCGAAGGCGTGGCTTCGCTCGCCAGCCTTGGCTCTGGAGTGAAGAAAAAGGCCAAGGCCATGGTCAACACCGGCAGCGAAGTGGTTGCCGATGCGGGCAAGAAGGCCAGCAAGGCCGGGGCAGCAATAGCCGATGCAGCTGGTGCCGCTGTGTCTGGAGCAGCTGATCTTGCTGGCAAGGCTGGCTCAGCCGTTGCAGGTGCCTCAGAAGCAGCCGCTTCGGTTGTTTCCGACGTGGCGGGTAAGGCCGCTGACGTAGCAGGCGATGCCATTTCTGATGTCGCAGACGCTGCTGGCAAGGCCGGTGCAGCCGTCACGGGCGCTGCTGGAGCCGCTATGACAGGAGCAGCAAGTGTTGCCTCGATTGCAGGTGACAAGCTTTCCTCTGCCGCATCTGGTGCCATTCATGGACTTAAGGGCGATGCTGGAGACAGCGAAAGAGGATCAATGCGCTGGCTGTGGTGGTTGCTAGTACTCGCGGCGCTCGCGCTGCTGGTCTGGTGGCAATATACTGATTAATTATCGGCAAACACCCCATCATCTCGCCGTGGCGATGGATTTTTGCGCACATGGCGCTGCCCTTGCTGATCGCTTAAGGCAACCACCGATTTGACCGACCGCCGGACCCTGTTCCGGTCCGGCATTCATTTGCATTGAGGGAATTGGCTCCATGGATATTTCGAACGGTTCAGTCATTGTCACTGGCGGCGCAGGTGGCTTTGGCGGGGCAACCGCGCGCCGTCTGGCCAGTCTGGGCGCGAAGGTCGTCATCGCTGACGTCAATGATGAACGCGGCGAGGCGCTCGCCGCCGAACTCGCCAATGGTTCAGTTTATGTCCGCACTGACATCATGGACGAGACCTCGATGGAAGCCGCTGTTGCCAAGGCGGTCAGCCTTGCTCCCTTGCGCGCCGCAGTCATCACCCACGGTGGCCCGCCCCCGCCAGACAAGGGTGGCCGGGTGATCAACCGCGAAGGTCAGCGCGTCAGCACCGCGCACTTCGCGCAGACCGTGCAGGTTTTCCTCACATCCGCCTATACCATGAGCGCCATCGCCGCAGAGGCCATGGCCAAGAATGAGCCGCTGGCATCGAACCAGCGCGGCGTGATCATCAACACCGCCTCGATCGCCGGTTTCGAAGGCACTCCAGGGCAAGTGCCCTATGGCGCGGCAAAGGGTGGGATCATTGCCATGGCGCTCAACATGGCGCGCGATCTGGCACCAATCGGTATCCGTTCGATGGCCATCGCCCCCGGCACCTTCGCCACTTTCGCCTATGAACGCATGGGTCTGGACAAGGCGCAGGAAATGTTCGGCCCGATGGTGCTTAACCCCAAGCGGATGGGCGATCCTGACGAATATGCCATGCTCGCGCAGCAAATCATCGAGAATGATTTCCTCAACGGCACGACGATCCGCCTCGACGCCGGACAGCGTTTCACGGCTTGAATTCGGTGAGGCCGGGGGCTGGTATGCCGACCCCGGCCCGCTTTGACGTAAGCGTCAGTAAACCCCGATCAGCTTGGCACCGGCGATAATCAGCACCACGCCGAGTGCGCGCACCACCATCGTGGTATTGAATCTGATGCCTGCCGCTGTGCCGATCAGCCCTCCAGCCAAGGCCGCGCCCGCAAACAGCAGCAGCGAGGGCGGCAGAGACCCCAACGACGCAAAGTTGCCAAGCAGGCCCGAAGCCGAATTGGCCAAAATGAACAAGGCCGCCACGCCTGATGACTGTTTGGGTGTGCACCAGGCCATGAACAGCAGCAGCGGTGACAGAAAAATTCCCCCGCCAGTGCCGGTAAGGCCGGCAAGGAACCCGATCACCGTACCGGCAAGAATTGCAGGAACAATTGGTGGGTCGGAAGTTTCACTCTCGGCAGCGAGCCGCTTCGGCCACAGCATCCGCAGCGCCGAGAGCCACAGTATGGCACCGACCAATGGCCGGTACCAATGGCCGGGCAGGACAATCGCGCCGCCCAGGAAGGCAAAGGGCAATGCTCCGAGCAGAAATGGCCAGAGCACCCGACAGCGGAACATCCCGGCGCGCAGATAACGAAATGTGCCAAGCGAGGCGACGACGATGTTGAGCACCAGCGCGGTCGGCTTCATGGCCGCTGATGGCACCCCATAGAGTGCCATCAGGGCGATATAGGCTGAAGAGCCGCCATGACCGACGCTCGAATAGAGGGCCGCAGCCAAAAAGATCGAGAGAGCCAGTGCCAGATCATGCCAAGGGATTGAAGCCATGGGCTCAAAACAACGCGGCGGCCCGGCCTGTCAACCTCTCCCGATCCGTTTTGCCCAGTCCTGCGGCAGTGCAATCTTCTTCGCCACCGGGAAACCCAGATAGCCGTTGTGCGCGAAAGCCTGAGCATTTGTGCGCAGCGGATCGCCCGAGACCAGCACCATGAAATCATCGGGATGCATGACTATCGGCACCATGCGATTGGGATCGTCGCTCTCGGCAAAAGCGCGCGGCAGTCGGCCAAGATTGACCTGATGCTTGAGCGAACCGATCTTGAACTCGGTCCAGGTGTTCATCATCGTCTCGACCCGGCCGGCTGCCATGCGGGCGTGATCATAGAGGTAGCGTTTGACGTCATCCTTGCTCCACCCGGCCTTGGCGATGGCTTTGGCAAGGATCGGGCTGATCACCAGCACCGGGCGCAAGGTGCCGAAGGTCAGCCCGCCGACGGTAAAGGAAATCTCCCAGCCAGTCTCCTTGGCAACCCCGTCGGCAAGGTAGGGCATCAGCAATTCGGGCGTGCTCAACGGGTGGGTGCGGTCAGGTCCCAGTAAAAACTGGGGGCCAGAAAAAACAACACCATACTTTTCAACCGCTTCATTCAGTCCGTGGGTTAGCAGCCACCAGCTCAACGGCACTGATAGCACCAGAGCCAACACCGTGGCGATGCGTTGCCCGGCACGTTGTTCACCCAGCGAACCCAGTGCCACTGCGTTGCCGCACATCAAGCCCACCAGCAGGTACAGATAACCACCACCGCCCCAACCCCACTCACCCACTGGAGCGATCAGTTCGTTTATGTTGTCGGTCGAGCTCCAGGTAAACGCAATGCTTTTACAGAGCCAAAGCGTAAGTCCGGTCGCTATCAGGATCGACAACTGGCGCATGAGAGGCATGCCTTTCTTGTGGCTCGGCGGGCG
>JANOYZ010000026.1:0-3320 GCA_031429135.1 Novosphingobium sp. | reverse complement strand
TTTTGAGCTTGGTGGCAACCACTTCCAGCTCTGTGCCGGAGGGGCGTGACCAGCCGAGTTCGACCCAGCCGGGGTATTTTTTGTTCTCGGCAAAATGCGCGGCAAGGTCTTCGAGCGAGGAGACCCCGCGCGTGATATTGGCATCGCGGCGGGAGGTGGCCTCGGTGTGCAATGCGGCCTGAATTTCCTCGATCAGCGCGGCGGCGCGTGCCACCAGATCGCCCTTGGGCTCGATGGTCGAGGCGAGCTTGCCGCTCTCGTTATACAGCGCATCGCGGCGCAGCCAGCTGACATTGCCGCCGGCCACATCGCGCCCGCCGATCTCGACGATCACCGGTGCGCCCTTCTTGATCCAGCCCCAGCGCTTGTTGGTCGATTTGATCGCACGGCCATCATAGTGGACGCGCAGCGGCTCATCAAAGGCGCGTTGCTTGGCCAGTTCAGCGGTGAGTTCGCGGCAGTAATTGATCACCGCCTCATCCTCGTCATTGTCGCGCAGCATTGGGACGATGACCACCTGATACGGTGCAACCAGTGGCGGCACGCGCAGGCCGTCATCGTCGCCGTGCGTCATGATCAGGCCGCCGATCAGCCGCGTCGAAACGCCCCAACTCGTGGTGTGGCACAGCGTCTGCTGCCCTTCCTTGTCCTGATAGCGGATGCCCGCTGACTCGGCGAAACCGGTGCCGAGGTAATGCGAGGTGCCGGCCTGCAACGCCTTGCCATCCTGCATCATGGCTTCGATCGAATAGGTCGAGATGGCACCGGGAAAACGCTCATTCTCGGGCTTTTCACCGGCGACCACCGGCATCGCCAGCACCTCTTCCGAAAAGCTGCGGTACATTTCGAGCGCGCGCAGCATTTCGGCCATGGCATCGGCTTTGTCGGCGTGGGCGGTGTGGCCTTCCTGCCAGAGGAATTCGCTGGTGCGCAGGAACATGCGGGTGCGCATTTCCCAGCGCACGACATTGGCCCATTGATTAGTAAGCAACGGCAGATCGCGCCATGACTGGATCCAGCGCGCCATGGCGGCGCCGATCACGGTTTCCGATGTCGGGCGGACGACCAGCGGTTCTTCCAGCTTGGCTTCGGGATCAGGGACCAGCCCGCCCTTGCCGTCACTGATCAGCCGGTGATGGGTAACGACCGCCATTTCCTTGGCAAAGCCTTCGACGTGTTCGGCTTCCTTGGCGAAATAGGATAGGGGGATGAACAGCGGAAAATAGCAATTCTGGACGCCTGCCGCTTTGATGCGCGCGTCCATCAGCGCCTGAATGCGTTCCCAGATGCCATAGCCCCACGGCTTGATCACCATGCAGCCGCGTACCCCCGATTCCTCGGCCATATCGGCCTCGGCGATCACCTCCTGATACCAGGCGGCGAAATCTTCAGAGCGGGTGATGGAAAGCGCGTGTTTCATGGAGCGGCGCGATAGCTGAGGGTGCGCAGGCGGGCAAGCACTCCCGCCTGTTTCAATCAGTCGCCCAGCGAGTCGAGTTTCTTTTGCATATCGGCCATCTGTGCGCGCAAGGTCGAAAGTTCGTCCGATGACGCGGTGTGAGTCTCCGGCTTTACCGTCGGTGCTTCCTGCGTCGCAGAGCCGGGGATGAAGGTGGCTGCGGCGGCCTTGAGCATGTCAAAATTCTGCTGGGCGATTTTTGTCAGAGGGTTGCTGACGAGGCTTGCCTCAAAGGCACTGCGCAGTTTTTGCTGGTTCTCGCTGAAGTGATTCATCGAGGCTTCAAGATATTGCGGCAGCCCCTGTACCGAATTGCCATACATCGAGATCAGCTGTCGCAGGAAACTGACAGGCAGCATCTGCTCCCCACCGGCTTCTTCATCGACGATGATCAGGGTCAGGATCTGGTGGGTGATGTCATCACCGGTCTTGGCGTCCACCACTTTGAAATCGACGTTCTCGCGCACCATCTGCGCCAGATGATCCAGCGTGATGTAGCTTGATGACCGGGTGTTATAAAGCCGTCTGTTGGCGTATTTCTTGATGATGACGCAATCACCATCCTGCGCTTTGGCCATAGACTTGACCCCTTGATGATCTATTTGAAATATCATCTTAGCACTTACGCTTAGTGCAGTGCAACAAATCCATGCTGCGCAGCGAAAAACTCCTATTATCGGGCGAATCTGTGCCCCAGCAGGGTGAGCAGTTCATATTGGGAGAGTCCCGTTTCCCCAGCGGCTTCGGGCAATGAATAGGCGAGATCGAGCCAATCGCCTGCACGTAATTGCGGTGCAGCAGAAAGATCGATCACCGTCATGTCCATCGACACCCGACCGAGGACTGGCAGCGCGGCCTCACCGTGCCGCATCATGCCTTTGCCGGACCATGCCCGCAGATAGCCATCGGCGTAGCCAAGTGCGACAATGCCCACCCGCTTAGGCGATGCTGCGATGTAGGTAGCGTTATAGCCCACGCTCTCACCCGCCGCGAGATCACGTACTTGCAGGATTGCAGCTTGCGGTTGAATGACAGGCGCGATGTGCTGGGCGAGGTCTGCGCGCGGAATGCCGCCATAGAGCGACAGGCCTGGCCGGGTGAGATCGCCGTGATAGGCGCTGCCGAGCATGATTCCAGCGGAATTGGCCAGGCTGGTCTCACGCGCCCTGATCTGCCCCCTCGCCTCTTGCCAGCGGCGTCGCTGGACTTCGTTTTGCCCACTGTCCTCGTCTGCCGAGGCGAGATGCGACATCAGCACCTGCACATCAAGCCGCGCCATCAGCGGATCGCCCAGGTCAGCTATCGACAGACCCAGCCGGTTGATCCCGGTATCGACCATCAGGTCACAGATGCCGCCCCCGGCATCCAGCCACAGCCGTGCCTGGGATAGCGAATTGATCACCGGGCGCAGACGGGTTTGCTGCATGTATCGGGCGTCTGCTGCGCTCAGCGGACCGTGCAGCACCGAGATGCTGGCAGGATTGGCAAGCCCCGCGAGATCGGCCGCCTCGCTGCTGTAGGCGACGAAGAAATCGCGGCACCCGGCACCAGCCAGCGCGGCGACAACCCGGCGGGCGCCTATGCCATAGCCATCGGCTTTGACCGCCGCTCCGGCCCGCGCGGAGCCGGACAGCCGGTCAAGCGTTCGCCAGTTCGCGATCAGCGCCCGATGATCAAGCGCCAGACGAAGCGGAGGTTGCGCAGCCTCAGGCGGCATCGTCGCCAAAATCACGGGGAGCACCACCCTTGAGTCCCCACATCGCCACAGCGAAAGCCACGGCAACCACAACCCAAGTGTACCACAGGCCTGAATAAGGATCGCCGGTCATGGCGACGATCAGGCTGGCGATGAACGGTAGAA
>JANOYZ010000025.1:0-3218 GCA_031429135.1 Novosphingobium sp. | reverse complement strand
CCAGCGTGATTGTTACCCGCCCGCCGGGCTGGACCTTGGTGGTCATGCTCAGCACCGGCTTGGCGACAAGCCCCGCAGGCGCGCCGGGATAGATCAGCGTCTGGCTGAGCCCCGAGCAATAGGCCGCCTCCACCCCGCGCGGTGTGGTTAGCACCAGCCGGTCAGCAGCAGAACGGATTGTCGCTCGTTCTTCGGTGACCTTGCCGGTGGCGGGATCGGTGCGCTTGAGGATCACCGATTGCCCGGTGAAGCCATCGACCAGCCCCTTTTGTGAGAGCAACGCGGCATCGCGGTTGCGCTCACGCGGATCGGTGCCAAACAGAATCGCCGATTGCGGAACGATGCCGCCCGCTACGCCTTCAAAGCGCACCGTGACCACGCCGGGGGGCAAATCAATCGTCCGGGTCTCGGCGATCAGCGCGAAGGAGGATGGATCATCGCGGTCGATCTCATCCTCGCCGCGCTGGGGGTCGCGGTAAAGCGTGACCGCGACTTTGTCGGGCGTGGCGGAGGTGATGACCGGCGGGGTTTGCGCGAAGGTGGGGGCGGGGAGGAGGAATATGAGAAGTGAGACAAGAAAGCCCCTCCCATTCAGGGGAGGGGTTGGGGGTGGGGTTTGTCGGGTTACGCGAGGTTGCGGTAGCCGGACAGACCCCACCCCAGCCCCTCCCCTGAAGGGGTGGGGTGTAAGAAGTTTATCCCTCACCACGGTGTCAGGAAAGTGACGGTCAGTTCGGTCTTGCCGTTGGCTGGCACGGGAACTTCCCAGTGCCGTTCATCAAAGCTGTCCTGCTCGCCAGCGATGCTCTCTTGCGTCACCCGCAAGTCGCGCCACCACCACCATTGACCGAGGCCTGCCTGCACGACATCAACCGTCACTGGCACATTGCGGGCATTGGTGACGATATAGCGCATCTGGGTGCGGTAATAGGTCTTGGGCACCTCAACCAGGGTCTCCTTCACCGTGCCGTCGGGGTAGGTGACTTTCCAGCGCGCGGCTTTTTCCCACTCGTCGAGCGTGACCGGCTCGCGTTTGTCGATCACCGACTGGACCTTGACGTCAAAGGCATCACCGGTGCGGATGGCGAGGTTGGAGCCGCCCGGCGTGTGCGGGATCTGGCTCTCGCCGATGAATTGCGCCTGGCCCTTGGTATCGCGCATATAGACGCGCACGGTGCCGGCCGGCAGTGCCGCGCCGACGCCGCCGGAGCGGGCGTTGGAGAACTTGAGGATCGAGGCGGCGCTCACCGCCTCGCTATTGTTCTGCATCCAGCCGTTGCGGTATTCATAGCCCTTCCTGGCGGGAACGCCCTCGGCATTCAAAAAGCTCACCTGCTTGGTCTGGGCATTGGCGATCGTCGTGCGTCCGGAAATCGGATAGACGTGGAAGTCACCCAGCTGCTGCCCGCCGCTCTCGGTTCCGGCGCTGTTGCCGCGCGGTACGGTGCGGCCGCCGTTGTAACCGCCATATTGCTGCTGCACCTGGCCCACGCTGCCCGCTACCAGCAGCGTATCGGCATTGGTAAAGGTGGTGCCGGTCTGGTTGGTCAGCGTCACCCAGCCCTGCACGTCGATCCGGCCTGCTTTCTCATCAAACAGCGTGACATAGTCCGCCTTCCAGCCAAGGCCCGGGGTGAGGTAGCTCAGCGTCAGCGGGCGCGGGCCGGGGCGGCTGGCCTCTACCGTTACCGACAGCGTCGGGCGCGCGCGCAGATTGGGCGGGACCCCATCGAAGATCACCCGCACCGGCAGGCCATCATCGCGCAGCACCTCGATACGCTCGCCGATCTTGATCACCACGCCGCCGTTCGCCGCCATGACCAGCGCCCGCTCGCGCGTTTCCGCGCCGGTTGCGGGATTGGTGCGCAGCAGGGTGACGGTCTGGCCGACCGCCTTCTGCATCAGTGCCGAAGGGCTGAGCAGATCATAATCGAAGTTCTGTTCGATAATGCCGAACCCCTCGCCCGAGAGCGTTACCGTTTCGGGACGGATGGAGGCCGAAACATCAGGAAATTCCTGACGCGAGCGGCCATTCGGTAAGCTCATCTGCCGCACATCCTGCACCAGCGCGAGATTGTTGTTGTAGATGGTGACGGAAACATCGCCCTGAGCGGAGCGGGGCGAGGTGGCCGGTGCGGTCTGCGCCACAAGGGCTGTCGGCAGGGCCGCAAGCCCAGCGAGAAGTCCAAGCCTGATCAAATGCATAACCATCCCCTCGTTAATCCCGGACGGCGAGGATGCCGTAGCGCGGGGATATTGACCAGCCTCAATGCATCGTGTGAAAATCGGAGCTACACCCTCTTGTGTTGCACCGATGTCACACTATCTCGGGTGTAACAGGAGGCTGATACACTTATGAACCTCGAAAAATTCACCGACCGCGCCCGGGGATTTCTTCAGGCCGCCCAGACCGTTGCGATCAGGATCAACCATCAGCGCATTGCGCCTGAACATCTGCTGAAGGCCTTGCTCGAAGACAGCGAAGGCATGGCTTCTGGCCTGATCCAGCGCGCCGGGGGCAATGCTGCGATTGCCTTGGCTGAGGTTGACAAGGCGCTTGGCAAGATTGCTGCCGTATCGGGTAGCGGGGCGCAGACGACGCCCAGTCTGGAAAACGATGTCGTCAAGATCCTCGATCAGGCCGAGCAACTCGCCACCAAGTCTGGCGATGCCTATGTCACGGTCGAGCGGATACTGCTCGCGCTGACGCTCGCCACCACTACGGCGGCGGGGCAAGCCCTGAAGGCGGCGGGCGTGACGGCGCAGGCGCTCGAAGCGACGATCACCCAGCTGCGCGGCGGCAAAAAGGCGGATTCTGCCTCGGCAGAGCAAAACTATGAGGCTATGGAGAAATACGCGCGCGACCTGACCCAGGCGGCGCGCGACGGCAAGCTTGATCCGGTGATCGGCCGCGATGAGGAAATCCGCCGCACTATCCAGATCCTCGCCCGCCGGACCAAGAACAACCCGGCCTTGATCGGCGAACCCGGCGTTGGCAAGACTGCCATTGCCGAAGGTCTGGCGCTGCGCATCGCCAATGGTGATGTGCCGGATAGCCTCAAGGGCCGCCGCCTGATGTCACTCGACATGGGCAGCCTTATCGCCGGAGCGAAATATCGCGGCGAGTTCGAGGAGCGGCTGAAAGCCGTGCTCGACGAGGTCAAGGGTGCCGAAGGCGACATCATCCTGTTCATCGACGAGATGCACACACTGATCGG
>JANOYZ010000024.1:0-18943 GCA_031429135.1 Novosphingobium sp. | reverse complement strand
CCGGTGGCCCCAATAAAACCACGTATCGAACAGGAAGAAATACAGCGCGAATTCGAGTGCGATCACCCCAAGGCTGGCGGGTCCCGGGTTGGTGATGATCAGTCCCCGATCGAGGAACAGTTCGCGCATCGCGCCGAGTGTGAAGACCGCGGTCGAGATGTTGATGATCGTCCAGATCAGTTCGTGACCGAGGATCGACCACCTGAAGCCCTTGGGCTGGATCTTCCGCGCCTTGAAAAAGCCAGTCAGGAGGCCGGCCACGAGACCGGTTACGATAACCGCAGCGATCCACCAATCCAGCAGATTGAAGCCTGCAACCATGCTGGCAACCCATTGCATTTCGGTTTCTCCGAATCCCCAATCCGACCAAGTGGTCGGATGATTGGTTAGGCCGGTCGGGCGCGCGAGTCAATATTATCCGACCAATCGGTCGGTATGCGTCAGAACGAAACCTGGAGGACGCGCAAAACCCGTGCCTGTACAGCAGGTTGCTGCCCCGAGAGCGGTCATGGACAGGCCGCAAGGCAGGTTAATCTTGCGCCGATTTTCCCATGACGCTTACCAGCGGCTGCATCTCTTCGGTGGTGTCGCCAGATAATTCGAACGCGCGAAAACTGCCCTCGATCAGGCGCTCGATCTCGTCATGGCCCAGCTCGATACCAAGGCCCGCTTCTTGTGCCAGAAATCGGGCAGTCGCGTTGCTGAGTATGGAAACTGTCTGCGGCGACATGCGTGGATCGATCCCGCGTTCGCGCAGATGAATCATGATCCCGTCGCACTCGAGCCGGCGGATCTCTTCGGTTGTCTTCGCAACTTCCTCGCACACCTTGTCATTGTGATTGGCGAGGGCGATGAATTCCAGCGTCAGGCGCACCATTTCCGGTTCGCGGATGGCCGCCCAGAGCGAAGTCAGCGGCGTTGGCGACCCAAGCGCGGCGACAAGCCGTTCGCGGTGCTGCGCGGCAACCCTGCGATAAACCTCGATCAGCAGATCATCATGGCTGCCGAAATAATAGAAGATTGCCTGGTGCTTTAGCCCCACTTGCTCGGCAATTCGCCGCGCGGTCGCAGCGCCGTAGCCTTCCTCACGAATCAACGCTTCGGTTGCGGCAATCAGATTAGCGCGGATATCGGGCCGATTGGGCTGCCGCCGTCTAGCAGGTTTGCTTGCAGTTTGAGTCATCGCACGGTCCATACCGTTACCTAGCGGCATCTCCAACGCAATCGTGTTGTGAATATTCTTGAAGCACCAGCCGGTCATTTTCTTTGGCGTCGCGACAAGACTTGAGATCGAATAGCTCCGCGCGCCTTGGACCAAATGACGGCTCTCGGCAAGTTCTGCTGTAGCGTTTGACGGCAGCTGAAGTCTACGAACATAGTCCGCTGTTGGTCATGATCACTGTTGCTCTGTCAAATTCTCACCGCCTCATCGGTCGATTCCAAATTTGTTGGCGCTCGATATCCCGTGGATGGATGGGACATCACGACCAGGGCATTGCCAGACAACCTAATTGACGTGGCGCGTGTACTTCGAGGACTGCTCTCATAAATGCCCTCCTGTCCAAGAAATCATCCCTTTCCATAACTTGATCACGCCCCTGACCGAACCCAAACAGGCACTGCAACGCGCGCTCATGCGGGCCGTGTTGCCGCCATACGGCCGGCTGTCCGCGCCCGGCCTCATCGGAGCTCAGTCAAAGGGATGGTCCCTTGGACGGATTGAAAGCTTCGAAAGGTCAAATCCATGAAGAACACCGTCACCCTCGTCGGCTTTGTTGGTAACAATCCCGAAACCCGCGAAACCCAGTCTGGCACGACGATCACCAGCATCTCACTCGCGACGACCCGCAGTTTCAAGGATGGCGAAGGCGACCGCCAAACCGAAACTGAATGGCACCGGATCACCTGCTTCAACGGCATCGGGAAATGCTTCGCCGGACACGTTGCCAAGGACGCGATGATCATGGTCACGGGCCGCATCCACTACACCAAGTGGGCCGAGCAGGTCGACTTCCTCGCCAAGGCCAAGGAAGCCAGCAAGGAAGAACCGAAGAAGCGGCGCTCGAAATAGTGCCGCAATTCGCCACCTTTATCTCGACCAAAGTCGGCCCGGCGGATCCCTCGCCGGACCGCTGGCATGATACGTCTTGCCAAGACCGTTCACGAAAGGCCGCTACACTCGGGCGCGGCAAGGTCATGCCTCACGCCCAGCCTCAAGAACAAGGACACTGCTTCGACAAGCTCGGCATGGACGGGTTATGGCGATTGTAACTCTTCTTGCTACCCCCCCAGCGCCGCATCGAGCATATCGGCCAGCCGCAGCCCGCCTTGCGCAACCCGGGCTTGTGCATCGGGGATCATTGCCTCGATCGCCGCGTCGCTCCACACCACGGACTTGGGGGCTTCGGCAGTATTGCACGGATCGAAGCCGAAGGCCTGGGTGTATATCTTGCGCGCCAGCTCCCAGCTTTCCTGGCCCCAGACCGCCGGATCACCGCCAGACAGCCTCGCCCGCTCAGCCGGAGCATAGCGGCGCACCAGAGGCGGCTGGGCTGACGAGATCGCCCGCTCGGCCTGCAAACCATCCCAGACGGCGTGGAGATTACGCCCCGGAGCAATGCCATATTGCGCCTCCACGCCATTGCCGCCCTGGTCAAAATTGTCGCCCGAGTGAAGCGGCATGTGAATATCGCCAACGAAATGCGCGAGGAAAGCCAGAGCTTCCAGCCTCTGTGCGGCGGGCAGTTTGCGGTCAGCCAGGATGCGGCGGCTGCGTTCGATCTGCGCGGACACGCAATTGCCGCCAGCGCAATTGGCTTTGGCATCGTAAGCCTTGCACACCGGCTCGGTCTGGTAGTGCCAGCTGAGAGTATAGCCCCAGCGCCAGTTATCGCGCTTGATGCAGTCAGGCCAGTAAGCAGCATCTTCAAGGCTGCGCACCCGGCAATCGGGCGTGCCAAGGCCTGCTTCGGCGCGGAGCAGCTGCCTGATCCGCGCGGCGGTCTGCGGTTTGACATTGGCCATGGCGACCGAGGCCACGGTATGATGGCCATATTCCCACCACGCCAGTGAAGGCGCCGCCCAGACCAGCGACAGCGCGGTGATGATGGCGACGAAACGCCTGATCATTTCACCGGCACTTCGTATTGCTCGATCACCCATTCTTCCGCCTCGGCCGCCGCTACCCAGGCTTGCAGCCACTCATGCTCCCACACCGCCTCCATATAGGTGGCGGCGAAGCCAGGAACCGCAATTCCATAGGTCAGAAAGCGGCTGACCACCGGCGCATAAAAGATGTCGGCGGCGCTGTAGCTGCCAAACAGGAACGGCCCGCCCTTGCCAAACCGCGCCCGCGCCTCTGCCCACAAGGTGAGGATACGCACGATATCAGAGCGCGCCGCATCGCTGATCTTGTGACCTTCGACCCGGCGGCGAATGTTCATGGTGCATTCGGCTCGCAGCGACTGATAGCCCGAATGCATTTCTGCAACCATCGAGCGGGCCATCGCGCGGGCATCATCTGCCTTGGGCCAGAAACGATCGCGGCCAACCTTGTCTGCCAGGTAATCAACAATGGCGAGGCTATCCCACACCACCGCATCGCCATCCCACAGCACCGGCACCTTGCCCTGGCTGGGCGCAATTTCGCCCATCTGCTTTTTCTGCTCGGGCCATTCGTCGGTGTGGATCGGAACGATGATCTCTTCAAACGACAGTCCGGACTGCTTGGCCGCCAACCATGCACGCAGCGACCAGCTGGAATAATTCTTGTTACCGATGATGAGCTTCATGGAATTGCCCTGACTGTCTATGACGCTGGGCCTAACGGTTCAGCTTCACCCTGTCGAGGCTGAACGGCTTAAGCTGCCTGCGGGGAAACTTCCGGGCCTTTACCTATCATGGGGCTGTGTTAGGCTCTTCCCATGAGCGACCTCCTCCCCGAAACGGCCATGCCGATGATTGCTTCGGCGTTCGGCTGCGATGGCGCGATTGCCGTGACGGTGGCAGGGCAGGCCCGGTTTGAAAGCTTTGCGCCGCGCGCCATCATCATCAGCGGGCAGGAAGCGGGCGAACGGCTGTTTCTGGTCATCACCGGTCATGCCAGGATGCTGGCCTATGGGCTGGATGGGCGGATGATCGTAATTGATGATTTTCTGGCCGGTGATCTGTTCGGCGAAGGCACCCTGTTCAATGCGCCGCTGGGCGGTGATGAGGTCACTGCTGTCGAGCGAGTCGAGGCGGCGATTCTGGCGGCGGCGACGATGGTGGCGCTGATGGGCAAGCATAATGCCATCGCCATGGCCATATCGCGCCTGCTGATGGCGCGGCTGGGTGCGCTCACCCGGCGGCTGGTGGAAGGAGCCACGCTGTCCGCAACCGGGCGCATTCACGCAGAACTGCTGCGCATGGCGCGGAACGGAGCCGATCTGACCATCGCTCCGACGCCGGTGAACAGCCAGCTGGCACTGCGCGTTTCCAGCACCCGCGAGACCGTTTCCCGCACGGTCAATGCCCTGCTCAAGCGCGGAATCATGCGGCGTGATGAAGACAATCTGGTGCTGGTCAGCCCGCACCGGCTGGAAGAATTGATCTTTTAGTATTGTGCTTCAAGCGCCACCAGCGCGCACCGGGCACACCGTGTAGAGCCGCAAGTCCTTAACTTCGCCGATCCATTCGGCAAAGATATCGTCCTTGCTGCCAACGAACAGCGCCGAGGCAAAGGCTTCGCTCACGGTCAGCACCCCGGGCATGGCTGAACTGAACAGATCGCCCAGCTGCGAAACCGCCCGGCCGACCAGCGCCGAGGGTTCCTCAAACCAATGGGCGAGCCCGTAATGTCCGGCGATGCACAGCTGCAAGGATCCTGCCGGCAGGGCCAGCAAGCCACTGGCATAGGTCCAGGCCGCTTCGGTAGTGGCGAAGGCAACGATCCGGGCATTGCCAACCGGCAATGTCATCAGCGGTTGCTCGGCAAGCGCGGCGGTGGCCTGGCGAAAAGGGGTCAGGACATTATCGACGGCTTCGGCAAAGCGCGCCTCATCCAGATCATCGATACCGGCAAAGCTGATCTGCAACAGCGCGACCAGCCGCCGATCCGCACGTCCTTCGGCATCTGGACGGCGCCCGGAAGCGAGCACAGTGGCGCTGCGCGGCACACGCAACACCGCCTGTTGCCGGCCGGTTGCCGCCCAACGCTGTGCGACCACTGCGGTGCCGGTGCCATCGCCATAGGATCCGGCCCCTTCATCAACGACGACCAGCTGCACCGCCTCGCTATCGACATAGCGGGCATTGCGGCATGCTGCCCCCATCGCCACTTCGCTGGCCAGCAATGTGGCGAGCGGTTCGTAATCGCCGGTGACATGGGCCGTCGCGGTCACACTTGTGGCGGCATCCAGACATTCTTCGAAACGCTGCAACCAGTCTGCGCCATAGGGGATGACCGATTGGCGGATGAATTCGTCGGCGCTGGTCGGCAGCACAACATGCAGTTCGCCGCCCCAGGCCAGCAATTGCTCGGCAATGATGATGTCAGCGCCCGCAGCCAGCGCGCCAAAGCCGAAGCCGATGTTACGCAGCGTCAGTTCAGCATCGATCGCCGCGCGCAGTGGCCCCGCATCCTCGGGTGATATTCCCAGATGCCCGGCAAAATGCAGCGAGCGCGGTGCGGCGAAGGGGGCAAGCCAGCCCGCGTCCTCGCCGATCACGCCCAGGATCAGCCGCAACTGGCGCAAGGTTGAGGCGCGGTCGCTCCAATCACCGGTATCGGTGGCCATCGCTTCGCCCAGCGCCCGTCGCGCTCCTGCCAGATCGCCGCAGATCAGCCGCGCCTCGGCTTCTATCGCGGCCAGAAAATAGGGCGTCTCGGGAATTGCAGTGCCCTGATCGAGCCAGTCAAGAATTTCGCGCGCGATCCGGGCGGCGCCATCCCGCTCTCCGGCCAGCAGGGTCAGCGTCGCCTGATTGATCCGCGTATAGGGCTGCGGCAGCAGCTTGTCGGCATGGGCATAGGCATCGGCGGCGGCGCGAAAGCCGGGCGCGCGATTCCCAGCTGGCAGACGCAAAGCCTGATCCTTGAGCAAGCGCCCCGACACCGCCAGCGCCGCCGGATCATCGCTGCGCCGGGCATATCCGCCCGCTTCGAACAGCGATCTGGCATGGTCTATCGCACCCGCACGGGCGGCAGTGACAACAGCGGCAAGGCTTGGCGGCCGGAACATGGTCTGCTGCATAATCACCCTCCCGTCATTTGCCAGACTATTCGCGTCTTATCGCGTTCTGGGAATGGAAGAATCAGAAAAGCCTTGCCGATGGTGACACCGGCAAGGCTTCTTCCGGGGACTGGCCGGAAGCTGGTTAAGGGGCGATCTTCGATACCGGCACCGCGTTGGCACGTGCCATCTGCTCATTGCCAGAGCTGCGCAGTGCGACCTGGGCGTCAATGTGACTGTTGGCTGTAGTCATGGCGCTCTTGTAGCAGTCCTGCTTTGCCTGACGGTTGGTGAGACCTTCGTAGTCGTTCACCTTGCAGACCCTGCGAGCCGCAGAGTTAACCCGCTGCTTGAGCTGGTCGACTTCACTGGGGCTGGTCAGATCGACACCGGCGATGTTGATTTCGATCTTCGGCACTTCCTGAGCCTGAACCGTGGCGGTGAATGAGAGGCCGACATAAGCTGCGGCGGCCAGTGCGATGCTCTTGGTGATGATGGTCATGATGTTATTCCCTTCCTGTTTGAGTTGGTGAGGCCTTTCTAGGTCTGGCCTGCGGGAAACACGCGTGACGGCCATCACACCTGAAATTATTTTGCATTTAATTTTTGGGGGGGCGGTGATGGCCGGAATAAAGCCCGGAAATCCGGGCCTCCGTGACAGACAGCTTCACGCTCGCGCAATTATCTTGCTTTATGCTGCAACGCACACTATATGGCTCTCCAGCAATCGGCGCGCGGGATAATTCCCCGCCGCGGTCCCGGCAGCGTGAGGTTCGCGGTTTCCCCGCAGAACCTGCCCGGACTTTCGATCGCCGTATTCGCTGGAAGCCGCCTTTTTCACGCAGGGTCGCATCAAACGACACCTTGCTTCGCGCAGCGGAAATGATTCCGCCTGCGCGGCGCTTCATATTGATACTTCGACACGCTCAGTATGAGCGGTCGAATGAATGAAAGTAATGTTTTCATGTCTTATTTTTCTGACCTCGGCCTTGCCGAGCCTATTCTTCGTGCGCTTGAGACCAAGGGCTATGCCGATCCCACGCCGATCCAGCGCCAGGCAATCCCGGCGCTGCTCGAAGGCCGCGACCTTTTGGGCATTGCCCAGACCGGCACCGGCAAGACCGCAGCCTTCTCGCTGCCTTCGCTCCACCGGCTCGCGGCCAACCCCAAGGCCCGCAAGCCTGCTTCGTGCCGGATGCTGGTGCTTTCGCCAACCCGCGAACTCGCCGCCCAGATCGCCGAGAACATGCGCGAATATGCCAAGTATCTCAGCCTTTCGGTTCAGGTGATCTTTGGCGGACTGCCGGTGAACAAGCAGGCCCGTGCCCTGGTTGGCGGCTGCGACGTGCTGGTTGCCACCCCTGGCCGGCTGCTCGATCTGATCGAACAGCGCGCACTGACCCTTCGCGATGTCGAGATTTTCGTGCTCGACGAAGCCGACCAGATGATGGACCTTGGCTTCATCGTGCCGTTGAAGCGCGTCGCCAACATGCTGCCCAAGGAACGCCAGAGCCTGTTCTTCTCGGCGACCATGCCCAAGGCCATCGCTGACCTTGGCAAACAGTTCATCTCGAACCCGGTGCGCGTCGAAGTCACCCCGCAGGCCACCACGGTCGAGCGGGTGGACCAGTTCGTCACCCATATCAATCAGGCCGAAAAGCAGGCGCTGCTAACGCTCAAGCTGCGCGCTGGCCTCGCTGACAACAGCGTTGACCGGGCGCTGGTCTTCACCCGCACCAAGCACGGCGCAGACCGTGTCGTCCGCCATCTGACCACCGCAGGCGTCAATGCCGCAGCGATCCACGGCAACAAGAGCCAGGCCCAGCGCACCGCTGCGCTCGGCGCTTTTCGCAAGGGCACGACACCGGTTCTCGTCGCCACCGACATCGCCGCACGCGGCATTGACGTGAGCGGGGTGAGCCATGTGTTCAACTTCGAAATGCCCAATGTTCCCGAACAATATGTCCACCGCATCGGCCGCACCGCGCGCGCCGGCGCAGACGGCGTATCGATCAGCTTCGTTGCGCCTGATGAAAAGCCATATTTGCGCGATATCGAGCGGCTGACCGACATCAAGCTGATGCCGATGTCTCTGCCCGAGAATTTCCAGAACGAAGCCGCCCGCCTGCCAGCCCCTTCGCGCAAGCCAGCCGAAGCCGAACAGGATGCTCGACGTGATGAGCGTGACCGCAAGGGGCGCTTTGGTGGTGGACGCAGTGATGGCGGCCGTGGTGGCAATGGTGGTCGTGCCGGAAATGGCGGCGGCGGGCGTCGCCCTGAAGGCGTTGGCCGTGACATCCCCCGCGATGCCCGGCGTGAAGGCGAGCGCCGCGAACTGCGTGGTGATCGCGCACCGGCGCGTGCCGATGGTGATCGCGGTGAACCTCGTGTGGCCCGTGTAGCGGGCGTTGGCGCTCATGCTGGCGAGGTTCGCCCCGCTGGCGATTCCCGCAAGCGCAATTTCGGCGGTCATGGCTCAAACGGGCATGGCGCTGGCGGTCATAACGGTGACAATCGCGGCACGGCTCCGCGCGGCGACAACCGTGGCGGCGCACCGCGCAGCGATGGTAATCGCGGTGGCCCATCAAATGGCGGACCGAGCAAGTTCCGCTCCGGCCCATCAGGCAATCGCGATCGCGGCCAGCGCATCGTTTAAGGCGGCGAGCGTTTTATCTCGCACCATACCCCGTCTATGCTGAGCTTGTCGAAGCACTGTCCTTCTTTTTGAGGCAGGGAGTGCTGCACGAAGAAAAGGGCAGCCCTTCGACAGGGCTCAGGCTAGGCGAATTTTGGGTAGGTAAGCAGGCTTTTCACGCCTTAAATTGCCGCGTCTTCCAGCACGGCAGCGCGCAGTTCGGCGATACCCAGCTTGGTTTCCGACGAGGTGACATGGATCACCGGAAACGCTGCCGAGTGCTTTCGCGCCTCGGCCGCGACGCTGGCGGTGACCGCTTCCAGCTCGCTGGCCTTGATCTTGTCCGCCTTGGTGATGACAATGCGGTAGCCGACAGCGGATTCATCGAGCATCTGCATCATTTCGATATCGACCTGCTTTACCCCGTGGCGGGCATCGATCAGCAGCAGGTTACGTTTGAGCACCGCCCGCCCGCGCAGGAAATCGCGTACCAGCTTGCGCCATTTATCGACCACGGCCAGCGGTGCCTTGGCAAAGCCATAGCCCGGCATATCGACCAGCCGCAGCACGGCCGGCTCGCCCACCTCGAAGAAGTTGAGCTCTTGCGTGCGCCCCGGCGTGACCGAGGTGCGGGCAATCGCCTTGCGCCCGGTGAGCGCATTGAGCAGCGAGCTTTTGCCGACATTTGACCGCCCGCAAAAGGCGATCTCGGGAAAGTCCGGCTCGGGCAGGAATTTGAGGCTGGGCGCGCTCAGCAGGAATTCGATCGGCCCGGCAAACAAAACCCGCGCCCGCTCGATCAGTTGCGCCTGCGCGGCGTCTTCAGGGCTCACGTATCCTTGCCTTTGCCGCCATGCAGCACCACATCGCGTTCCTTGTCGACCATCGCTTTGAGCTGCGGGTGCTTGGCATAAAGATACTTCTGCTGGGCAATGGTCAGCACGTTCGAGGTGATCCAGTAGATCAGCAGGCCCGAAGCAAACGAGGCCATGACGAACATCATCATCCACGGCATGATCGCAAAGACCTGTTGCTGCACCGGATCGGGTGCGGCGGGATTGAGCTTGAACTGCGCCCACATCGTCACGCCGAGCAGCACTGCCAGAATGCCGATGCCAAGCAGCGCGGGCGGGGTGAAGTTGAGCAGGCCGAACAGGTTGAGGATATGCGCCGGATCAGGCGCGGAAAGATCCTTGATCCACAGCACGAAAGGCTGGTGGCGCATCTCGACCGCCAGGGTCAGCACCTTGTAGAGCGCGAAGAACACCGGAATTTGCAGGAAGATCGGCAGGCAGCCCGCCAGCGGATTGACGCCTTCGGTCTTGTAAAGCTTGAGGGTTTCTTCCTGCAGCTTCTGCTTGTCGTCCTTGTAGCGATCCTGCAGCGCCTTCATCTTGGGCTGGATCGCGCGCATCGATGCCATCGAGGCGAACTGGCGCTGGGCAATCGGGAACATGATCCCGCGCACGATCAGTGTCAGCAGGATGATCGCCAGACCAAAGTTGCCGACCGCACCGAACAGCGCGGTGAGCAGCATGAAGATCGGCTTTTCAAACCAGCGGAACCAGCCCCAGTCGATCGCCAGGCCGAAATTGGTGATGCCGGAATCTTCATAGCGATCAAGCACCGCGCTTTCCTTTGCCCCGGCAAAGATGCGGGTGGAATGCGAAGCGGTCTGACCAGGGGCTACGGTGACAGATTTGTAAAACAGGTCGGCATTGAAGATGCCCTTGCCCATGTCCCGGAAATCAGAGGATTCGGCATTCTTGTCGGGGATCAGCGCGCTCATCCAGTAGATATCGGTGAAGCCGAGCCAATCGGCTTTGCCAACATTCTTGAGCTGACCGGCTGCGCTTTCGCGTACCGTGGAGTAATCGGTGCTGAAGGTGACTGAGCCGTCAAATGCGCCAAACGGCCCGGTATGGATGTTCCAGGTATCAAGACCGGCAGTCTTTTCGGTGCGGTTGATCCGCGCGAACGATTGCACGGCGACCGGTGCAGCACTGCCGTTGGTGACCGCTGCATCGGCAGTTATCATGTAATCCTGATCGATCTTGTAGGTGATCGTGAAGGTCAGCCCCGGAGCTTTGGAGGTGGCGCTGAGCGTTACCGGTGTCTGCGGTGTCAGCTTTGCTCCGGCAGGCGCGGTCCACAGTGTATATACATTGGGGGTCGCTACGCCCTGCCCCGTCCAGCCGATCTGAGCAAAGTGCTGCGCCGGGGTAGCTATAGGTGAGAAGATGCGCGCTTGCCCATCTTCCTTTTTCAGCGTGGCGGTGTGGCGATTGGTGGTCAGATCATCGAGCAGCGCCCCGGTCAGGTTGATCGAACCGGTCAGCCCCGGTGCCGCGATGGGCACGCGGCCTGCGGGGTGGAGCGCGGTTTTCAGATCGCGCGCCTCAGTGGCGATGTCAGCCGGATTGGTGAGGCCACCCTCGCGCGTGGCAGGTGTAACAGAACCCGGGACCGGAGTCGGATTTGCGGCAACCTGCGCCGCGCTCTTCACCGGCTGCGGATAATAGTACCGCATACCGGCATCCCAGCCGAAAAGCAGCAGTGCAGAAAGCAATACCGCCAGTATCAGATTACGCTGGTTGTCCACCTAGGCTTCCTACTGAATTGTTAGATCATCAAATGGGGGCTGATGCGCGCTGTTCAAGGAACCGGATCAGACCCATGTCCCCCCCAAGGGTGGCAGCGCAATAGACGCTTCATCGCCAGCCAGCCACCCCTAAACGCGCCATATTTCTCGACCGCTTCAATCGCATATTGCGAGCAGCTTGGGACATAGCGGCAAGAAGGCGGAAGAATGCGCGATGGGCCGATCTGCCACGCCCGTGCGATCAGGATAATCAGTCTTTTCAACGGCGTTTGTCTCTGGGCTTCCTTGGCGGATCGCCTTTTCCGGCCTTGGCCCGTGCCAGCGCCGCCGACAGTTCCGCGCGCAGTGCGGCGAAATCGCGCTCCACCCCGCCTTCGCGACCGATCAGCACGTGATCGTGACCGGCAAGTCCTTCATTGGGCAGCAGATCACGCAGCAACGCGCGAAAGCGGCGCTTCATGCGGTTGCGGACCACCGCATTGCCGATTTTCTTGGTGACGGTGATGCCAAAGCGCATGCCTGCGCTATCATTCGCGCGCGCCAGAAGTACAAAACCGGGACGTGCGATGCGCAGGCCCCGGTTGGCGGCTAGGAAATCAGCCCGCCGGGTGAGGACGGGCAATTTCGCATGATCGCTCAGGCAGACAGCTTCTTGCGGCCGCGCGCGCGGCGCGAAGCCAGAACCTTGCGGCCACCGACAGTGGCACCGCGAGCACGGAAGCCGTGGCGGCGGGCGCGGACGAGCCGGCTTGGCTGGAATGTGCGCTTCATCTCAAAACCTCAGATACGAACAAAAGGCCGCCTGCAACGGCGACCGAAATCTCGGAGCCGCGCCCCTACCTAAGCGTCCGGGCTGAGTCAAGCGCTTGAGCCGTTGCCAGCGCGCCCGATTCCAGCTTCACCCATTGCCCCATCTGCGCCGCGTTCATCCAGCGGGCATCGGCATTGGGCACCGAATTGGTCATGTCATAAAATGCCCGCGCCTCAACCGGGCTCATGCCCATTTCGCGGTAATAGTCGAGATAGGCGCGGTTGACCGGGGCATCGGCGGCGAAATCGCCCGGCTGCTTGCCGTCTTCGTCTTGCCAGGCGTGGACCGCAAATTCCGCGCCGGGATCCGCCATGCGGCGCGCTCCCGCCAGAAACAGCTCGACCCCGCCCGAACGCACCGAACCGCCTTTGGGCACATGAGTGGCGATGCCCTTGGCTCGGATCATCCGGCCAAGCCGCAGATTCGCGCCATCATCCATGGTGCCGGGGCATTCGATCATCTCGAGCGTGGCGAGTGCCGGATAGGCCGCGAGCATCGAGCTGAAGGCGGCGGGGCTGCGCTCGTCCGTTGCATCGACCAGCGCGGCGCGGGTGCCATCAAGCACGCGGAACGGCCCGAACTGCGCGATGCCCTGCGGCAGCTTGACCTGCCCTGAAGCAACAAAGCGATCTGAGCCCGCCTCGCTGATGATCTCCTCGGTCACCACTTCATAGGTGATCACGTGCTGCGCGGCGGCAGGCGTCGCCACAGCGGCGAGAATCGACAGGGCAAGGCAGGTAATGCGGCGCATGATGCAGTGTAAATGCCAGCCAGTCCTTTACGGGCTTGCTCACGGAAAGAGTTAAGATTTCCTTCCCGGTAAATAGAGGCCGGCTGATTACGGGTTCTTGCGTAATCTGCTCCACAATGGCGCAAACCAGGTGCCTGCCCCTCGACTTCGTCCGCCCCCTGCCCCATCAAACACTTAGGGAATTTTACGGGGATGAGTTTTGGTCGCACTGGTATCGACGGTCGCCTATCTCGGGCTGGAAGCGCGCACCGTTGAGGTGCAGTGCCAGGTGGCACCGGGAATGCCCGGCTTCCACCTCGTCGGCCTGCCGGACAAGGCGGTGGGTGAAAGCCGTCAGCGGGTGCAGGCCGCCCTCGCCTCGCTCGGGCTATCCTTGCCGCCCAAGCGGATCACGGTGAATCTTTCGCCTGCCGATCTGCCCAAGGAAGGCTCGCATTACGATCTGCCGATCGCGCTGGCGCTGCTGGCGGCGATGGGCGTTACCGATGCCGAACAGATCAGCGAATATGTCGCGGTGGGCGAACTGGCTCTGGATGGCCGGATAATCTCGTCGCCTGGCGTATTGCTCGCCGCGATCCATGCCAGCGCGCAGGAAAAAGGCCTGATCTGTCCCGCCGCACAAGGGACCGAGGCCAGCTGGGCCAGCGGCATACCGATCGTCGCCGCGCCCGATCTGATCTCGCTGCTCAACCACCTCAAAGGCACGCAAGTGCTGAGCCCGCCCGCACCGGGAGAGGCAGAGCCGCCGGTCAAAGGCCCCGATCTCAAGATGGTCAAAGGTCAGGAAACCGCCTAGCGCGCGCTGGTGATTGCCGCCGCCGGCGGCCATAATCTGCTGATGTGCGGACCGCCGGGGGCGGGCAAATCGCTGCTCGCCGCCTGCCTGCCCGGTATCCTGCCCGAACTGACCCCGGCGGAGGCTCTCGAAGTGTCGATGGTCGCCTCAATCGCCGGATTGCTGGTGGAAGGCCGGATCAGCCGCCGCCGCCCATTCCGCAGCCCCCACCATTCCGCTTCGATGGCAGCACTGACCGGCGGCGGACTGAAAGTGCGCCCCGGTGAGGTCAGCCTCGCGCATCTGGGCGTTCTGGTCCTTGATGAGCTGCCCGAAGTCCAGCGCCCGGTGCTTGATTCGCTGCGCCAGCCGCTGGAGACGGGCGAGGTCAGCGTCGCGCGGGCCAATGCCCATGTCACCTTCCCCGCGCGCGTGCAGCTGATCGCCGCGATGAACCCCTGCCGCTGCGGGCACCTTGGGGATCCAGCCTTGGCCTGTTCCAGAGCGCCGCGCTGCGCCGCCGATTACCAGAGCCGCGTCTCCGGGCCTTTGCTTGACCGGATCGATCTCCACGTCGATGTCGACCCGGTCAGCGCGGCTGACCTCGCGCTCCCCCCGCCCGCCGAAGGCAGCGCCGAAGTCGCCGCAAGGGTAGCGGCGGCCCGCGCGATCCAGACCGCCCGCTTTGAAGTCACTGGCGCACGCACCAATGCCGAGCTTGACGGCGAAGGCCTCGAACTCTTCGCCACGCCTGATGAGGCAGGCCAGCGCCTGCTCATGCAAGCGGCAGAGGCGATGCGGCTGTCAGCGCGGGGATATACGAGGATGCTAAGGGTGGCGCGGACCGTGGCCGATCTCGCGGGGGCGGAGACTGTCGGGCGGATTCATGTGGCCGAGGCGCTGAGTTATCGGAGGATGCCGCCTAGGGGGTGAGAAGGAGTTCGCCTCTTGGGCAGTTAGCGGAATGTCGACTTTGCTAATCCTCGCGCTGAAAGCAGACGGATGGCCCGTGAGCGGAAGTCGGCAATCAATGAGAATCAGTTGATACTGCTGGCCGAATTCGGCAGGCCGCCAGTGCGAAAGCCGCCGCCGTCGCTAACCCCGCCGCCGCTATGAATGTAATTTGCGGCCCCATGATGTCCCACAACAATCCCGCGACTACGCTTCCGATCAGCAACGCCAGCCCGGTCAGGAGGCTGAAAAGTCCGAAAGCGGAGGCGACTAGCGGTGATGGCGCGCTATCCGCGATCATGCGCGCAAATATCCCTTGAGTCAGCGCCATATGAACGCCCCACAGAGCGATGCCAGCGAATACGGCGACGAGTCCGTCGGCAAAACCTAGAACAATGTGGCTGCCGATGAGAGCCACAATCCCTAACAAAAGAAGCCGGCTAGGCGAGAAGCGGTCAGATAGGACGCCGGCGGGGTAAGCGCCAACCGAGTAAACGATATTCATCACGACGAGGACCAGAGGTGTCAATTCGAGCGGCAGACCTTCGACATTGGCGCGCAAGATCAGGAACGCCTCACTGATCCGGGAGAGGCTGAAAAGCACGCCGATAAAGACGACGTTCCAAAATCCGCTTCCCAGTTGACGCAAATCAGCGAAACGTATCGGAGGTCGCGCCTCACCTGTCTCCGATCGTCTGTCCTCGATCCCGATAATGACGAGCGCCACGGCAATGAGCGCCGGAATAACTGCAATCCAGAAGACGAGCCGCATGTTGCTGGCGAAGGCAAACATCAGGCCAATAGCGATTAGTGGGCCAGCGAAGGCACCTACCGTGTCGAGTGACTGCCGAAGGCCGAACGCCCGACCACGAATCTCAGACGGTGAGACATCAGCCACCATTGCGTCACGAGGCGCGCCTCGAATACCCTTGCCAATGCGATCTGCGAAACGGGCACCGAGAATTGGCAGCGCGCCTGAAGCAATCGCGAACAGGGGCTTGGACAGTGCGCCAAGGCCATAGCCGAGAAGGATCAGGGGCTTGCGCTTGCCAATGCGATCCGAGATGTAGCCAGAGAACACCTTCGTAATGCTTGCGGTCGCCTCGGCGATCCCGTCCACCAAGCCCACCATGGCCACACTGAGCCCCAAGGTAGTCGTCATGAAGATCGGCAGCAGCGCATGAATGATCTCCGAAGAGATATCCATGAACATGCTGACAAGACCGAGAACCCAGACTGTCTTGGGGATTTTTGAGTATGCGGAGGCCATGGCAGCTCCAAAGCACATGTCTGGGGTACAAGATAGCAGCCTACATGTACGGGTGCTGCTTCGAGTATCGAGACGCAAAAGCCAAGCAATGTGGCTAATCCGCGAATCGCTGCCTTATTTGGTCAGCATCGGCCCGATCATGTCGCTCTCGGGCCCCACAGGATGACCGAGGCTCCGACAAGGCAAATTGTCACAGCGGGCACCAGCCACCATACCGAACGGTCCAATCGCAGCCATGCCCAAAAGGCAAAGCACCCGGCGATTTCGGCGAGGGTGGACCCGGTGAAGGTCAACACGTTCACCTTTGGGACACTCGCACCAGCAGCCCAAGATAGCAAAGGTAGAGACCGCTTCTGGAGAACGCAGTTCAAACATCGGGCGGCTGCTATGAGAGCGCGAAACGGACTTTGAACTGCTTACAAAATAGTTCGCATATTCTGACTTTCGGCCCCGTTCACTTCCCCGCCACCACCACCCGCCTAACCGTCAAAACCCGCACCGGTGCTTCAATCATCTGGCCAATCATCGCGCCCTGCCCCTTGGTGGCGCTGAGCGGGACGTCGTAGATCTTTCGCACCACGTCCATGCCGCTGCTCACCCGGCCGAATACGGCGTAGCCTGCCTGAAGTTCCGGGTTGTCTGATTTGGGATTGGCGTCCAGCCCGGTGAGGTCTGACAGCAGGATCGAGAAATCAGCGGACGCTGTGCCGGGGGCGTTGCGTGCCATGGAGAGGGCACCGGCCTTGTGGCTGAGGCCGGTCTGGCTAGTCGGTTCGTGCGCGATGGGCTTGAGGATCTTCTGCGGGTTTCCCTGCAAGCCCGCCTGAATCAGGCCGTTGGGCGGCGTGCCCCATTTGAGCCGCATGACGCGGTAAAAGGTCATGCCATCAAAGCGGCGCAGATCGACATAGCGGATGAAATTCGCGGCCGATATCGGCGCGTGCAGGTGATCGAGCTCCAGCTCGATCGAGCCCAGCTCGGTCACCATCTCGACCTTGACCAGATCGGGCAGCGGCTGTGGCGGTGAGACTGGCTTGGGCGCGGGCGCAGCGGCGGCAGCCAGGAGGAGGATCGGGGCGAGCAGGGCGAATCGGCGGTTCATGGGTGCGATAATGCCCCAGCCATGGCCCAGAAGCTATGCCCCCAGATGCCAAGCTTCAGAGCAACAGGCGCGATCAGTCCGCCATATCGCTTTGCCAGCCCGGCACATCTTCCGGCCCGCAGCAATCGCTGCCTGGCTTGCCCACCGCATCACGGTCAAGCCATTGCAGATCATCATAGGCAATTACCCGGTCATCGTGCGATCGCATGGTGATCGGGCCGATCGGCAGACAATCGCGTTTATCGACCAGCACCGGGTTGCTCGGTACGCCCAGCCCGTATTTCTCCCCCCACTGGCGCAGCGCCAGCATGGCGGGGAGCAGATCAATGCCCTTTTGCGTCAGGCGGTATTCCACCTTGCGGCGATCATCGACCATCTGCTCGCGCTGCAGGATGCCATGCAAGACCAGATTGGCGAGCCGGTTGGACAGGATGTTGCGGGCAATGCCCAGCGCAATGAGGAAGTCCTCGAAATGATAAACGCCGTTCAGCGCCGCGCGCAAAATCATGAAGCTCCACCGTTCGCCCATCACCTCAAGCGCGAGCGGCAACCCGCAATCTTCAGCTCCCAAAGGTTCGCGCAGCTTGCCCATAGCGACGCAGCCTAGCGCAGGATCGGGATCAGGCGAAATAAATTTGATTTTTGGTTGCATTATGCAACTTGATTTATTAAGTAGTGATTCGCAACTTAAATATGCGTTCCCTCTCCAGGACCGCCAGCGAACAGGAAATGGCCCATGCAGCATGTGTTTTCTCAACTAACCTCGCGCACCTTCCTCTCGGGTGCTTTCGCTCTGGCTGGTGCCATGCTGGCGATGACGCCCGCGCAGGTCTCCGCGGCCCCCGGTGGCTATAACGCCACCTTGCAGCAAGCTCTCACCGCGCCGAAGCAGGCCATTGTCGGTGAAGTCATGTGGAAGTGTGCCGGGACAGGCTGCGCTGCCGCCAGCACCGGTTCACGCCCCGTGGTGATGTGTCAGCGCGTCGCCAAGAAGTTCGGAACAGTGGCGCGCTTCACTGCCGCTGGAGCCGAACTTTCGGCCGACGATCTGGCCAAGTGCAACGCTAAGTAATCAGGCGATCAGGCCGCAGTCCCTGAGGTCTGCGGCCAAGCCTGCTGCACCTTGAAAATGGTGGACCTGCCACCCCTCGCGCGCCGCCGACTGAATGTTGGCTTCGTTGTCGTCGATGAACAGCATGGCGGAGCCCGGCAGGCCAAATCGCGCCTCTGCCAGCCGGTAGATGGCGGGATCAGGCTTGGCCAGCTTCTCGTCGCCCGAGACGACAATGTCACGGAAGTGATCGAACACCGGCTGTGTGGCGCGGAAGCCCGGCCAGAACTCGGCACCGAAATTGGTGATGGCAAACAGCGGCACCAAACGCGCCGCCAACGCCTCGACCAGTTCAAGACTGCCCGCCACCGGCTCGGGAATCGATTCGTTGAAGCGCGCGGCATAGGCATGGATCAGCGCGGCGTGATCAGGATACCGGGCGATCCGCGCAGGCACCATCTCGGCGAGCGGAACACCCGCATCGTGCTGAAAGTGCCATTCGGGCGTCACCACCGTGGTGACGAACCATTCAAGCTCAGCAGGATCGGCGATCAGCTTGGCGAACAGGTGGCGCAGATCCCATTCAAACAGCACCCGTCCGACATCGAAGACAACGGCTTTAATGGTGGCGGAAGTGGCGGACATCCGGGAGTTTTCCTGATGGGGTGGACGCCCCCCGAGGCCTTGATGTGCCATAGTGGAGGTGTTGAACACCACTAGAAGGAGGCATCCATGGAAGAGGTTACCACAATCGGTTTGGATTTGGCAAAGTTGGTTTTTCAG
>JANOYZ010000023.1:0-2234 GCA_031429135.1 Novosphingobium sp. | reverse complement strand
TCCGCCTTGAAGCGCATGAAGGCAGCCGCGCCTGCCAGATTGATCGGCTCGGTCTGACGGCACGGTGCCGCATCGGAAAAGGCCGCGTTCTGGTGGTGGCCGATGCCGCTATGCTCGAATCGGCGAGGGCTGAGGATGCTGTCGAGCGGGCCAGACTGCTGGATATGTTGCTGAAAAAACTACGCGACCAGCAATAGAATCACGCTTCGGTAATTTCGGGTAAATCCCGGAGCCTGAACTGAGGCTTCAAAATGAATCATGAAATTACAGTGGGTTATTCACCATGATTTAACTCGGTAATTATCCACATTCATCAAAATATATTATTTTAATTCAATAAGTTAACGTAAATATCCCCAAAAACCCGTGAATTTCCCTTCCCACCCTGGCTGAGCAACGTTAAGGATGTTGCTTGATCGGAACGAATCTCCACGCCGCATCCGCAGGGGGTGACGTCGGCCGCGCAGCCGCGCGACCGGGCGGGGAAGTTGTGTTGCCGGCGGAAATTACAGCTTGGCGGGGCTGGGGCACTTGGACACGAATGGCATCAGATACAAAGGGGCTGGAATTTCGCTGAGAGGCGGAATGGATCGCTTCGCTCTGCCCGCCGATTTCCGCAAGCTGGTCAAGGAATCCGGTGCCGGTGAGCGTACGCTCTGCCTTCAGATTCACGATGACCTGCCCTGCCTTGTTGCTTTCGGGCTATCGCGCCAGCTCGATTTCGATGCGCAGATTGACCGCGAGGAACAGCAGGCCGGTGGGCAGTTCAACCGCACCGCGCGCACCAGCCAGCTTTACGGTTTCCGCACGATTATCTTCGATGATTCTGGCCGTTTTGTTCTGCCGCCGCGTTGGCTGGAAGCGGCGAAGATCACTGACCGCCTCTATTATCAGGGTGCCGGTCCGGATTTCCTGATCTTCAACCCGGACGAGGTTTTCAAGCTTGGCGATGAATGGCGTCACATGAAAATCAGTTGCGAGGAAGAACTGGAAAAGCTCAGCACCGGGAAGGGCCGCAAGTGAGTTCAGCCCCCCACATCCCCGTCTTGCTGGACGAAGTGATTGAAGCACTTCGTCCTGCGCCCGGCTCGGTAATCATCGACGCCACTTTCGGCGCAGGCGGCTATACCCGCCGTCTGCTCGATGCCGGTGCTACCGTACATGCTTTTGATCGTGATCCCGATGCGATTGCAGCGGGGCAGGGCTGGGCGGAAACGCGGGCCGATCCGCCGCGTCTGGTGCTGCATCCGCGCCGCTTCTCCGAAATGGTCGCCGCCATGGCCGAAGTGGGGATTTCACAGGTTGATGGTCTGGTCATGGATATCGGTGTTTCATCGATGCAGCTTGATCAGCCGGCGCGCGGTTTTGCCTTTTCCAGCGATGGCCCGCTTGACATGCGCATGGGGCAAGAGGGGGCCAGCGCCGCCGACTTTCTCAACACTGCTGCCGAAGCAGACATTGCCGACGTGCTGTTCAACTATGGCGAAGAGCGCCAGTCGCGCCGGGTTGCCCGCGCGATTGTTGCCGCCCGTCCGCTCAGCACCACGGGCGAGCTGGCGCATGTTATCCGCAAGTCGCTGGGCCACAGTCCTGGCTTCAAGGGGGCCGGTGCTCCCAAAGATCCCGCAACCCGCAGCTTTCAGGCGATCCGCATCCATGTGAATGCCGAGCTGGAAGAACTGGAAACCGGGCTTGCCGCTGCTGAAGTCTTGCTGCGCGCAGGCGGGCGGCTGGCGGTGGTCAGCTTTCACAGCCTCGAAGACCGCATCGTCAAGCAGTTCCTGCGCGATGCCAGCGGGGCAAGCGCAGGCGGATCGCGTCACCTGCCGGTGATGGCTGACCGCGCGCCCGCCAGCTTCACCGAGGTTTCCAAGGCTATTCGTGCTTCGGAAGACGAACTTGCCCGCAATCCCCGAGCCCGATCCGCCACCCTGCGCGCCGCCACACGCTCAGCCGCTTCGCCTCGCTTGTTGCCAACTGGTCAAAGGCCAACTGGTCAAAGGAGAGTTGCATGATTGTTACACGCTCACGTTTGCATTCCATCGGCTGGGCCATGATCCTGACGGTGTGCCTGGCCCTGACAGTTGCCCTGACCTTCAAGGTCAATGCGGTGAAAAGCCAGGTTCGGCTGACCGAGCGGCAGATCGTGGGAATCGAGCAGGACAAGAACATGCTCGAAAACGAATTTGAAACCCGCGCCCGCCAGAGCCAGCTCACCGCGCTTAACACCATCG
>JANOYZ010000022.1:0-2673 GCA_031429135.1 Novosphingobium sp. | reverse complement strand
GATGCCGAAGCGCGCAAGCTGGCGGTAGAAGGCGGCATCGGCCATGCCTGGAACAGCTATATCAAGCCGACCTACCAGCGCTTCGGCGTGCTCAAGGGACTGCTCCACGATCCAAATTTCGATGAGTCCAAGGTCGATGCCGAATACCTCGCCGAACATGTCTGGATCGTCGGTTCGCCCGAAACCGTGCGTCAGAAGATGGAGGCCTGGTTCGACGATCTTGGCGGACCCTTCGGCACGCTGTTGATCTACAGTCACGACTATGTCGACAATCCCGAGCCCTGGGAGCATTCGATGGACCTGCTGGTCAATCAGGTCGCGCCCAAGCTTTCCAGCACGGAGGCATAGCGCCATGGGTCAGTTCGAGGGCAAGGTCGCCATCGTTACTGGCGCGGCACAAAGCATGGGTGAGGGGGCTCCACGGTGTAATGGAACTTGATTGAAATGAGCGAATTGCAACCGGTAAGCAGTTATACTCTGGATGGTGAAGTCGCCGTCCTCACCATTGATTATCCGCCAGTCAATGTGCTGGGAGCAGTGGTCCGTCAGGCCTTGGTCGCAGGTATCGAGCGCGCCGAAGCCGATCCCGGCTGCAAGGCGCTGGTAATAGCCTGTGCCGGGCGGACATTCTTCCCCGGTGCCGATATTTCCGAATTCGGCAAGCCGCAGAAGGTACCGCTGCTGCCTGATGTGATCCAGCGGATCGAGGTTTGCAGCAAGCCGGTGATCGCGGCGATTCACGGCACGGCGCTTGGCGGCGGACTGGAACTGGCGATGGCTTGTCACTATCGCTTGGCGATCACCTCAGCCAGATTTGGCTTGCCCGAAGTGACCCTTGGCTTGATCCCCGGCGCGGGGGGTACCCAGCGTTTGCCGCGCCTGATTGGCCTTGAGCGCGCGCTTGACATGATGGCGAGCGGAGAGCCGATTGATGCAGTGGCGGCGCTGGACTGCGGACTGATCGACTTGATTGCCGGGGGCGATGCATTGGTCGCTGAAGCTGTGATCTTTGCGCGCAGCGTTGTCACGGCGGGCGCGGCAACCCCCAGAACGAGCGAGCGGACAATCCCGGAAGCGGAGCTGGCCGACGAAGCATTTTTCGACCTATTCAAACGCAGACATGCCAAACGGTTTCGCGGCTTTGCAGCACCCTCCGCCCTGCTTGACGCCATGCGCCGTAGCCTTGGCCTGCCTTTCGTCCAGGCCTGCGCCATCGATCGCGAGACGTTTCTGGCCCTGCGCGAAGGTCCGCAATCGGCGGCGCTGCGCCATGCCTTCAATGCCGAGCGCAAGTGCGCGGCTGTGCCGGGCCTTGCCGGGCAGGGCGATCTGCTGGCGAATTGCAGCCATGTTGCGATCATCGGTGCGGGCACCATGGGTTCGGGGATTGCGCAGGCCTTTCTGAACCGGGGCTGGACGGTCACGCTGATCGAGCAGACGCAAGCGGGACTCGATCGCGGTCAGGCCACCATCGGGAAAGCCCTGGCCGGCGATGTTGCCAAAGGCCGGCTCAGCGCAGTGCAAGCCGCAACGATCCACTCGCGGCTGCACCCGTCGCTGGATATGGCAGCGATCTCGGAAGCGGGACTGGTGATCGAAGCCGCCTTCGAGACAATGGAGGTCAAACAGGCGATCTTCACTCAGTTGGACCAGCTGGCAAAGCCGGGCACGATTCTGGCCACCAACACCTCTTACCTCGATATCGACCAGATTTCTGCCGCAACCACGCGTCCGGAATGGGTTCTGGGGCTGCATTTCTTCTCGCCAGCCAATATCATGAAGCTGCTGGAAATCGTGCGCGGCGCAAAGACCTCCGACGCCGTGCTGGCGAGCGCGCTGACGCTGGCCAAGCGGATCGGCAAGATTCCGGTAGTCGCTGGCAATTGCCGCGGCTTCATCGGCAATCGCATGCTCGCTGTGCGGCGGCGCGAATGTGATGCGATGGTGCTGGGCGGGGTCAGCCCTTACGATATCGACCGGGTGGCAGAAGCATTCGGCTTCGCGATGGGCCCGTTCCGCGTTAGCGATCTGGCGGGGCTGGACCTTGGCTGGAGTGCGGAAAGCTCAAGCAGCTCGACCATCCGCGAAGTGTTCTGCGAAAATGGCCGCAAGGGGCAGAAGAACGGCGCTGGGTATTACGATTATGTTGATGGCAAGCCGCAACCTTCGGAAGTTGCGCTTGGGCTAATTGTGCAGCTGCGCGATCGCATGGGACAAACGGGCCTGAAGCTCGATGATCGCGGTATCCTGGAGCGGCTGCTTTTTCCAATGATTGGCGAAGGATACCGAATTCTTGAGGAAGGTATCGCACTGCGCGCATCCGATATCGATGCTGTTTGGCTGCACGGCTATGGCTGGCCGCGCTGGACAGGTGGCCCGATGTACTTTGCAGAAGTGACAGGATTGGCTAGAATTGTTAAACTGCTCAGCGATATGGGCGGCGACAATGCGCCATGCGAATTGTTGGACCGACTTGCTCGAAATGATGAGAGCCATGGTCCCGATTCCCACCGAGAACCGACGCCGCTCAGCTAGAGCCGATACGAAAAAGTGGGTACCGGTTTTTCGCAATAAATCGCGCGAAAACAAAGACTCTTATAGCATGATGTGGTTCAGATTAAGCGCATCATGCTATAGCGCCTGCGGGATGCTCTCATCTCGCGATTAGCGGTT
>JANOYZ010000021.1:0-1503 GCA_031429135.1 Novosphingobium sp. | reverse complement strand
AGGAGATCAGCAGATAGGCCAGCAGCACCAGATTGCTGATCGCGGTGAAGCGTTGCAACAGCCAGTGATGCGCGCCAGAATGCGCCGAGCCCAGCCCCCGCACGCGTCCGATCGAAGTTCCGTTACCCATGGTTCTTGGTCCTAGCGGAGAAGGAGAGCGGCCCAGAAGCTCGCAGTGAGCAGAATCGCGATGACCGGGAGCACGACCGACCAGCGATAGATGCTGTCAACATCGTATCCCGCGCCGATATCGAGCACGAAGTGGCGCAGGCCGGAAAGCAGGTGCTGAAAGGCGGACCAGATCAGCCCGATCATCAGCACTTTGAGTGCGATGCGGACCAATGAGCTGACGATGGCCAGAAAACCGCTCCAATCGAGCGCAGTCAGATCGGCCCAGACCCAGCCGGTGAAGCTGGCATAGGCAGCAGGTCCGCTCGCCAGTGCGCTCAGCCACCATAACAAAATGCCCAGACCGAAAGTGGCAAGCCCGGTACCGGTCACCCGGTGCAGGATCGAAATGGCCATGGCCGGACTCCAGCGCCAGATTTGCAGGTGCGGTGAGATCGGACGTTTGCTGGAACTGGCCATCCTTGCGAATTCCCCTGGTATCTTGATGCGGCAATGGTGCCGCGCCGATCCCCCTTAGCCAAAACACGAGGCTGTGCAAGCGGGGGAAGTCGGCATAATCGGTGCGCGGACCCTACGGCGAAGCTCAGGACATGCTTCGACAAGCTCTGTCTGAGCGGGGCCGGGAACCAGTTCAATTTTGATAAACCCGCTCAGGCTGAGCTTGTCGAAGCCCGCGCGCTGCGCCAGAAAGGATAAATGCCAAAAATCACAGCACTCGTCACCGGATCATCGCGCGGAATTGGCGCGGCGATCGCCTCTGCCCTGGTTGCGCGCGGGGTGACGGTGATCGGCCACGCCACCACCACGGTCGATGCCAACACCATTCCCGCCGACTTTGCCGAACCGAGCGCGCCGCAACTACTGTGGGATGAGGCGCTCTATCGCGCCGGCGGGCATATCGATGTGCTGGTCAACAATGCCGGCCTGTTCAGCCCCAATCCGCTTGATGCATCGGACATCGCCTGGCTTGATGATTGGGAAGATACCCTGCGGATCAACCTCACCGCAGCAGCGCAACTGAGCCGCTTCGCCGTGCGCCACTGGCGCGAGCGCGGCGTTGCGGGCCGGATCGTCCACGTTGCCAGCCGCGCCGGGCATCGCGGAGATTCGCCGGAGCATTGGCACTATGCTGCCGCCAAGGGCGGGATGCTGGCCATGCACAAGACCATCGCGCGGGCCTATGCCGCCGAGGGAATTCTCAGTTTTGCGATCACCCCGGGCTTTACCGATACGGCGATGGCGGGCGATTACCTCGCCAGCCGGGGCGGTGCGGGCCTGCTGGCCGATATTCCGCTGGGCCGTGTGGCCACGCCGGAAGAGATTGCGCAGATCGCCGTATTCTGCGCACTCGACGCGCCGCCTAGCATGACCGGC
>JANOYZ010000020.1:0-18657 GCA_031429135.1 Novosphingobium sp. | reverse complement strand
CGGGAAGGCGCGGCGCAACTGGGCCAGTGCTTCCTCAATGCGCAGGGTGAAAACCATCTCCCACACGTCTTCGCGGGCTATGTCGTTGGCGCGGCTGAAGGCCGGTACCGAGACAACACGGATGAACATATGCTGGAACAGCGCAAGTCGCAGCGCCTGGAGCACCCCCAGTGAACGGCGCACCGGTTCGCGCTCGGCTGCTGGGAAACTGTCGGGGATCAGCGCGAGAAGGCGGTGCAGCTTGAGCGCATCGACACGCAGCCGCGAGGCGAGACGGCGGAACACCCCGGCGCGGTCATCCTTGGTCAGATATTCGGCCAGCGCCAGACAGGGATCGGCAATGTGCTGTTCGGCTCCGCGATAGGTGCGGCTGGCCCAATAGGCCGAGTTGAACAGCTCACCGTGGGCGGCCACCGTCTTGATACTGGCCAGCGCATTGGCGGCGCGCACCAGCCGCACCATCTGCTGCCCGCGCGGACTCTCACGCAGCAGAGCGGCCACTTCCTCGATATTGCCGTCCGCTGCCGTACCGAAACCGGCGATGACATTCACCGGATAGCCAAGCTGTTGCAGCACGGCATTGTGCGGGATGGCGCGGATCTGGCGCAGATTCAGCTGGCGGTCGGCGGCAAGGTCTGACTGGCGGCGAGACTTGCGGCTGCCGGTATCGTTGAGCATGCCAAGGCCGAAGGCGGTCACCGCGCGCGCATATGTCAGACTCGATAGATGGGCCTGCTGGACGCGGCGGATGGCACGGTAGAAATCAAGGCTGAGGTCAGTACGGCGATAGAACGGGTCGGCCGGCGCATCGGGATTGGCGCGCGAGGGATCGCGCTCGGCAATGCGGGCCAATGTTGCCAAAGCCAGTTGGTCGGAGGCGAAAAACAGATAGCCGTCACCGCCTTGAAAGCTGACCTCGGGTTCGAGCCGGATGCCCGCGCGGACAAAGCGCCGCCGCGCCCAGGGTGACATCGGCCATTCGAGCCGGTCGGCAAATCCGGAAGGATGCGCGCCGCGGCCCATCGATTCGCCGTGGGTGTTGAACACCAGAGCGGCGACATCGCTCAGACCATTGGCGGCCATGGCCTCGGCCAGCCGCCCTTGCAGTCGCTCGATGGCAAGGGCTGCGGGGATCTGACCGACGAAACGCCCGGCGTCGGAAAACCCGGTCTGCACCGAAACCCGCCCGCGCCGCCGGGCATAGGCACGATAGTGTTCCTCAGCCAGCACCGCATCGAGAAAGCGGCCGCCATGTTCCAGCGCTCTCTCTGTCTCGAACAGCGGCGAGACATCGACCTTGTCGGAAACGCCGAACAGCTCGGCGAAATACAGCGCGGCGAGCATGATCGCTGGTTGTTCGCATTCGGCTACCAGCATGCGGATCGGGGCATCGGCATCGACGTGGTGGAGTATCTGCGCCATGATCAGGAACTGGCGCAGCGCGGTGCTGTTTTCGATGGCCAGCGCCGCCATGTTCGAGCGCAACGGGCGCACCTCTGCCAACAGCTCGCGCAGCCGCATCAACGCGGCCTGACTGCCCAGATCAAGCTTGCCATCAGGATCGATGCGGCGGCGGATGGCGTTTTGCAGCTGCGAATTGTTCACCCGGAAGTGGACCCAGCCCATGCCAAGCCCATCGGCCTGCATTGCTGCGACGGTGACGAGGATCTGGCGGGCGACTTCATCCTTGGTACCAAGGGCTGCCTCTTCCAGCTCGCAGATAATCCCGGCAAGGCTGGTGAGCTTGTCAGGGTGGGGAGCGGTGAACTGGTTCGCAATTGCGGAGAGTCTTGCCGGATCGGACAGGTCCGCCGCGAACAGCGCGCTCATTGCCGCTGCATAGTCACGCGCGCGGGTCAGCCGGGCGGAGATATCGGGTGCGGCTGCGGCCAGATCGGCGGCGTAAGCTGCCAGCCGCATGGCCTTTTCGGCGAGGCGAAAGCGCAGGCAGGTGGTCCAGGCAATGTCAGTGCGCCCGTCCATGTCATAGCCGATCCAGGTGGCAAAGCGGAATGGCACCGGGGCCAGTTCGCGCCAGCGTTCCGGCCACTGGGCGCGGGCCATATCGAGTGCCTCGCCAACCATGCGCGCGCGCGCGGACTGCGCCCGGCCAATCGCCGTCATCGCTTCTTCGTGCTCGTAATCGAGCGTGATCGCATCACGGTCATGCGAGGCAATGCAGGCCGTGCCCTCGCCAATCTCGCCCGATGAGGCAGCCGCAGCGACGGCGGCGGACTGGGCGCGGCTGAGCAGAAATGTGGGGTGCGCGGTAAAAACGATATGGGCAAAAGGGTGCCGCCATCGCTCGGCGAAAGTGTCGAAATCGTGCGCCTGGCTGAGCGTGGCTATCGCCTTGTCACAAGCGGCGGGCTCAACCGGGCTGACCAGCCGGTTGAGCCGCACGGCGCGCGCCTGAACGCCCTCGCATTCGAGTTCGGCCACCAGCCCATCGGTGGCATCAAGTGAGAGCGAGCCCTCCTCCAGCTGCCGCGACAGTTCGAGCGAGAGCTGGAACACCGGGTTGAACAGCGGCGTTTCAGCGGTCCGCTTGTGCAGTTCTTGCAAGCGATCTTTCAGGGACTGGACATCCGTCATCAGCTCGCTCCATCGCTACGGCTCATCACGCCCGTTATCGCAGCCCAGCCGCTTCTCTCGCCGCAGCCTCGATCTTCAGAACATCGGGTGTGCCTTTACCCACCATCCAGCTGCCACCGATGCAGATCACTGCGTCAAGCGCCAGCCAGCCGGGCGCAGAAGCTGCGGTAATGCCGCCAGTCGGGCAGAACTTCGCCATGCCAAATGGTGCGGCGATGGCCTTCAGCGCAGGCATGCCGCCCGATGCTTCGGCGGGGAAGAACTTGAACCGGGTGAGGCCAAGATCGAGCCCCAGCATCACGTCACTGGCATTGGCGGTGCCGGGCAGGAACGGCACGCCGCTTTCCACCGCCGCCTTGCCGAGCATTGGGGTCAGGCCGGGCGAGACGATGAATTCAGCCCCGGCATTCAGCGCCTTGTCGAGATCGGCGGGGCTGAGCACCGTGCCCGCACCGACCACGGCACCGGGAACCTGCTTCATCGCGCGAATCACATCGAGCGCGCAAGCCGTACGCAGCGTGACTTCGAGCACGGGCAATCCGCCTGCGACCAGCGCCTGGGCTATCGGCACGGCATGGACCACGTCATCAATCACCAGCACCGGAATCACCGGGGCCAGTCGCATCAGGTTTTCAATGGGGCTCACGCGGAATGCTCCTGGGCAAAGGCGGCGGCGGCACCGAACAGGCCCGGCTGCGGATGGGTGATAAGTTTGACTGGCAATGCCGCCATCAGGGCTTCAAAACGCCCCTTGGCGCGGAACCGGCTGGCGAAACCCGATGCCATCAGCGTATCGCGGATGCGCAGGCCAAGTCCGCCGGCGATGACCACGCCTGCTGTCCCTTGAGCAAGAGCTATGTCTCCCGCGACTGATCCCAGCGACAGGCAGAAACGATCAACCGCAGCGGCGGCCAGACTGTCCTCGCCGCTGGTGGCGCTGGCCCAGATGGCTCGGTCGTCGCTGTGCTGCACGGGCCTGCCCTCCATGGCGGCGAGCGTTTCGTAGATATCGACGATGGCGGGACCGGCGACAACGCGTTCAACCGAAACGCGCGAATGGCGCTGGCGCAGGTGAGCAAGGATGCGTTCTTCAATGGCATCGAGCGGGGCAAAGGCGATGTGTCCGCCCTCGGTCGCCTGCACCCGGTAACTGCCCGTCTCATCTCGCCAGACATGGGCAACACCAAGCCCGGTGCCGGGGCCGATGATCGATAGAGTGCCGCTGGCGGGCAGGGGTTCATCAGGCCCGCAGAGATGAACGAAATCACTGGCCTGCGCCCGCGCCACGGCATGGCCGACAGCGCCGAAATCGTTGACCATGGTGAAACGGTCCAGACCGAGCTTTTCCGGGATCAGGGCCGGCCGGATGATCCACGGATTATTGGTAAACCGGATCACTTCATTTTTGCCATCCTTTGGGCCAACCGGCCCGGCAACCGCGAAAGCCGCCGCGCGCGGCAGGCTGCCACCCTGCAACCGGGCAAAGTCTTCCCATGCCGTCTGGAAGCTGGCGTGATCCCTGGTGTGGAGCGTCACCGGCTCACTCAGGCTGATCGCCCCGTCCGGAGCAATCGTCGTAATGGCAAACCGGGCATGGGTGCCGCCAATATCAACGCTGACGATGTCCACGCTCACAGTCCCGCCATGGCCAGCATCGCCGAACCGCCGTGTTCTGCGCCATCGGCAAAATTGCGGAACATGGCAAACAGCTCGCGGCCCATGCCCTCGCTGCGGGCCTGCGGCACGGCAGCTTCGCGGCCCGAAATGTCGGTCAGTACTTCGAGGCTGCCCTTGTTGGCGCAGAGCCGGATCATGTCGCCATCGCGGAGCAGCGCCAGTGCGCCGCCGCCCAGCGCCTCGGGGGTGATGTGGATCGCGGCGGGAACCTTGCCCGATGCGCCCGACATGCGCCCGTCAGTGACCAGAGCCACACGGAAGCCCTTGTCCTGCAACACGCCGAGCGGCGGGGTCAGCTTGTGCAGCTCGGGCATGCCATTGGCGCGCGGCCCTTGAAAGCGCACAACCACCACCACGTCGCGGTCAAGTTCGCCAGCCTTGAACGCTTCCTGCACGGCTTCCTGACAATCAAACACCCGCGCCGGAGCCTCGATCATCCAGCGCGCCTTATCGACCGCACTGGTCTTGAAAGTGGCGCGGCCAAGGTTTCCCGTGACCAGACGCATGCCGCCATCTTCGGTAAACGGCGAAGTGACAGGGCGCAGCATCTCGGTATCGCCGCTGGTTGCAGGCGCAGGCTGCCAGCTCAGAGCATCGCCGTTGAGTACCGGCTCAGTGGCATAGTCGGCCATACCGCCGGGGGCCACGGTCAGCGTGTCACCATGGATCAGCCCGGCTTCCAGCAGCTGGCGGGTGACAAAGCCCATGCCGCCAGCGGCGTGGAAGTGGTTTACATCGCCCGAACCATTGGGATAGACGCGGGCGATCATCGGGACGGCGGCGGAAAGCTCGTCCATGTCCTGCCAGTCGATGCTGATTCCGGCGGCGCGCGCCATGGCGGGAATGTGGATCGCATGATTGGTCGATCCGCCGGTTGCCAGCAGGCCGACTACGGCGTTGACGATCGCTTTCTCGTCCACGACCCGCGCCAGTGGGCGATAGTCATCACCTTTATGGGTAATCGCAGCAAGCCGGTGAACGGCCTCACGGGTCAGCGCGCTGCGCAACGGGGTTCCCGGCGTGACAAATGCGGAACCGGGAACGTGCAGCCCCATCAGCTCCATCATCATCTGGTTGGAATTTGCCGTGCCATAGAAGGTGCAGGTGCCGGGTGAATGGTAGCTCCCCATTTCGCTCCTGAGCAGTTCCTCGCGGCCGACTTTGCCCTCGGCATAGAGCTGACGGGTTTTCTGCTTTTCCTTGTTGGCAATGCCCGATGGCATCGGCCCCGAAGGCACGAAGATAGCGGGAAGGTGGCCAAAGCGCAGGGCGCCGATCAGCAGCCCCGGAACGATCTTGTCACAACTGCCGAGCAGCGCCATGCCATCGAACATCGCGTGGCTGAGCCCGACAGCGGTGGAAAGGGCAATGGTATCGCGGCTGAACAACGACAGCTCCATCGAATCCTGCCCTTGAGTCACCCCGTCGCACATGGCGGGAACCCCGCCCGCGACTTGCGCGGTGGCACCGACTTCGCGGGCATAGAGCTTCATCGCTTCGGGATAGCGGGCATAGGGCTGATGCGCCGAAAGCATATCGTTATAGGCAGTGACGATGCCAAAATTGGGCGCGCGGGTGAAAGCAATGGTCTGCTGATCACCCTCGGCCCCGGCAAAGCCGTGAGCCAGGTTCGAGCAGGAGAGGAAATGCCGGTCACCGCGGGTTTCTGCTTCGCGCTCCATCAGCGCCAGATAGGCAGTTCGCGTTTCCTTTGACTTCTCGACGATGCGATCGGTCACGCGGGATATGGCGGGGTGGAGATTACTCATGCCGTGCCTCTATTCATGCCAGGTCACCCCGTCGCGCTCGGCCAGGGCAATGGCGGCTGACGGCCCCCAGCTTCCGGCGGTATAGGGCTTTGGGAGCAAGCCGTGATCGGTCCAGCTGGCACGGATGGCGTCGATCCAGCCCCACTGGGCTTCGACTTCATCACGGCGGACAAACAGCGTCTGATCACCCTCGATCAGATCGAGCAGCAGCCGTTCATAGGCGATCCGCCTGGTCGGACCAGCAAAGGCATCGTCCATGGCAATATCGAGCGGCACCGGGCGCAGGCGAATGCCATCGCGGTCAAGCCCCGGCACCTTGGCCATCAGCGACAGCGTGAGGTTTTCTGCGGGCTGGATGCCGATCACCAGCCGGTTCGGCTCGGTCCGCGCCGCCTTGCTGGCGAAGATCGAATGCGGCACGCGGCGGAAATTAATGACGATCTCGGTCACCCGTTCGGGCAGCCGCTTGCCAGTGCGCAGATAGAACGGCACACCTTTCCAGCGCCAGTTATCGACATGGGCCTTGATCGCAACGAAGGTTTCGGTGCCCGAATCCTTGCCCAGTTCCTCATCATAGCCGGGCACCGGCTGACCGGTGATGGCCCCGGCACGGTATTGCCCGGTGACAGTTTCATCAGGCGCGACCAGCCGCAGCGAACGCAGCACCTTGACCTTTTCGTCGCGGATCGAGGTGGCATCGTATTGGGCGGGCGGCTCCATGGCGACCAGAGCGAGCAGCTGGAGCATATGGTTCTGCACCATATCACGCAGCGCGCCAGCCCCGTCATAAAAGCCGACGCGGCCTTCAAGCCCGACGGTTTCAGCCACGGTGATCTGGACATGGTCAATATGGGCCGCATTCCACAGCGGTTCGAACATGATGTTGGCAAAGCGCAAGGCGAGCAGGTTCTGCACCGTCTCCTTGCCGAGATAGTGATCGATGCGGAAAATGCGCTGTTCGGAAAAGGCCCGCGCCACGGCATCATTGATCTGACGGCTCGATTCCAGATCGGTGCCGAGCGGCTTTTCAAGCCCGATGCGCACCTTGTCTCCGGCCAGCCCGCTCGCCTGCAGTCCGGCGATAGTCGGCTCGAACAGGCTGGGCGCGGTCGACAGGAAGATCGACAGGCCGCCTTGCGGGCTTCCCACCTTCTGCGCCAATTGGGCATAGTGGGCGGTGTCGTTGGCGTCGAGTGGCTGGTAATGCAGGCGATTGAGAAACTCGGCCATGGATCCGCGCCGGTCGGCCGGCATGTATTTCTCCAGCGCGGCACGGGCGAAATTGCGATAGGAATGATCATCCAGATCCTGCCGCGCGGTGCCGACAATGCGCAGATCGGGCGAGATCAGGCCGTCCGCTCCCAGCGCGCACAGCGAGGGCAGCAACATGCGCTGCGCCAGATCGCCGGTGGCCCCAAACAGCAGCAGGCAATCGGCGGTAAAGCTCATCGGGTGTCCTCTCCACGGGCAAGCTGACAATGCACCGGGACCCGCCGTTAGCAAGCACAATCAAATCCGCAAAGGCAGTGGCTCAAGAATAGGTTTGCATGGACCCGTTCAGCGGAGAGTTCCGGCATCTGGCCCGGCATTTGTCATGTAACTAACAGAGATTGTCAGCGGACAGCGCCGGGTTCCTGAAGCAAGTTGCACTTCGAGCAAGAGATCGTCCGGCCCACCCATCATTCCCCAAGACCGGGCTGGCCGACAGGGCCGTGTCACCAACCTCCGGTGGCGCGGCCCGCGTTGGCGCGCCAGAATGATTGTGGGGATCGGGGCCAGGTTCACCAGCCATAACACCATTTGTCATCTTCATGACAGGCTTGGTGTGTGGGCCAACCGGCAAACTGGCGATAGAACATGCGAGGGAATGATGCGGCTTGCCTCTGCAACGCACCGCTGGCACCGTAGGACTTGTGGTTCGGGGAATTTGATGAGTGGAATCAGCATCCTCTATGTCGAGGACGACGCGCGTGCGGCTGAGGAGGTGCAGGCGCTGCTCAGGCAAAACGGCGATAGCGTGATCTGGGAAGCCAGCGGCGCGGCCGGGCTGCTGCGCGCCGGACGCGATCATTTCGATGTGATCATCCTTGACCGCATGTTGCCCGATCTTGACGGCATGACCATCCTGAAGCGCCTGCGCGAAAGCGGCGTCGGCACCCCGGTGCTGATGCTCTCGGCGCTGGGCCGCACGGTTGATCGCGCCGAAGGGCTTGATGCCGGGGCCGACGACTATCTCGCCAAGCCCTATGAGGCTGATGAACTGCTTGCCCGCCTGCGCGCACTGCATCGCCGTTCATCGGGGCGCGAACATGCGGCAGTGATCATTTACGGTGCTTTTGAATGTCACACCAAGGCGCGCACCGCCTTTCGTTCAAACCGGCATCTGGCGCTCAGCCCCAAGGAATTCGAGCTTTTTCGCTACTTCATGGAAAACGCTGGCGAGATCATCACCCGCGAAATGCTGCTGCGCGATGTCTGGAAGATGAGCTTCGATCCGCAGACCAATGTCGTCGATGTCAATATCGGGCGATTGCGGCGCAAGCTCGAGGACGGCTTTGCCTCGCCCGCGTTCGAGACGATCTGGGGCACCGGCTATCGCCTGCTGGAAGGCCGTCCGGGATGAGCAGAATCCGCTTCCGTGAATCCATCTTCGCCAGGCTGGTGCTCTGGGCGATTCTGGTCTCGGTAGGGGTAACCCTGCTGTTGTGGCTGGTGACGATCACCACGCTCGATCGTTCGAGCCACGCGGCTTTGGTGCGGGCGGTGGATGTTGATCTGGCCGGAATGGCCGATATTCACGCCAGCGGCGGACAGAAGGAATTGGAAGAGCGGATAGCTGACCGGCTGGCGCTGTCAGTCGATGATGGCACGGCCCCGCACTATCTGGTCGCCGATGATGCCGGGAACCGGCTGGCGGGCGACATCGCCACCTGGCCGAAGCTGTCCGCGCGGCTCTCTGAAACTGGCTACATCACGCTGAGTAATCACAGCCCTGCCTATGCCCGCGCCACGCAGCTCGCGCCCAATCTCAAGCTGCTGGTGGCGCGCGAATATGGCCATGACAGCGCGCTGGTCCGGCGGATCGGCTGGGCTTTTCTGGCCTCGGGTGCACTCGCGGCGCTGTTGGTAGGCATCATCGGGCGGTGGCGGGCAAAAAAGCTGGCGGGACGTATCGGGCGGATCAACCGCGCCTTTCGCGAACCGGATGAGCCATCACTTCAGGCGCTGGCCGAGGGCGCGGCGACAAGTGACGAGATCGGCGAGCTTACCCGGCATAGCGCCGAGGCGCTCGCCCATCTGCGGCGCATGGTGAATGCCCACCGCGAAACCACCGATCAGGTGGCGCATGAGCTGCGCACGCCGTTGATGCATCTTGATAACCGTTTGGTAAAGGCACTGAAAACGGTACCTGATGAAGAAAACCGTCGCTTGCTCGTCGATGCCCGGGCAGAGATCCGGCAGGTCATCGCGCTGCTCGAATCGCTGCTCGATATCGCCACCAGTGAGGCGCGCAAGGGGGACCGGCTGGGGCTGGTACCGGTCAATCTCAGCCAGCTCGCCGGGCGTATTGGCGAACTCTATGCCGATAGCGCCGAGGAAAGCGGGCACAGGTTCATCCGTTCGATCATGCCCGGAGTGAGCTTTCAGGGCGAGGAAATGCAGCTCACCCGGCTGATTACCAACTTGCTCGACAACGCGTTCAAGTACGTCCCAGCAGGCGGAACGGTGCGTCTGTCGCTTGAACAGGGGCCGGTGCTCACGATTTCCGATGATGGTCCCGGAGTGCCCGAGGCAGACCGCGAGAAAATCTTTGATCGCTTCCGCCGCGGCTCCATGCCAGCTGATATTGCGGCGGCTGGCCAAGGCGCGAAGAGCCGGGGGCACAGCGCCGGACTGGGGCTGGCTCTCGCCCGTGCCATAGCCGAACGCCACCGTCTTACCCTTCTACTTGAGCCCAGCAAAAAGGGCGCCCGTTTTGTCGTTGCACCGGAGAAATTGTCATGAACCGATCAACTCTCTCTACGCTTGCCATGCTCACGCTTGCCGGTTTCGGCGCATTGGCGACATTCCCGGCCATGGCTGCTGACGACCGTTCGGCTGCTCCCGGTGCTGCGCCCAATGCTGCAATGCGCCTCGCCAATGCTTTTGCCGCCGCCGCCGATGCCGAAGCCAGCGGCGACAAGGCGCAGCTGGCCAAGGCGGTCCGGGTGATCGATGCGCTGGGCTCGCACCCGCTCGATGCTTCGTCGACCGATCCGATGCCCATCTGGCGTGAGCGCACCAAGGGCGCAAACCAGGCGATCTATCGCGGCCGCCCGCTCGGCCCCGGCTATCGCAGCGGCACGCTGACGGCAGGGGGGCATGACAGCTTCAACCAGCTGTTCCTGTCAGGCACCGGAGCGTCGATAGCTTTGTCCGCCCCGACCGGCGACAAGCTGGCGCTGCGCGTGCTCGATCCGCAGTCAAAGCCGATTTGCGAAGATGGCTCTGGGCGTGGCGGCATGTGCAAATGGGTGCCGCTATTCACCCAGCGATACACCATCGAGGTCAAGAACCTGGGCAAAGGCGATGCGCGGTATTTTCTGGTAGTGCAGTAAGACATCATTCCTCCTCCCCTGAAAGAGAGGGGCTTGAATGCCTATCTCCAGTGCTGGTCATTAGAGCATGATGCGATAAAACAGAATCGCATCATGCTCTATAATTCTTTGGTTTCGCGTGATTTATTGCGAAAAACCGATTCCCACTTTTTCGCATCACGCTCTAAGCGCCATCACCGCCAGTTCGGTGCGGTTCTGCACCCCCAGTTTGATATAGAGCGCGTGCAGGTAAACTTTCACCGTGCCTTCGGTGATGCCCAGTGCTTCAGCGATTTCGCGGTTGCGGACTCCGCGTGCGATCAGCTCGACGATGGTTTTCTCGCGCGGGGTGAGCAAGTCCAGGGGTGAGGGACTGGTCAGGCGCAAGGCCACGGCACGGGCGAGCAATTCCGCCGGAATGGCGATTTTGCCACTGGCTACCAGGTCGAGCACTTCGACCAGCGTTTCCTCAGCGCCTTCCTTGCTGACGATACCATTGACGCCTGCTGCCACCGCATCAGCGAGGCCGGAATCGCTGATCATCGCGCTGAGCAGCACGACCGGACGGTTGTCTCCTTCGCGGCGCATTGACTGTAAAGTCTCGATGCCGTTGCCATCGGGCATGGCGACATCGAACACACAGATGTCGGGATCGTGCTGGGCAATTGCGGCGAGAGCTTCGCGTCCGGTTGCCACAGTCGCCACCAGATGATGCGCGGTGCCGGCCAGCACGGCTTCGACACCGGCACGAATGAAGGCGTGATCATCTGCCAGCAGCACCGTGCTCATGGCGTGGCTCCATGCGGCAGGGAAATGACCAGCTTTGTCCCCGGCGAAACCGGCGCGATGCTCAGCTGGCCGCCCAGTGCAGCAATACGCTCGCTGATTGACCAGGGTTTGCTATCACTCAGGCTCTGGGAAATACCGGCGCCATCATCAACGATGATCAGTTGCAGCCAATCTGCCGCGCTGGCGTAGTTCACGGTCACTACCTGAGCCTTGCCGTGGCGCGCTGCATTGGCGATGGCTTCACGGACCAGCTGTTGCACTTCATGGCTCATCCAGCCGGCTACCATTAGCTGCTCTGCGCCGCCCAGCCTTGTCGTGATACCCCATTGCTTGCCCATATCGGCAATCACCGTGGCAAGTTCAGCGCCAAGATCGTGCTGCCCTGAAATTCTCGCCGGGTTGCGCAAACCATCGATAAGCCGGCGGACGTGGCGCTGTTCGCCGCGCAAGGCATCGCGGATTTCGACAATCTGGCCATCAGGATCACTGCCGCGCGCCAAGGCACCGCGCAGCCCTTCGAGACGGAAACAGGCGCCGGCCAGCGATTGGGCAACGCTATCGTGCAGATCACGCGCCAAGGCATTGCGCGTACGTGCCAGCAAAGCCTCGCTTTCAAGCCTGGTCATGGCCTGACGGTTGAAAGCCGCCCCGATTTCGCGATTGATGACGCGGGCGAGCGCGATATGTTCCAGGCCAAGCCCGGCGATATCGCCAAGGACCAATTGCCCATTGCCGCCGGCCGCCTCGATCGGGATCGCGATGCCTTCGGCGATATCGGCATGTTCGGCGAGCACGATGGGGCTAAGCAAAGGTCTGCAATGCGCCCAATTGTCGATAGTTCGGTCCAGACGGCGATGATGGATGGAATCGAACAGGATGGGGTTCTCGACCAGCATGCCTGCTTCCATCAGAAAATCTTCTGGTCCCATGCGCATCTGGCGCCGCGTGGAATCGGCATGGCGCAAGCGTAGCTCTACCCACGGTTCTTCGTCATCACTCCACCGGATCGCCCCGCATCGCGCCCCGGTCTGCGCCATGGCGTAGGACAATGCTGCATCGAGCGGATAGCTCTTGTCTTCCCCCTCGGTGCTAGGCACCTCCAGCGGCGGCACCATCGGTTCCCGGCGCTGGAAGGCAAAGGCGACCAGCACCAGGAACAACACCACCATATAGGCGACACGGCGCGCGAAACGGACGGGTTCTATCGGCAGTTGCAACCACCACATGGTGATACCTGCCGCGATAAACAGCAGGGTGACAATCGTTCCTGTTGTCGCGGCAAAGCGCCAGTCCCAGCGCATCGTTGCGGACAGCATGATCAGCGCGAAAAAGGCCATGAACGGACTGACGAATTCCACATCCAGTGCTTCAGTCAGAAAAGTAGCGGCTATGAAAGTTATCACATCCACCACCAGCGCGGGGAATGCCAGCCGCTGATCATACCACCAGCTTGTCCAGCTAATCGGCAGCAGTAGCAGGGAAAAGACCAGGTAGCCGAACAACAACAGGAGCGAACCATGCGGATGATCGGTGCCGTTTACCGGCTCAGCCAGTAACGCCAGCAGGAAGACCAGCACGAGCACAGCGCGAAACAGGACGATCACGCGCCCTGAACGGTACTCAAAATACTGGCGAAGCCCCATTGCGAAAACACCCTTCTATGGAAGGATGCCTACTGCCCTTGCCGCCCAGCCGCCAGCACCAAATCGGCACCTTTTTCGGCGATCATCATTACCGGCGCATTGGTATTGCCCGAGGTGATGCGCGGCATCACTGACGCGTCGATCACCCGCAGGCCACCAGTGCCCTTCACGCGCAGTTCGCCATCGGTAACGCTGCCCATCGCGGCAGTGCCGACGGGATGAAAGATGGTGGTGCCGATGGCACCGGCAGCACGTACCAGTTCCTCCTCGCTCACATAGTCTGCGCCGGGACGGACTTCCTCGGGATTGTAGCGGGCCAATGCTGCTTGCCCGGCTATTGCTCGCGTGATGCGAATTGCCTGAGCCGCCACCCGGCGATCTTCGGCAGTAGCGAGGTAATTGGGGCCTATCGCCGGTGCCTCAGCCGGATCGGCGCTGCGGATGCTGCTGGTCCCCCGGCTTTCGGGGCGCAGGTTGCAGACGCTGGCAGTAAAGGCGGGGTAGGGATCAAGATTGCCACCGAAGGCCTCAAGACTGAGCGGCTGGACATGATATTCCAGGTTGGCCGTCGCCTGCCGCTCATCGCTTTTGACAAACATACCGAGCTGGCTGGGCGCCATGGCCATCGGCCCGCTGCGGCGCAGCAGATATTCCAGCCCGATCAGTCCCTTGCCGACCAGAGATGCAGCGCGTTGGTTGAGGGTGGAAACGCCCGAGACCCTCCACGAACAGCGTAATTGCAGATGGTCCTGCAAATTTCCGCCGACTTCGGGCAGGTCAAGGGCAGGCGTAATGCCCAGCGTTTTGAGGTGCAGCGCATCACCGATGCCCGAACGCTCAAGGATCGCCGGTGAGCCAATCGCGCCTGCCGACAGCAGAACCTCGCCGCGGGCCAGCGCCTGATGCTCAGTGTTGCCAATGCGATAGAATATGCCAGTGGCGCGGCCCTCATCTATCACCACTCGGTCAACCAAAGCCCCGGTCACGACCTTGAGGTTGGCACGGGTGCGCACCGGCCTCAGGAAGGCATCGGCCGCGCTCCAGCGCCAGCCCTTGCGCTGGGTAACATCGAACAGACTGGAACCCTCGTTATCGCCCCGGTTGAAATCCTCAACCATCGGCAGACCCCATTCCTCAGCCGCGCGCTGGAAGGCTTCGAGGATATCCCAGCGCAGCCGCTGCTGCTCGACCCTTATCTCGCCGCCGCTGCCGTGGAATTGGCTGGCACCGCCATAATGATCCTCGGCGCGGGTGAAATAGGGCAGAACATCGTCCCAGCCCCACCCGGAAAGGCCAAGCTGCCGCCAGTGATCGTAGTCCGCCGCTTGCCCGCGCATATAGATCATGCCGTTGATCGCCGAACTGCCGCCCAGCACTTTCCCGCGGGGATATTTGAGGCTGCGACCATTCAGACCCGCTTCCACCTCGGTGGTCATGCACCAGTCGGTGCGCGGGTTGCCGATGCAATAGAGGTAGCCGACCGGCACCTTGATCCAGATGTAATTGTCCCGACCACCGGCTTCGAGCAGCAGGACGCGGTTTTTCGGATCGGCGGACAGCCGGTTGGCCAGCACACAACCGGCGCTGCCTGCCCCGGCGATGATATAGTCAAATTCATCGCCGCTCACACGAAGCCATCCCAGATCAGCTTGCTGCCAAGCAGCACCATCAGCCAGTAAATAATGGCATAGAAGCGGGCGGTGTCCAGCTTGCGAACCAACCGCACGGCAATCACCGTGGAGACGATGGCCAGCGGGAACAGCAGTGCAGAGGCAGTCAGCGTCGCGCGGTTGAGCGAGCCCAGCGCGAGATAGCTTGGCACCTTGAGCCAGTTGATAATGGCGAACAGCACCGAACTGGTCCCGGCATAAGTGGCGTGGGGCAGGCGGCGCGGGGCGACCCATATCTGGAACGGTGGCCCACCGGCATGGGCGATCTGGCTGGTTACGCCGACACCCACACCAAGCAGGCATCCCACCCAGCCGGGCGAATTCGAGGCGGCGACAATCCGCCCGCCGCGCTCGATCCACAGCCGGTAGAATGCGAAGCCGACAGTGATCAGCCCAAGCAGCATGAGCAGCTGCTTTTCATCCACCGCAGCGGAATATCCTGATGCCAGCGCAATTCCCAGCGCCGCGCCAGGCAGCATCCAGGCGACGATCCAGCGGTCCCAGCTCTGGCGGAATGACCAGACACTGACCACGTCCTGCACCAGCAACACAGGCAGCAGCACGGCCGCCGCCATGGCAGGCGGCAGGGCAAGCGCCAGCAGCGGCGTGGCCAGCGCGCCGATCCCGGAAAAGCCGCCCTTGGCCATACCCAGGATGATGACCGCCAGACAAGCGAGCGTGATTGTTGCGGGATTGGCAAGGATTTCCATCGTCCCGCTCAGCAGCACGAATGGGGGCTTCGTACAAGTAGGGCATCGGCGCTGTCCTGCAAATAGCGCACTTTCCTACAGGCAAAGCACTGTGGCATGTGCGCGAATCGCTTGCTTCAGCAGGGAAAGAATAATGGAACAAAACATGAACTTATCAGTCGCGCGCAAACCGATTTTCGACGCGGTGCGCCGCCTTGTCGGGCGGGGATTGAGTGCCAGGGAGGTCTCCGCTCTCGGCACCTCTATTGACCAGACTGAGCGCACGGCTGCGCTTGCCGGCGAACACCAGCTCGGCACACTCAGCGAGCATTATGAAAGCGGCGGACGCGGACCAGGCACGGTATCGGGCGGCCAGGGTGATCCCGGCGGCGTTTCCTATGGTCTGTTCCAGCTCGCCAGCCGCACCGGCACCGCCGCCGCATTCCTCAAGGCCGAAGGCGCGCGCTGGGCGGGCGAGCTGGGCGATGCGCCGGGCAGCACCGCCTTCTCCGCCGCATGGCGCGCCATTGCTCTGCGCGAGGGCGAAGTATTTGCCGAGGCGCAGCGCAGCTTCATCGCGCGCAGCCACTATCGTCCGGCGGTGCAGGCGGTGCTGGCTGAGACCGGCTTCGATCTCGATGCCTGCGCCGATGGCCTGCGTGATGCCGTGTGGTCAACAGCGGTCCAGCATGGCCGCGCCGCACGGTTGCTGATCGCGGCACTGGCTGAGGCCGATGCCGAAACCACGCGCGGCGGAGCGGAGCATGATCACGCTCTGGTCGAAGCGATCTATCGCCACCGTGCCGCCTATGTCCGGGCACAGGCAGCCCGCAGCAGTCCGGCCGTGCGGCAGACGCTGATCAATGTGGTGGAGCGCCGCTATCCCGATGAACTCGCCGCCGCGCTGGCAATGCTGCATCCGATGGGCTGAGCCAGCGCGCTATTTTGCATCGGACCTTGCCGATCACCGCATTATCGCCTTTGCTGGGCTCAGGATAATTCGCTGAGTCCCGAAAGGCTTCCCATGCGCCACGCTCTGCTTGCTTCCGCTGCCTTGTTGCTTGCTGCCGCTGGGCCTTCTGCCGCCAAGACGCCCGAACAGATCGCCGAGGCCGCTCTGGCCGCCGCGCCGGTGTGGGATGGGCATAATGATGTGCCCGAACAGCTGCGCGACCGGCGCAAGAACCTGCTGGCCGGGTTCAACTTTGCCGACACTGCGAACACCGCCGATGCCGCCAAGGGGGTGAACGCGATGCATACCGATCTGAAGCGCAGCAAGGCCGGGCATCTGGGGGCGCAATTCTGGTCGGTCTATGTCTCGGCAGACCTCACCGAGCCACAGGCGGTTCAGGCAACGCTTGAACAGATCGACGTCACCAGGCGCCTGATCGCGATGTACCCCGCTGATATGCAATATTGCGAGACGGCGGACTGCACCGTGAAGGCGATGAAGGCGGGCAAGCTCGCCTCGCTGATCGGCATGGAGGGTGGTCATTCGATCGGCGGCAGCCTCGCCGTGCTGCGCCAGCTGTATGCGCTGGGCGCGCGTTACATGACACTGACCCACTTCAAAAACACCGCCTGGGCTGACAGCGCCACTGATGCGCCGAAAGCGGGCGGCCTCACCCCCTTCGGCAAGGATGTGGTGCGCGAGATGCAGCGGCTGGGCATGCTGGTCGATCTCAGCCATGTTGCGGAAAAGACGATGATGGATGCCATGGCGGTGGCGGGCGCGCCGGTGATTTTCAGCCACTCGAACGCCCGCGCGCTCAACAACCATCCGCGCAACGCCTCGGATGCCGTGCTAGACCGGCTGAAGGTCAATGGCGGGGTGATCATGATCAATTTCTATCCCGGCTATGTCGTCGGCGATACCCGCGCCTGGAACGTGCGCCGCGCCGGGGAAAAGGCGCGGATCGAGGCGCAGCACATCGGCGATCCCGATGGGGCCAAGGCAGAGCTGGCAGCATGGGAAAAGGCCAATCCGATACCCAATGGCAGCCTGATCGACGTCGCCAATCATCTGGACCACATCGCCAGGCGCATCGGTGCGGACCATGTCGGCCTTGGCGGCGATTTTGATGGCATTGATCGCGGGGTGGCGGGGCTTGAAGATGTGTCCAGATATCCCGCACTGTTTGTCGAACTGGCCCGGCGCGGCTGGTCACAGGCGGATTTGCAGAAGCTGTCGAGCGGCAACACAATGCGCGTTTTGCGGGCGGCGGAAGCCTATGCAGCGGCGCACAAGGGCGATGCGCCGATCGAGAATGCGGTGAGTTTTTGACTGGTTGTCAGCGGGTAAGCGGTTCGGGCAGAGTTACCTTCCAGAAGCCGGTTTCGGCGCCCTCGGTGCCGTAATCGCTGTCGTTGGCGAGGAGCAATGTGTCAGGCCCGAGCACGATCATGCCTTCAAGGTCACCGCCGATTTCGGGATAGTCGTCAGTCGAAAGTACAAGCTGCTTGGCCAGCAGCGGCAAGCCTGCCTGCAACATCCCGCTGGCACCAAGCTGTTCGAGTGTCGGACGATGCCCGGGGTCAGCCATGATAGCTGGCAACGCCGCAGCAGTTACCGGCCAGACCCGGTGAATTCGCGTGGACAGGGTGGCCCGCTCCAGCACCAGCAAGCTGCCGTCATCAAGACAGGCAAGTTCGCTGACCTTGATATCGCGGCGGGCGACGGCTCCCTGACCTGCGTCTCGCCGAAACAATTCGGGCGCATCGAGCGGATAGGCAAATTCCTGTAACAAATCCCCGCTGCGGGCATCAAGCGCCCATATCCGCACCACATCGGACTGTTCATGCGCCAGGCGATCAGGATGGGCGAGCGGGCTTTGAAAGGCGGCGTAAAGCAGCTCACCATCGGGAGAGAGCGCCAGCGCTTCGAACCCCCGGTTGAGCTTGCGTGATTGCGCCAGCGCGGGAAGTGCTTCGATAAGCGGAATCGATGAACCGCCGAGGAAGCGGGCCGATCCCACCGGTACTATGCGCCGCAGGGCCACACCTTCACGCGTGACGAGCATTAGCGACGGGACATACTCCTCGGCGATCCAGAAGCGGCCGTCTGGCAGCGCGGCAATGCCTTCTGTGTCGGCCCCATCCGGTTGGCAGCCGAGCGGCAGACCGGCCAGTGTCAGTGCGGGTTCGCTCTCATGCTCAGGGTCCGCTGGCGGCGGCAGACCGGACAAGGCCAGTCCGGTGGGTGTCGTCAGCCGGACATGGCTTTCGAGCACAATCTGGCTTCCGGCGAT
>JANOYZ010000019.1:0-20343 GCA_031429135.1 Novosphingobium sp. | reverse complement strand
GTCTGCGTAGCGCGCGGGAAGGTGCAGCTTGGCCACCGTCTTTGGGTTGATCCCGTGACGCTTGGACAGAACGATCAGGCTCTCTTGACTATGTTGTTTGCTCGACGGACTGCCGCTGTCGTACGGGCGCTGTCGTACGGGTGCTCCCGTGCAGAATCTGTCCCATAGCGAATCCTTCCATTGATGGCTGAATATTACACCATCAAATGCCGGGACTAAACACCTAGGCGGGCATGTCTGCGGGCGCCTGCGTGATCACCATGCAATCGCGCCACAGACGGTGCTGATCTTCGGCATCGCCCTGCACCTCCACCGCGAGCGAGACATGGGCGAAGCACATCAGCAGATCGAGCAAGCAGAGCTCCTGGCCATCGAGTTCGGCAAGCGGCTTCTGGTCGAGTTCGGTCAGCGCCGCAGCGGCGATGGGCTGAACGGCATCGTAGAATATCTGACGCTCTGCCGCCGTGCTGTTCGATCGCTTCGCAGCGCGGCCAGCGGCGGTATCAGGTGCCCAGTCAGCCGCGAAAGGTTCCAGAGCGGCATAGGCTTCGGGGAGCAAGGGCATTGGTGATTCCTCTGACTGCTGCGATCTGATTATTGCTGCTGCGTCAAAATTACAACAGCTATGTTGTATTTCTAATGCTGCAATCCGTCCCGCGCCAGCTGGCGGCGATGTTCGGCGATGAACCGCGCGCTGATTGAGGTGACATCCGCGCCGGGTGCAATGCTGTTCTGGAAAATGCGTGGGCCGATGATCGCCGATGACAGCATCATCACGGCATAGATTTCGGCATCAACCTGCTCGTCCGGATGGCTTTTGGCAAAGCTTCGCGTCAGCCCGGTCACCAGTTCATCCCAGCACGGGTAGCGTTCGCGGATGTCGCCCGGGGCAATGAAATCATCGATCCATAATTTGATCAGTTCGGGATTATCGAGCACAAAATGCGTGATCAGCGCCATGCGCTCGATCTGGGGCGCATCATGTTCCATGCCGCGCGCCAGTTGCGCGGTTGACCAGTCCTTGACCGCGCGCAGCATGGCACCGCGGCTGGGGAAATGGTAATAGACCGTGGTGCGATTGAGCCCCACTTCGCGCGCCAGCGCCGAGACTGACAGCGCCTCGACACCCTTTTGGGAGAGCAGCCGCAGTGCGGTTTCAATCAGCGAACTGTGCGTTTCCTCATAGCCTCGGTTGCGCTTTCGTACAGAAGTTCGGGGTTTAAGCATGGTTCGCCGCTTCTCCGCCGTTTGATCAATGGGCAGTAATGGGAAGGGCTTGCCACAGAATTGGACAAAACCGACAATTATCTAAAGATTTTCGGGCTCTGCTGTTGTCACTCCCGGACGTTCAGCCCCCATGCCGGAAAAACCGATCGAATAGCCGCCATCAACCGGCAGCACCACCCCGGTGACATAGGCCGCTTCATCACTGGCGAGGTAGAGCGCGGCATTGGCGATATCCCTGGCAAGGCCCCAGCGGTTCATCGGGATGCCGGCCAGCACCGGAAACTCGGCGGGCGGCTCTGCAAACTGCAACGAACTTGAGACCAGGCCAGTCCACATTGTCCCCGGTGCAATCGCGTTCACCCGAATGTTCTTGTCCGAATAATCCAGCGCGGCGATCTTGGTCATGTGATGCACCCCGGCCTTGGCCGCAGCATAGACAGAATGATGCTTCCAGCCGACCACCGCCGATGCCGATCCGGTATTGACGATCGAGCCGCCGCCCGATTTCAGCATCGCGATGATGCCGTACTTCATGCAGAGAAAGGTGCCGCGCAGATTGACTCCGTGAATGCGGTCCCAATGCTCGGCGCTCTGCTGGTGCAGCGGGGCCATGCCGCCGCCAAAACCGGCATTGTTGCACAGCACATCGATCCGACCGAACCTTGCTTCGGCAGCAGCAATCATCGCCTTGATCTGCTCCTCCTCGGCAATATCGCAATGCACCGCAAGGGCCGCATCGCCAATCGCGGCGGCAACCTCGTCCTGCTTGCCGCTGATATCCGCGAGCACAACCTTCGCGCCCTCAGCACTGAACAGCTGCGCCATGGCCTTGCCCATGCCCGAACCTGCGCCGGTGATGACGGCGATCTTGCCGTCAAGCCTGCCTGCCATAGTCCTTCTCCTTCAAGCCGTTGTATCAATTGTCGGGCGCACGCAGATTTCCGAGATGTTCACCCGCCGCGGCAAAGACAGCATGAACACCAGCGTGTCGCCGATGTCGCTGGGTAACACCGCGCCGTCTTTGGCGACATGGGCCTTGATCGCCGCGCGCCATTTGGGGTCGGTAATGCTGTCACCCACTTCGGTGGTCGTCGCCCCCGGCATCAGGATCGAGACGCGGATGTTGCGATCACCCAGTTCCTGCCGCATGCCATCGGTCATCGAATTGACCGCGTGCTTGCTCGCCGAATAGGCATTGGTCATCGCGCCGCCCTTGCGGGCCGCAAGCGAGGAAATGGTGATGATATCGCCTTCGCCCTGCGCCAGCATCTGCGGGATCGCTGCCTGACAGGTATAGACCGTGCCCATCAGATTGATGTCCATGACCTTGCGGTAGATATCGAGGTCAGCGCCTTCGATGCCGCCCGATTCCATGATGCCGGCGGAATTGATCAGAATGTCGATCCGGCCAAAGGCAGCGACAGTATCTGTGACGGCCTTCGCGGCATCGGCTTCCTTTGACATATCGCCCGTCAGAGCCAGCGCCTTGCCGCCTGCCGCCTCGATTTTCGCGACCAGTCCTGCCAGCCGGCCGGCACGGCGCGCCGCGACTGCCACCACCGCCCCGGCTGCGGCCAGCGCCATCGCGGCTGCCTCGCCAATCCCCGATGAGGCACCGGTAACCAGTGCGATTTTCCCCGCCAATGATTGCGCCATGCTCTCCTCCTCCTTCGCTGCTGCCGCTTGCGGCGCTTGTCGTCAGACTGTCCAAGCTGCCCGTAGCTGTCAACGAGGTTTTTGAACAAGTGTTCAGTTTACCCTGCCCTGTCATCGTCCCGGCGAAGAAAAACAGGCTTGCCCGTTCGCACCGCCTGCTGAACACTGACCGGGCATAAAAAGACAAGCCCGCCGCTGCGATGAGCGACCGGAGAGGAAAACCCGAGCCATGAAGGTCCAGCCCGCCGCATTTCTGCGCACCACCCTGCCACTCGGCATCGACATGGCCGAGCAATACGATTCGGGGCGCTATCATTCGATCTGGCTGCCCGATCATATGGTGAGCTTCTGGCCCGATTCGATCTGGACGCCCGAGTTCACTGATCTGGCGACCGTCAGTCCCAGCCCGCACCGTCATCTTGATGGCATGGCTGTGGCGGCGGCGACGGCGGTGCTGACCAAGAATACGCCCATCGCCAGCTGCGTCGTCGATACGGTGCGCCGCCACCCTTCGCTGCTGGCACAATCGGCGCTGACGATCAGTCACCTATCGAAGGGCCGCTTCATTCTGGGTCTGGGGTCGGGCGAACTGGAAAACACCGTCCCCTATGGCTTTGATTTCGACAAGCCGGTGGGACGTCTGGAAGAGGCGATCCAGGTGATCAAGCTGTTGTGGCACAGCGACGGACCAGTCGATTTTGCGGGCAATTTCTTTCACCTTGAGCACGCGCGGCTTGATACCGAGCTGTATGACAGCAAGGCACCGCCGATCTGGCTGGGTGCGGCGGGTCCGCGCATGCTGGGGATCACCGGGAGACATGCTGATGGCTGGTGGCCGGCGGGGTCATTTTCGCCAGAAGATTATGCCGCCAAGCTCAAGGTTATCATGGACGCTGGCGATGCTGCCGGGCGCGACATGAGCAAGTTCACTGCGGCGATCACGCAGGTTTGCCTGATCGGCAGCGAAGAGGAAGTGGCCGAAATGATCGAGCGCCCGATGGTCAAATCGATAATCCTGATGCTCACCGCCGCAGACCTCAGGAAGTTTGGCTATGAACACCCGATGGGATCAAGCTGGCGCGGCATCATGGACTTTGATCCGGTGAAGCTCAGCCGCGAAAAGATGCTCAAATTCTGCGACGAGATGGACCCGCAATCGATCCGCGATATCTTCCCGGTTGGCACACCGAAACAGGTCGCGGCGAAGATGAAGGGCTTCGTTGATGCCGGCATGCAGGTGATCAAGTTCATGGATTACGGCGGCATGGCGGGGATGAAATATGGTGCCGCCACGGCAGCGAAAGTGCGCGAGGCTGAGGACGAACTGATGGCGATGTGCAATGGGTGAGGGGGCAATGAGTGAGGGGGCAATCATTGATCAGCTCGGCGCTGTCGATCTCATCGCCAGGGCCATTGGCGAAACGGGCCTGTCAGATTGGGGCGATGACAGTTTCACCACCCGCTTCGGCTTGGCCGTCGATCACATCAACACTATTGCGATGGATGCGGCGGGCCGCAGTGCAGCTGCGACGAACATCGACTGGTTGCTGACCGACCGGTTGAAATTCTTCGCTGACCGCACCCGCTTTCCTTTGGCCGAGGAGGTGATCGACAAGCCGATGTTCGCCACCGGCGAGCCGCGTTCGGGGACCACCTTGATGCATGCGCTGATGTCGGTTGATCCCGATGCGCGGGTCTTGCGCTTCTGGGAGGTGATGCATCCAAGCCCGCCGCCAGGAACCACTGGTCCCGACGATCCGCGCATTGCTGTGTCCGATGATGAATGGCGCGAGATCAATACCAAGATGGGAAAGTGGCTGCACTGCCACCCCTATAACGACATGCTGGGCAATGGCCTGCCCGAGGACGAGCGCACCTGGGCCTTCGATTTCCGGGTGATGACGCCGACCGCCTGGTGGCGGGTGCCGATGCAGAACCTGTCTCTGGGACTGCCGACTCACAGTGCCGCGCAATACCGCATCCACAAGATGATGTTGCAGGCGTTTCAGTACAATCGTGCGAAGAAATACTGGGTGCTCAAGGGCTTTCACGGCTTCCGCCTGAAGGAGTTCTTCGAGGCCTATCCCGATGCCAGCCTGGTCTGGCTGCACCGCGATCCGGTGCAGGTGGCGGCATCGAGCACGATGATGATGGCCGATATCATGGAAGGCATTGTCGGCAGGATTGACCTGATTGCCGAAGCGAAGACGCACCTGACCCGCACCCGCGCCAGCATCGCCAATACCATGGCCAATCCCATGGTGAACGACCCGCGTATTCACCATGTGCGCTACAAGGATTTCGTCAACGACCCCATCGCCACGGTCCGGGGTTATTACGCCTTCACGGCACGCGAACTGACGCCGCAGGCAGAGGCGGCGATGCGGGATTATCTGGCCAACAACAAGGGTGATCGCCACGGCAAGTTCCACTATTCAACCAAGCTGCTCACCGATATCGGCGAAGACATCGATGCGCTGAACGAGGAGTTTCGGCCGTTTCGGGAGCGGTTCGGGGTCGAGATCGAGGTGAGGGGTTGATGCATCCGCGCGTCTCGCTGCATCAGGTCGCCTTCATGAGCGAAACCACGGCGGAATTCATCGCCCATTGCCGCGCCATCGGGGTGGGGCACATGACGCTGGTAACACCAGTGCTGATGCGGCCCGGCGATCTTGAGGGTGCCTTTGCGGCCTTGGCGCAAGGCGGCCCAAGCGTCGCAACCGTGAACCACGTCTTCGCGGTTTACCCCGATCTTGAACACGATACCGGCGAGGCGGCGAACAAACTGAGCGAAGCCATTGATATCAGCACTGGCTTGGGGGCCAAGGCGATTTACCTGATCAGCGGGGCGCGCGGATTGCTGAGCTGGGAGGATGCCGCCGCCCGCTTTGCCGCGCTGATCGTCCCTTGCAAGGCACAGGCCGAGGGTCAGGGCATTGGCCTGATGGTGGAGAATGCCCAGGCGCTCAACGCCGACATTCATATGGCGCATACTTTTGCCGATACTGTCCGGCTTGCGTCAGCTGCCGGGATCGGTCTGTGCCTTGATCTCCACGGCTGCTGGACCGAAGCGCAATTCGCGGCGCGCGTCCGCCAGGCCATGCCGCTGATTGGCCTTGTGCAAGTCAGCGACTATGTGCTGGGGGATCGCACCACTCCCTGCCGCGCAGTGCCGGGGGATGGCGCGATTCCGCTGGAAGCGATGATCGGCGATCTGCTGGATGCGGGCTACACCGGCTTGTTCGATCTTGAACTTGTCGGTCCGCGTATTGAGGCCGAGGGTGCCCGGGTCGCTACCAGGCGGGCGGCTGAGCGCCTTTCGGAAATGCTGGTGCGGCTGGGTGCTTAACTGACAACCCGCCCGCCGTTCACCCCGATGGTCTGGCCGGTGACATAGCCTGAATCCTCGTGGCACAGCCAGGCGCAGGCATTGGCGATGTCATTGGGCTCGCCCATGCGGCGCACCGGGAGGCTCTGCAGCAGGACTTCGGACGGAATCTGGAACTTGTCGCGGCTGGCTTCAGACATGATCGTGCCCATCACCGATCCCGGCGGAATATTGTTCACAGTAATCCCCAGCGGCCCCAGTTCCTGCGCCAGTGTGCGCGTCAGAGTGACAATGGCACCCTTTGAGGACGAATAGATCGCCATGTTGATCGCGCCGGTCTGAGCTGAAGAAGAGGAGATCATGACGACGCGGCCCCATCCGGCCTTCTTCATATCGGGCAGGACTTCCTGTGTGACGATCATCTGGCCGAGCACGTTGATCCGGTAGACGAACTCCCAGCGCTCCTCGGTCACTTCCTCGAAGGGGGTGAAATCGGTGACCCCGGCGTTATTGACGACGATGGTGATCGGCCCGAAAGCATCGCGCAACTGCTGCACCGCAGCCTTCACCTGATCGCGCCGTGAGATATCCGCCCCCAGCGCAATCGCTTCGCCGCCCGCCGCCTTGATCGCCGCCACCGTATCGGCGCAGCGTTCTGCATCGAGATCGAGTACGCCGATGGCGACGCCATCGCGGGCCAGTCGCTTCGAACAGGCCGCACCAATGCCTGCGGCGGCACCCGTGACGAGAGCTACTTTGTTTGCCATGTCAGCTGACCTTTCAGATCAATCCGGTTTGGGCAGATACCGTGCTTTCCCCCGCCCGTTTCGCGGATACTTAACACCTGTTCAGCGCAGCGCAATCGCCGCCGCGATCAGCAGGCCAATGACAATTAAACCTTGGTCAGCTCGTAATCGCCCGAACTGTCGACCTGCGCCTGCCAGCCGGGATAGACCACGATTGTGGTGAAGCTCTCTTCGATGATGGCAGGAGCAGGAATAAGGCTGCCGGGAACGAGATCGCTGCCGAGATAGATCGGTACTTCGGCAAACCCCTGCCCCAGATTGGCGCGGCGCTGCTTGGCTGGCCTTGGCGCTGCCACTGAAGGTGCTGCTCCGCCGCGCATGACTGGTGATGGCGTGACAACATGACTGGCAAGCCGCACCCCGGTTATCTCGGGCACCTCATGCTCGCGGATGTGGTTATATTCAGCCATGTGCCGGGCGTTGAAAGCGGCGATTGCCCGCGCGCCGAGCCCGTCATCGAGGAAGGACAGGTCGCCGAGCTTGCCACTTGGCGCACTGTCAAAGGTGAGCGAGAAGTTCTGCCCGGCATAGCGCATGTTGATCCGGTAGTTCGCCACCACCTGATCCTTGCTGAAACCGGCAGCGGTGAAATAGCTTTCCGCCCGCGCGCAAAGTTCGCTCCACAGCGCGCGCAGCCTGGCGAGATCGAGCGCATTGGCCTTCGCGATGATTGAGCGTTCCTCGTCAATCGCCGGATCGGCCATCAAAGTTCCGAGCGCCGAGAAAGTGGGCGAGGCCTTGGGCACCAGAACCTTGGTGATGCCAAGATCCTCAGCCTGAATGGCGGCGAAAGCCGGGCCGTTACCGCCATAGGCGAGCATCACCAGATCCTTGGGATCGATGCCCTTGCCCGCCGTGGTGCGGCGCACGCCCTGGCTCATACTGGCATTGACAACGCGCCATGAATCGAAGGCTGCCGTTTCGGCATCAGTCCCCATGGCGGCACCGATAGCGGCGAAGGCTTCCTCCACCCCGTCACGCTTGAGGCGGAAAGAGCCCCCGGCAAAGCCCTCGTCAGTCGAGAGGATGCCGAGCATCACCAAGGCATCGGTCACGGTCGGTTCGCTGCCGCCGCGTCGATAGGCGATCGGGCCGGGCTGTGAGCCTGCCGAGCGCGGCCCCACTTGCAACGCCCCTGCAATAACACTGCAAATCGAGCCCCCGCCCGCGCCCAGCGTCTCGACCTTGACCATCGGCACACCGATCAGGTTGCGGTGGTGCATGTTCCACCCGGCTTCTGCCGGGGCCGCGCCGTTCAGCACCAGGCTCATGTCATAAGAGGTGCCGCCCATATCGACGCAGAGCAGGTTGGGATGGCCCTTGGCGCTGCCGACATGCGCCGATCCGATCACGCCGCCCGCTGGCCCCGATGCCAGCACCCGGATCGGTGATCCGGCGATGTAATCGACTGTCATCACCCCGCCCGATGCCTGCATCACCATCAGCAGGTTCCGGTAGCCCTCTTCTTTCAGCCGGGTGACCAGCCGATCCAGATAATGGTGTACGCGCGGCGCGACATAGGCATTCACGACTGTGGTGCTGGTGCGATCATATTCAGGCGCGCGCGGCAGCACTTCGTGGCTGAGCGACACGGCGACACCGGGCAGTTCCTCTGCCGCAATTGCGCGCACGCGCTGTTCATGCACCGGGTTGACGAAAGAGAACAGGAACGAGACGGCAAGCGATTCAATGCCCTGCTTCTTCAACTGGCGGCAGGCATGGCGCACCGCATCCTCATCGAGCATCTTATGCACCGAGCCATCGTGGAGCACACGCTCGGGCACGGTCAGACGGCGGCGGCGCGGAGTGATCTGCTGGGGCGGGGCAAGCCGGGCATCCCAGATGTCTTCCTTGAAGCCGCGGCGATATTCCACCTCATCGCGGAAGCCCTCGGTGGTGATCAGGCCGGTGAGCGCGCCGTTCATCTCGATCAGGGTGTTATCGGCGATGGTCGTGCCGTGAACGATGGCATCGCATTGCCCAAGAAATTCGCCGAGCGTCAGGCCTTCCTTGTCTGCCAGTTTGCCGAGTCCCTCCATCACACCCAGCGAGCGGTCCTCGGGCGTCGACAGGTTCTTGTGCAGGATCACCTCTCCGTCCTTGAGGAGTGCAAAGTCGGTGAAGGTGCCGCCGATATCGATGCCGATACGATAGGTCATTCGGCGGCCTCCCTGGCGTTCATCTGCTCGCGCAATGCCTCAGTCGCGGGCCAGTCCACCGCCAGATCATAGTCCTCAAGGCTGCCGGTGAGCACCACGCCATACTTCGCGCGCGCCGCACCCATGCTGACATATTCATCGAGCACATCCTCCTTCACCGCCTCGGGATCACGCAGCAATGCGAAGCCGAAACCTGCACCGCCGCCATGCTGGTAAGCAATCACCGCGTCCTGCGGCAGCTGCGCCTGCGCGGTGCGCTCGATCTTGTACTGGCCGGGCGAACCCCACTCGAAGTGGTTGCTGTAAGGGATCGCGTCATCGCCGCCGCACATGCCGCGCAAGGGATGGTCGGCCGAAACCATCCAGGCCATGGCCATGGTCGGTGCCAGCACCTGCTTGACGTTGAGACTGCCGGGCGAACCGCGCCATTGTCCCGCGCCGCCGCCATCGGTGGTCATTTCGCGACTGATGTTGAGGATCGGGAAACGGCACTCGGCATCCTCGGCTTCTGAAAGCAGCAGATTGCCGAGGCTGACCGGGCAGGAGCCCCAGCCATCGATGCCTTTCACTGCCGAGCTATCCATCGAACGGCAATCGACGCCCTGATCCATCCACATGCCGTCCGCGCCAAAGCCGATCACCGCATTGGGCATGCCGATCTTGTAAAGCTGCGGCTGCGCGCGTTCGGGCACCACGTTACTCAGCGCGATGCACACCGCCTCGGTAATTTCGCAGGCCGGGTGAAAGCTCCCGAGCGCCGCAGGTTTGTTCGGCGGTGGCTGGGCGATACAGCCTTCGGGAATGATGATATCGACGGCGTTGAACACGCCCTCGTTCTTGACAATGCCGGGATCGACCATGCCGACGACTTGCGTCATCACATAAGAACGACTGTTGGCAAAAGTGTTCCACACGCCGACCAGTTCCTGCCGGTCATCGGTGCCGGTGAGATCGACCGTCAGGTGATCGCCTGCGACTGTGCAGGTGACGTGAACCTTGACGTCCTTGGTGCCAAGCGTGTCGGCGTCGATGAACACCGTTGCCTCATAGGCACCATCGGCCCAGCGTGAAAACTCCTCGCGCATCCGGCGTTCGGTATGGTCGATCGAATGGTTGATTGCGGCCTTGATGACATCCGCGCCATGTTTGGCGACCAGCGATCCCAGCATCTTGACTGCGCGCTGCACCCCGCCGATCATCGCCGCCAGATCGCCCGCGAAAGTGGCGAAGCGGTTGTTGCGCGCCACCATATCAAACACGTCCTTGCGGTGGACGCCGCGATGGACAAGCTTGAGGCAGGGGAACTGCACGCCCTCGGTGAAGATGTCGGTGGCCTCAAGCGTGAAGCCGCCGGGGTCTTTGCCGCCGGTATCGCCCTGATGCGCCTGGAGCGAGACGAAGACGATCAGTTCGCCTGTGGCATCATAGACCGGCGCATAGACGCAATAGTCGGGCAGGTGCCCGCCGCCGTGATCGGGATCGTTGGACAGCAGCACATCACCCGGCCCGATGTCATAGGCCTCCATGTTCATCAGCGCCCAGCGCACCATCATCTGGTTGACGAAGGTCAGGTGCGGGGTGCCGATTGCCCCCATCGCCAGCCGGCCATGGGCATCGACGATGGCGGCATTGCGCTCGTTCGATGAGTTGATAATTGGAGAGGAGGCGGCTCGGCCAAGAAAAGTCGCCGATTCAAAGCACACCGTCTCAAAGGCACCGCGAATGATATCGGCGGTCACCCCATCGATTGTGGCCGAGGTGGTGAGCGGCGCGCGCGGTGCCGCCAGCTTGCGGTTCAGTTCGAAGGACATGGCCCTGCTCTCCAAGATTTATGGTGCTCAGGCATAAGGCATCAGGCCGCGCGCGCTCAACCGGGCGCGCGGCCTGATGTGCAGGAAGCGAAAGAGGCATTAGGTCACAGACCCATAACCAACGGGCTCGAGGCGACAAAATGGCGAACATATCGGGCGAAAATGCGCGCCGCGAAGGCTGATTGCCTTTGCCGGCGCATTTCCGTCCGAGATGGAAGCCAATTTTCTTCAAACCTCAAGCCCGTTGGTTATGGGTCTGTGACCTAAAGCCCGAATCGTGTTCGGTAGAAGGCAAAACGGTGCCTCAGCGCCTCACGGTCCAGCCCGTAATCCGCCGGATCATAAGTGCGGGTGCCGTGCTTGTCTTTGGGCGTATCATCACGCCACGTCGTCATGCGGGCGCGGGCTTCGTCTGACAGCTCCTCGCTCAGCCAGGCGTAAAGTGCTTCGATTGACGGCCAGGGATCGCGCTGAAACTCGGTAAATTTCACATCGAAGAACCGGTGGTCGTTCCCGGCATCGCGAAAGGCGATAATGCGGGTCATGCCGGATTCGCAGTAATCGATGTTGACCTCGCCCAGCCAGAGCTTGTCGACGTTCTTGCTGAAGGCCTTGTGCAATTCGTAATAGAGATCAGCGACCGAGGGAATGACATCGGCGACATCGCGGTGCGTCATCCAGAAACGGGCATCGGGGAAAACCGCGTTGAGATCGTCAATGAACAGGATGTGCGACGGGTTCTTGAGCCGCCAGTGGGTCGGTGGACCCAATTTTGACGGACAGCGCCATTGCAGCAGTTTCAGGCACCGCTTGACCCAGTGGTAAGTCGGCTTGAGGTCCGCCTCGTGATGCAGCCAGCGCACGTAGCTCGGCACATGGAACATCGCCTGAAAAATCTGCGAGCGGAAGTGCATGCCCATCAGGTTCTGGCACTCCACTGGTGAAGTCGCGGTGCTCGGCACCATCTGCTTCATGCGCGGAAAACGCGCGTTGCGCAGCTGCATGGCGGTTTCGGCAAGCGCGATGCGCGGATCACTTTCATAGGTCGCGCGCTCGGGCGGCGGGCAGACCTGCATCTGCTCCCAATTGCGCATGACACGCACCGCCGGGTCTTCGGCGAGCAGACAGGAAAAGGCGGTAGAACCGGTGCGCGGCAGGCCAAGGCCGATCAGCGGGGCGCTGATCACCTCGTCCTCGATCTCGGGATGGCGGGTGAACCAATCCTCGATCTCCAGCCGCTGGCGCAGCAGATCGGTGATATTGCCATCGAGCACGGCGGCACCCATTGGCGTGAGACGGGCTTCGCTGTCAGCAGCATCGACCAGCCGTTCGAGACCCTCACGGAAAGACTCATCGCCGAAATTGTCCAGACCCGTTTTGGCCTTTGCCGCTTCGAGCAGTGCTCCGATCCGTGCCCCCAACCCTGACATCGCCCCACTCCTGACTTGTTCTTGGGCAAGCCCCAGACTTGTTCTTAGGCCAGTCATAGCCCATTCTTGGCAGCACGATGACCATGCCCAAGAATATCGCCACGCCGATCCGGCCCATCCTGCTGGTCGCCGTGCTAGGCGCTGGCCGGGCATCGCGTTTTGGTGCGGACAAGCTCAGTCAGCCCTGCGCCGGAAAGCCGCTGGGCCGCTGGGCGCTCGATGCGGCGCTGGGGCTGGGACAGCCGCTGGTCTGGATTGCCGGATCAACCATGCCGGATTTCATCCCGCAAGATTGCGCGGTGGTGCAGAACCCCCAAGCCGAGGCGGGGATCGGCACATCGGTGGCGCTGGCAGCGCAGATCGCGGCTGAACGCGGGGCCGATGCGCTGCTGGTCATGCTGGCCGACATGCCACTGGTGACAACCGGCTTGCTCGAACGGCTGATCGCAGCGGGTGCGCCAGTTGCCTGCCGACATCCCGATGGACGCCCTGGCGTGCCTGTGCTGTGGCCCGCCACAAGCTTCGCTGGCCTTCAGGCGCTCACCGGCGATCGCGGTGCCGGGGCGATCCTGCACGCGCTTGACAGCCTGGCACTGCTGAATTGCTCAGCGGGCGAATTGCTAGACGTTGACAGCCCCGCAGATATGGCAGCTGCGCAAGCGGCTTTGGCGTAACTCAGGCGTTTGGCAGCAGCTTTGTGGGCGCTCCGCGGCCTTCCATCATCCAGCCCAGATTGCGGTGGAGGTTGATGACCTTCTGCTCCTGATGTGGATTGGGCAGCGGTCCGCGAAAGCCGCTGGATTTGATGCCCTTCTGGACGAATTCCATGTTCGAGAAATCCTGCGCCAGCACCGAACCCCAGTTTTCCGCCGTCGGTTCTGCATAGACCCATACGGTTTGCGGTACTTCGCCATCGGGAAAGCGTTCAAGCGCATAGCTTTCGAAGACGCATTTGTTCGGATCGTCGCCATAGGGGCGCACCCGGTAGCACAGCGCGAAGGTGACGCCGTGGAGGATGTTCTGGTTGGGAAACAGCCCCCAGGCCAACCCCGCCTCGGCCATGATCTCGCTCGGCACTTCGGGCCAGACCACCCCGCGCGCGGCATCGTCGGCCTTGGCTGATTTCATCCAGTGGGCAATGACATCGGCTGCCGGTGTGCCTTCGGGCAGTTCATCGACCAGTCGGCTTGCCGCCTTGACCAGCGTTTCGGTCGAGGCGGCAAAATTGACCGTTTCATAGTTTTCGCGGATCAACTCGTAAGTCGAGCGACGCGGATCATCGCCAACCCCGGCGCGTGTGGTGCCCGAGCTTTCGGCCATCTTGAACTTGCTGTCGCGGGTGTCGTAACTTGATACCGAGTGCCAACCGTATTGCTTTGAGAGGGCATAATAGTTGCCGTAAGCCAGTAGCTGGGTGTGCGTTCCAGCGACATGATAGGGTTCGAGGAAAGCTTCGATCGCGGTCTTCCAGTTGCATGGATAGACCGCCCATTGCCGCCATTTGTAGCGCATCTTCGATAGCTCGAAGTGGCTCAGGATTTCGCCCGCGCGCCCCATGTACTGGGCCAGCGGTTCGCAGTCGGCATCCATGTTGAGGTAGATATAGCCGCCCCAGCAATCGACCTTGACCGGCGACAGGCAGGTCATTTCCGGCGTCAGCTTGTCGTCCCAGTCCTGCGGATCGAGGATATAGGTGTTGGTGCCGTCGAGGTCGTAGGTCCAGCCGTGAAAGCCGCAGATGAAGTTCTTGCGACTGTTCCCACGCACCGAATGAACGCCATCAGGCACCGAAATCAGCTGGCGGCCGCGATGCGGGCAGACATTGTGGAAGGCATTGAAGGCCTCTGCCTCATCGCCTTCACCGACTCGCACGACGATCACCGATTCATCGGCGACATTATAGGTCAGCCAGTCACCCACTGCGGGCAGGTCTTCCAGCCGCTCGACCATTTGCCAGACCTTGGGCCACAGCAGGCGCTTTTCCGCCTCAAGATATTCGCGCGAGAGGAAGGCGTCAGTCGGGTAAGTGGCCAGTACCTCGTTATCCATGTCCTCGGCGGTGATGGTCTCGGGCATGTTTCGCTCCTGATTGTCCACGCGTCGTGTTCCCCAGCTCAATCACTCAGCGCCATGCCTTGCATGGTGCCTGCATTGCGCCAATCGGCAACCATTTTCTGGAAGGCGTCCCAGCCGTGCCCCCAGCCGCGAAACAGTGACCATGGGGGGCTTTTTTCGCCTTCATTGGTGAAGTAACCTGGGGTGCATTCGGCCTGGAAGGCGGACATATCGATCTCCAGCTCCACAAAGCTGCGGACATAATCATCCATGCCTTGTCTGGTCGGTTCGGCGACGATCTTGCCGCGCTTCAATGTCTCGGCAATGATCCAGGCGCTGTGCGCGCCCTGCTCGCCGAACTGTTCGGTGACCGAAGCGTTGAGTCCGCCCTGAATGTAGCCAATGAAAAAGGCGTTGGGGAAACCATGGGTCATCGTGCCGTGCAGGGTAAGCGGGCCATGGCCCCAGTGCTGATAGATTGACTGGCCATCGCGGCCTTCAAACTGCTCCATGCCCCAGCGGCGTTCAAGCTTGCTGGTCACTTCGAATCCTGAAGCAAAGATGATGCAGTCGGCCTGATATTCCTTGCCACCCGCAATAAACCCATTCTCGGTAAGCTCTTGCAGACCTTGGGTATCAGACACATCAATCAGTGAGACATTGTCGCGATTGAAGGTCGGATAGAATTCGTTCGAGGAAAGCGGGCGCTTGCACAGGTGGCGATACCACGGTTTGAGCCCTTCAGCGGTTGCCGGATCATCGATCATGTCCTCAACCCGGTGGCGAAGGCGTTCCATCACCTGGTAATCCATCACTTCGCGGCGGGTCATATATTCCTCGACGCTCTGGGGATAGCCCTCAGCGGCAAATTGCGCCTCCAGGTTGCGGCTGACTTCGGTCCAGATATCGCAGATCTGATCCACTTCGCCGGGTTGAAAGCTTTCCATCGCCGCACGGTGGAAATTGGCCTTGCGCTCGGCCTGCCAGCCCGGTTCCAGGTTTTCCGCCCAATCGGGATCGGTCGGCGGAGTGGGGCGCTCGTCGACGGTTGATGGCGTGCGCTGGATGACATAGAGATGCTTGGCATATTTGCCGAGATGCGGAACCGCCTGGATGGAGGTCGCACCGGTGCCGACAATCGCCACCACCTGGTCAGCCAGCTTGTCGAGCACCGGGTTCTGACAGGAGCCGCCGGTATAGGCATAGTCCCAGCGGGCGGAGTGGAAAATCTTGCCCTTGAAGCTGTCGATGCCCTTGATGCCGGGCAGCTTGGGCATGTTGAGTACGCCGGCCGCGACGATAATGAAGCGCGCCTTGATATCATCGCCGCGATTGGTGCCGACATGCCAGCGTTTGATTGCTTCATCCCACTTCAGCGTGGTCACCTGGGTGTGGAACAGCGCCTTGTCGGCAAAGCCGTATTGCTCGGCAATCAGCCGCGTGTAGCCCTGAATTTCGACACCGTCCGAGAACTTCTTCGAGGGCATGAAGCCCGTCTCTTCGAGCAGCGGCAGATAGCAATAGGCATCGTTGTCACACTGGATGCCGGGATAGCGGTTCCAGTACCAGACGCCGCCGAAATCACCGGCAGTATCGACAATGCGGAAGTCACTGATGCCCTGTTTGGCGAGGTGATAGCTCGCCAGAACGCCGCCCCAGCCCGCGCCGAGCACCACCACTTCGGTCTCATCGCTGAGCGGGTCACGCGGGATGACCGGCATGTGCGGATCGCGGACGTAATCCTCTACGGCACCACCTGTTGGGCGGAAATATTGTTCCTCACCCGATTCGCTGAGCCGCTTGTCCCGCTCGGCATAATAGCGCGCCCGGATGGCCGGAATATCAACAGTTTCAGGTGCCGGAATGGCGGTGACTTGGCAGGTCATGTGCTCTCCCCAGAGAATATCGAGTCGCAGCCTAATATATAATCAACAGTGTTGTCTAGTATACAGTGACGCATGCCTCCGCACTATTCAGCTCTGCGCCTTGCTTTCGGCTGAACTGCGCTATCGCCGGAGCGATTTAGCTCATCTGCGAAATCCATCAGTCGATCGGGCCATTGCCGGAGGCGACCGGCAGGATCACGGTGCTGAAATGCTTTGGGAGAGCGGATTATGCCGAAAATAGTGGTCAGCCGTGATGCCGATGCGCGGTGGGAGCAGGTCTCCCCCAGCTGGCAGGCGAAATACAAAGCTGATGATCGGGGGCTGCGCTTCAAGCGTCTGCTGCAAAGCGCGCCTGCCATGCCCAATATGCAGCGAACCGAATATATGCCGCAACATCACGAGCCGCCGCACAGCCACCCGGAAGACGAGGTGCTGTTCATCCTGACGGGCGTGATGTTCCACGGGCGTGACAGGCTGGTGGCAGGCGACGCCATCTACATCGCCCGTGACACTACGTACTCATTGCGGACCGAGGGTGCAGGCGCAGAATTCCTGCGGGTCGGGTTTGGTGATCTCTCGGCGCCGGTGCAGGAGGCATAGGCGGTGCTGACCATCGATCTGTCCGGCAAAATCATCCTCATCTGCGGTGCCGGGCGCGGCGGCATCAGCGGGGCGACGGCACGGGCCGTGACCAGAGCGGGCGGCACAGTCATCGCGCTCGACAAAGATCAGGCGCTGCTGGATGAAGTGGCCGAGGATGTGTCTGTACTTGGCGGCACCGCGCACACCATGATCGCCGATCTGACCGATGAGGCGCAGTGCGAGCAAGTGATCCCGCAGATCATCGCCCAGCATGGCCGGATTGACGGTGTCGCCAATGTCGCTGGCGGCACGCGCGAGGATGAATGGGTGCCGCTCGATGAAACACCAACGTCCAGCTTCCGCCAGACGCTGGCGCTCAATCTCGATTATGTCTTCATGATCTGCCGCGATGCCGCACGCGAAATGATCCGGCTGGAAATTCCCGGATCACTGGTCAATGTCGGTTCGGTATCAGCCATCACCTCTGCGCCCTGGCATGGTCCTTATGGAGCCGGGAAATCGGCGATCTCTGCGCTCACCCGCACCATGGCGAACGAGTGGCACGAGTTCGGTATCCGTGCGAACACGGTCTCCCCCGGCGCCGTGGCCACAACGCGGGTGACGCAGCGGCGCAAGGCGGCCAATGTCGTGGGGGATGAACCCAATTTCACCCTCCCCGATGAACTGGCCAATGTGATCGTCTTCCTGCTCTCAGATCTGGCAAACGGCGTTTCGGGGCAGACCATCGTCGTCGATCGCTCGTTATCGACCAAATTCTGCGCGAGCTCGCGCAAGTCCCGCAAGGAAGTCGGCGAGCAACGCTGACCGTGTGAGCTAAGCCGCCTGCCACAGCGGATATTGCACCAGCCTGTCACCCAGGCAGAACACCCGCCGCGCGCCGGTCTCCCGGATGGCCAGTGCTACGCGCCCAGCGTCTCACGGCTGTCATAGGGCGGGAGCATCTGGCCGAAGCGCGCCTTCACGCTGCCAATAGAGCGCGCCCGAGCGCAAAAGCCGCCATTCCTGATTTGCGAACGAAAAAGGAACCATGGCTTTTTCTTGCCCCAAGCCCATTCGCTTGGCAAGGGCTGCTGATGACTGACCGGACTCCCCATACCGCCCGTGCCAGCGCCTGGTTTCAGAGCCTGCGCGACATGATCTGCGCCGAATTCGAAGCGATCGAGCGCGAGGCTGGCAGCGATGCTGCCTTTCAATACGATCCATGGCAGCGTGAAGCCATCGAAGGCGGCGGCGGCGGCGAAACAGGCGGCGGCACTCGCGGCCTGATGAAGGGCAAGGTCTTCGAGAAAGTCGGCGTCAACATCTCCACCGTGCGCGGCGCGCTGGCCAAGGATTTTGCCGCAACAATCAACGGTGCCTCGCCTGAACAGAATGCATTTTCTGCCACCGGCATCAGTCTGGTTGCCCATATGGCAAACCCGCATGTCCCGGCGGTCCACATGAACACGCGCTTCCTCACCACCACCAAGGCGTGGTTCGGTGGTGGTGCCGATCTCAACCCGCCCCTGCCCTATGATGAGGATACCGCTGAATTCCATGCCGCTTTCAAGCTCGCCTGCGATGCGCACGGGGCGGACTATTATGATCGTTTCAAGGCCTGGGCCGACGAATATTTCTACATTCCCCACCGCAAGGTCAATCGCGGTGTCGGCGGGATCTTCTATGACCATCTTGAGTGCGAGGACGAGGCCGGGTGGGAAGCGAACTTTGCTTTCGCCATGGCGGTCGGCGAGGCGTTTCTTGCCGTGTTCCCCAAGCTGGTGCGCCGCCGCATGGGGATGGAGTTCACGCCCGCCGACAAGCTGCAACAACTCGAATGGCGCGGGCGCTATGCCGAATTCAACCTCGTCTATGACCGGGGCACGCTGTTCGGCCTCAAGACCGGCGGCAATATCGATGCGATCTTGATGAGCCTGCCGCCGGAAGCGGTGTGGACTTGACCATCAGGCGGCGGGTCCGGTTTTCGGGCCTCGGCCAAGCCGCGCGCTGGTCCATGCCAGCATGGGGGTGCCGCGCACCAGGCCGGTAACCAGCGATATCAGCACTATCATCAGCCACCACCACAACAACTCGCGCAGCAACCAGGCCCCGCCGATCCGAAAGAACGGTTCGAGTGTGTCACCGGAATAAATCCCAAGCCAGATGATGCGAATACGCAGCATGTCCCACCACAGCAGTACCAGCGTAGCCAGCGCGGCAAGCTGGAGCCGGTGCGGAACATTGTTTCCCCGCAAGGCAATGAGTGAGGGCAGCATGATGATCATGTGGACCGCGCGATAACTGATATTTTGTGCCGCCAGGAAGCAGGCGATTATTAACAGGGCTCCAACCAGCAAAAAGCTGCGCTCCCGCTCATCCAGCCGGGCAAGCGCAGTTGCCGTATCAGTGCGCAGCCCAAGCCGAGCGCCAATCAGCAGGGCGAGGGCGGTGAACAGAACGTGCAGTACCGGGATCATGATGGGCGGCAGACCCAGCAGTTCTACCAGCCCGCCGCCAAGGTTCACTGCCCCGAATATCTCGCCGATATAGGCCCCTTGCGGAATGTTCCCAAGGGCGCGCAGCAGATCATGCCAGGTCAGCAGGGCAAACAGCACTACAATGGCACTTGAAAGTGCGGCGAGCATGAAAAAGCGGCGGGGCAATTCACGGATCGCGGCGGCCATGATGACCATCGGGAAATACTTGAGCAGGCCGGCGATCTGCACAAGGCCATAGCCGACGAAACGAAGCGAGGTCGAGCGCCACAGCAGCGATGCCGCCAGTGCTGCGAGGATGAACACGACAATATCGTTGTTGGCGCGCTCAACCGCGAACAATGCGGTGCATGAAATCACGCCCGCTACCACCATCAGTGTCCCCACCCGGTCGCGCGCTGCGGGCAGAAGCAGCAGCGAGGCAATAAAGCCGAGGCCAAGGATCATGCCCATCGGCTCGACCCAGGCCTGCGTCACCGGGAGCAGGGTTAGCAGCGACCAGCTGGGTGGATAATCGTAGAGCCGGTTTTCCAGGTCGCAAGGATTGGTGACATAGGCATCGACGCCCAGGCGCAGGCACTCGATCGCCGAAACAAGGCCGCGCGTGTCAAAAAACGGATGCAGATAGGGCCGGATACCCCACAGCTGGATGATGTGATCATATAACGCACGCTGCCCGGACAGATAGAGTACCGCCAGAATCGCAAACAAGGTAAGCGCAGCCAGCGCGGGAATAGCTCGTCTTACAGTCACCACCTGCCCCCTTAGCTGATCGGCATCTGGCGACCGCTTTTTGCGCGATGCCGAAGTCTAACAAATACCAGATCCACAACCGGCCCCTTGCTCAGCAGCGCAGTGATGATCGAGATGAGCACGGGGATAAACCACCACCAGATCATTTCGCGCAC
>JANOYZ010000018.1:0-7584 GCA_031429135.1 Novosphingobium sp. | reverse complement strand
GATCGGAACCGAGCATGGCGTCAATAATTTTAAGCGGATCCTCTCGCGGCGCGGCACGATCCCGCTCACGATTCACTATCTTGAACCGCTGGACGAGGCGGACACGCACGACCGCAAGCTGATCGCGGCGCGCGTGCAGGCGGCGATCGCGGCGCATATGGCCAAGGTCGGACTGGGTTGAGCGCAGTCCCCACGACTGTGCCCTTTCCCGGTCGTTCGCGTTCGCCTATAGGCCGCGCATGACGCCCCCACGCACCTTTCACATCAAATCCTTCGGCTGCCAGATGAACGTCTATGATGGCGAGCGCATGGCCGAGCTGCTCGATGCCCAGGGGATTGCTCCGGCGGCGGAGGGCGACGACGCCGATCTGGTGGTGCTCAACACCTGCCACATCCGTGAGAAGGCGGTGGACAAGGTCTATTCGGACATCGGCCGATTGAAGCGCGAGGATGGCTCATCGCCGCTGATCGCGGTGGCGGGCTGCGTCGCGCAGGCCGAGGGTGACGAGATCATGCGGCGCGTTCCAGCGGTGAGCATGGTGGTCGGCCCGCAGGCCTATCACCGCTTGCCGGCGATGCTGGACGAGGCGGTGGCGGGGCGGCGCTCGGTTGATACCGATATGCCCACTGAGACCAAATTCGATGTGCTGCCCGCGCGGCGCAAAGTGGGTGCCTCGGCCTTCCTCACCGTGCAGGAGGGTTGCGACAAGTTCTGCACCTATTGCGTGGTGCCCTATACGCGCGGCGCGGAAATCTCGCGGCCTTATGCCGATCTGATTGCCGAAGCGCAGCGGCTGGTGCAGGCCGGGGCCAAGGAGATCACGCTGCTCGGACAGAATGTGAATGCGTGGACTGGACAGGATATTAAGGGCAGCGCGGTGGGGCTGGATGGCCTGATCCGCAGCCTTGCTGAAATCGCTGATTTGCGCCGCATCCGATACACTACCAGCCACCCGGCGGACATGACCGAAGGCCTGCTGATCGCCCATGCCGAGGTCGACAAACTGATGCCGTTCCTCCACCTGCCGGTGCAATCAGGCAGCGACCGGGTGCTGAAAGCGATGAACCGCAGCCATACGGTGGAAAGCTATCTCAAGATACTGGACCGCGCCCGTGCGGTGCGTTCCGACATCGCCCTGTCGGGCGATTTCATCGTCGGCTTTCCCGGTGAGACCGAGGCCGAATTTGCCGAGACCATCGCGCTGGTGGAACAAGTCGGCTACGCCCAGTGCTTCAGCTTCAAATACAGCCCCCGACCCGGAACTCCGGCGGCAACGATGGATGGCCAGATCGCGGGCGCAGTGATGGACGAGCGGCTCCAGAGATTGCAGGCCGCGCTGCAGAAAAGCAGCCTGGCCTTCAATCAGGGTACTGTCGGGCGTACCTGCGAGGTGCTGGTTGACCGGCCCGGCCGCCGCGAAGGCCAGATGCTCGGCAAGTCACCATGGCTGCAATCGGTGCATTTCCTGGGCAGCGCATCGATTGGCGATCTGGTTCGCGTTGAACTGATCGAGGCGGGGCCGAACTCGCTCAGTGGACGGCTGTAGCAGGTATATGCGGCCTGATTTGCGCGTGTGCTTCGACAAGCTCAGCATGAGCGGGTCTTAGTTTGATTTCCAAGGTCCGCTCAGCCTGAACTTGTCGAAGGCCGCGAGCTACCTTCGCCCAACTCTCTGTTGCCCAGCGCCCACGCCCGAATATATTCCACAGTCCTCTCACACCTGACGCTTGCCTGTAACAATCGCGCGCCTATCTTCAGCTTGTGGGCTGCGACCCGGCAGCCCTTCTCGAAAGGAGCGCATGACCCGCAAAACCGCTCGCGTCCCTAATGTGACGCATCTCAAGCCCGAGCCGCCGAAACGTGCGAGGGCTGAACTTGAATTCGATGAGCCCGCCGTGCTTGGCGCGTTATTCGGACAGTTCGACGCCAATCTGGTCCTGCTGGAGAACCGGCTTGGCATCTATATCGCGGCTCGCGGCAATCGTATCCAGATTGAAGGCAGCACCGATGCTGTCGCGCGCGCCCGTGAAGTGCTCAAAGCCATGCACCAGCGCCTGCTGCAAGGGCATGAACTGGATGTCGGCGCGGTCGAGGCACTGATCGCCATGTCGAACGAGCCGACGCTCGAAGGCATCGTCACCGGCGATCTCGGCTCGCCTTCGGTGATGATCCGCACCCGCAAGAAAGTGATCCTGCCGCGCTCTGCCATGCAGATCGAATATATGCAGGCGCTGGCGCGCGATGACATCATCTTCGCGCTGGGGCCAGCGGGTACCGGCAAGACCTATGTCGCGGTGGCGCAGGCGGTCAGCCAGCTGATGACCGGATCTGTGCAGCGCCTGATCCTTTCCCGCCCGGCAGTCGAAGCGGGCGAGCGGCTGGGCTTCCTGCCCGGTGACATGAAGGAAAAGGTCGATCCCTATCTGCGCCCGCTTTACGATGCGCTGTATGATTGCATGCCGCCCGAACAGGTCGAGCGCAGGCTGGCCAATGGCGAGATCGAGATCGCGCCGATTGCTTTCATGCGCGGGCGCACATTGGCCGATGCCTTCGTCATCCTCGATGAAGCGCAGAACACCACGCCCGCCCAGATGAAAATGTTCCTCACCCGCTTTGGCCAGAACAGCCGCATGGTGGTCTGCGGCGATCCCAAGCAGGTCGATATACCGGGCGGGGTCGAACATTCAGGGCTGGCCGATGCAGTCAAACGGCTTGAAGGTGTGGAGGGGATTGCGGTGACGCGGTTCACCGTCGCCGATGTGGTGCGCCACCCGATCGTCGGGCGGATAGTCGAGGCTTATGAGGGGAAGGATGGGTGAGGACTGGTCGGGCGCACGGGCTTGTCGAAGCCCTCACGCTACCCTAGCCCTATGTCATGCTGTCACTCGAAATAGCCATCGAAGCCTCTTGGCCCGCCGCCACCGATTGGGCCGACCTCGCCTTTGCCGCAGCTGAGGCGGCGAGTTTCGTCGCACCTGAACTCGCCAACCCTCGCCTGTCAGCCAGCCTGCTGCTTGCCGATGACGCCGAGGTTCATGCACTGAACCGGCAGTGGCGCGCGAAGGACAAGCCCACCAATGTGCTGTCGTTCCCGATGCTGGAGCGCGCCGATCTGCTCGCCCTGGGGCGGGTTGGGGGGGATGACGCCCCGCCCGAACTGCTCGGTGATATAGCCATGGCGCTGGAAACCTGCACGCGGGAAGCACAGGAAAAGGGCATCAGCCTTGAACATCACGCAACGCATCTGATCATTCACGGCCTGCTCCACCTTGCCGGATATGATCATGAAATATCGCCGCAACATGCTGCCGATATGGAAGCGCTGGAAATAAAGGCGCTTGCCAGCATGGGGATCGCCAACCCATATAGCGATTGAGGCATTTGCAACCGGGTGCTGCTTTAAGGGACTGACCTGTTCGATGGCTGAAGGCGGAACTGGAGACTCGGATAGTAGGGCCACGCTGTGGGGAACACTCCGCAGCCTGCTGGGTTATGGCCACGATCAGAGCCTGCGCGCACAGCTTGAAGAAGCAATTGATGAGCATGAAGAAGATGCCAGCCCGGGCCCGGTCGGTGATCTTTCCCCGCTTGAGCGCCAGATGCTGCGCAACCTGCTGCATTTCAGCGAGACCGACGTCGATGATGTATCGATCCCGCGCCGTGAGATCATCGCGGTCCCCGCCGCTGCAAGCTGGGAGGAAGTCATCGGTGCCTTTGCCGAACATGGCCACAGCCGCATGCCGGTCTATGGCGAAAGCCTCGATGAGATCAAAGGCATGATCCACATCAAGGACGTGTTCCCGTTTCTGGTCGGCGGCAAGTCTGGTGGCAAACCCCCGCCGAAGGACTGGACCGTGCTGATGCGACAGCCGCTGTTCGTGCCACAATCGCGCTCGGCGCTTGATGTGCTGGCAGATATGCGCGCCAGCCGGATGCATCTGGCCGTGGTGTTTGATGAATATTCGGGCACCGAAGGCCTCGTCACCATCGAGGATCTGGTCGAGGAAATCGTCGGCGATATCGAGGATGAGCATGACGATGCGCCTGAGGAACTGCTGGTGCTGATCGAGGGCGGCATGTGGGATGCCGACGCCCGCGCCGAACTGGAGGATGTTGGTGCCCGCATCGACCCGCGCCTTGGCCAGGTGGATGAGGATGTCGATACGCTGGGCGGGCTGGCCTCGCTGCTCGCCGAACAGGTGCCGCCAGTGGGTGCCATGCTGCTGCATGACAGCGGCTGGAGACTGGAAGTTACCGCCGGCAATCAGCGCCACGTCACCCGGCTGCGACTGCACCCCCCGCAGCAACACGAAACTTCGGACGCGTAGCACAGATGCGCCGCCTCCCGCCCCTTCGCGCGCTCGAAGCCTTTGTCCGCGTCGTCCGTTCCGGTTCAGCCAAAGCGGCAGCGAGTGAGCTTGGCCTGAGTCCTTCCGCGCTGTCGCGCCGGCTGCAAAGCCTTGAGGACTTCGTTGGCAAGAAGCTGTTCCTGCGACAGCATCAGTCGCTGAAGCTGACTGAGGATGGTCAGGCCTTTTTCGATGCGGTCAACCCCAGTCTTGAGGATCTGGCCGAGGCTGTCGAATCGCAAGTGGTAAGCGGGCAGGTGCTGCGCCTGCATCTGGGTGTGCCATCGCTGTTCGGCGAGCAGCGTTTGTTCCCGCACTTGCTCGAACTGCGCAGGCTCCACCCGCAGTTGCATATCGATGTTGATACCGGGCCGCATCTCGATAACCGGCTGGGCGATACGCTCGATGCCGCGATCGTGCTGGCGCGCGAGCCGGACGAGGCGCTCTATTCCTTCCAGCTCGATCATAATCAGGTCTTCGCGATCACCTCAAAAGCACTGGCCGAAGAGCTGGGCAATAGGCCAGACCTGAACAAGCTCTCACACCAGACCTTCCTGATCCACCACGATCTGCCCGAAAGCTTTACCGCCTGGAAGCAGGCAATGCAGCTGGAAGCACTGGAACCGGCGTCGATCGATCATTTCGATTCAGGCCAGCTGATCCTTGAGGCCGCCGCCCAGGGCCTTGGCATCGCCATCATGCATGACGATCATTTCGTGCGTTCGGGCGATGCCCGGCTGGCACGGCTCTATGATGTGACGGTCGAGAGCCCCTATAGCTACTGGTTCGTCTGCCGCCCGCGGGCCTTGCAAACCAGGCCGGTCCGGCTGTTTCACGACTGGCTGCTCAAGGCCGGGGTATAAAGACCACGCTGGTAGCATCAGCCTTAATCTCGCGCCAGTTGGCCTTGTCTGCTCGAAGCGCTGTGATGAGCGCAGGGTCGGTGACCGCCGAAAGCAGCCATGCCGCCGGACGATAGTGCGCTGTGATCGCGGCGAGGTCTGCCTTGCCCGCAAGGATACCGCGATAAAGCCCCCATTCGGCAGCGGAATAACGCCAGTAACGTCCATCAAAACCGACCTGCCAATCTGGCCAGCCGGCGTCGATCACCGGGCCGCCAAAGGGGAAACCGCAAAAGATGGTGCCCTTGATGCCCGCCGCTTTCAGCTGTTCGATGCCCTGCACCGGAATTCCGCTATCCATGGTGACCGGGCCGCGCACAATCGCCAGCAGCAGCGCCAGCGCGGCTCCGGCGGGATAAATCAGCAGTCCGGCGCGGTTGGCGGCCCTGCCTGCGGCTTTACCATCTTGCGGTTCGAGTCCCGCAACCACCGGCACCAGCGCCAGCGCCCAGAACAGCATGAACCGCGCCGAAACCAGCGCCATGGCCAGAAAGACCGTCGCCCCGGCAAGGTCTGCCAGATCGATGGTGCGGCGGTGCTGAAACACCAGCACGGCAATCACACCGTGCAGCACCGCGAACCACGGCAGGAATGCTCGGCTCGCCGGATCAAGCAGCGATAGCCACTCGGTTGCTCCCATGGCGACGCTCATTTGCGCATTGGCGAGCGATACGGCCAGCACACTCAGCCCCGCCGGGGTGGCGAAAGTGGCCAATGCGGCGATCAGGCACAACGCTGTCTCACCCCAGGGCGGCGCATTCCGTTTCGTCAGCCATGCCAGCCAGCCAACACCGCCGTGCGCTGCCAGATAGATCGTCGCGACGCTGACCGAGGGGTGCAGGTTCTGCCACAGCACCAGCAGCACAGCCCCCAGACCAAGCCACTTGCCTAACCGCAGCTTCTGGTGCTGCATCAACAGTAGCAACAGGCCAAAACCCAGGACGGCAAAGCTTTGCGGGCGCAGACCGGAAAACGGGAAAGCCACGGCGATGCAGACTACCAGCGCCAGACCCAGTGCCAGATTCCCGGCCCCGCGCCGCCGTGCTGCCAGCCCAGCCGCAACGAAGCCGCCGCTCCATGCCAAGGCATCGATCAGCTGCACCCCGCGCCAGCCAGCGATCCGCCGCACCAGCGCCAGCAGGAGCTGCGCCAGCACCGACAGCTGCGGCAGCGGTTCATTCAGGTGTGTGGCAGAAAACGGCTCGCGGGTGATAAGATGCCCGCCATCGAGCATAAGATCACCCAGCCGCAGCTGCCAGAATATGTCGACATCGTTGACCGGCCGCAGCAGCAGCAGCCAGACCAGCAGCACCGGCACCAGCAGCCAGCCGTGACCCCGCAGGACCCCGGCAATGCTGCGTTCCGGTAGCATGGTGCTTCCCGGCCTGACGGCTCAGCCCTCGCTGACGCTTGCCTTGACGATCTTGCCCGGCTCGCGCGGTGGTTCGCCCTTGGGCAGCGCATCGACATGCTCCATGCCCTCTTCGACCACGCCCCATGCAGTGTACTGCTTGTCAAGGAAGCGGGCATCATCAAAGCAGATGAAGAACTGGCTGTTGGCCGAATGCGGCGCGCTGGAGCGGGCCATCGAGCAGACGCCGCGAACATGCGGTTCGTCGTTGAATTCAGCCTGCAGATCGGGCTTGTCCGATCCGCCCATGCCGGTGCCATTAGGGCAGCCGCCCTGCGCCATGAAGCCCGGGATGACGCGGTGGAACTTGACGCCGTCATAAAAGCCTTCGCCCGCCAGCTCCTTGATCCGCGCAACATGGCCGGGGGCCAGATCGGAACGGAGCTTGATTTTGACGTCGCCGCCTGAGCTCAGTGAAAGGGTCAGATATTCGTCAGCCATGGGGAATCTCCTGTGATTTTGCGCTTCCTATAAGACGGCAGCCGATAAAGTCACGCATTGGCTTTGCCCCCCCAGTCTCTATTGGCCAGGTTGCAATTGCCAAATCCCGGCCTAGACCGGGCACCATGAACCCCGAGGAACTCGATAACACGCTGCTGCATGAGGCCGCTGATGCGGTGGCGGACGCGCGCGAATCCGAAAGCCTCGATGAGGAAAACACCCTCAAGCCCGAATTCGTCCGGCGGGTGCGCGATGCACTTGATGCTGGCGAGCGCGATGCGGTCTATGATCTGGTCGAACCGCTCCACCACGCCGATATCGCCGATCTGTTCGAGCTGCTGGACGCCGATGAGCGCCCCGAACTTGCCCGCGCGATTACCGACCTCATGGGGCCGGAAGTCTTCGCCGAACTGAACGATCACGTCCGCGAACTGATCGTCGAAGCGCTCCCCGCAGGGACCGTCGCCGACATCGCCGAAC
>JANOYZ010000017.1:0-6348 GCA_031429135.1 Novosphingobium sp. | reverse complement strand
TTCACATCCAGGCCGGCGGTGAACATGTGATGGGCCCAGACGAGGAAGCCGATGAAGCCGATCGCGACCATGGCATAGGCCATGCCGAGATAGCCGAACACCGGCTTGTTCGAGTGGGTCGAGATAATCTGGCTGATGATGCCGAAGCCCGGCAGGATCATGATGTAGACTTCGGGGTGGCCGAAGAACCAGAACAGATGCTGGAACAGCACCGGATCACCGCCGCCGGCCGCATCGAAGAAGGTCGTGCCGAAGTTGCGATCGGTAATCAGCATGGTGATCGCCGCAGCCAGCACCGGCAGCGCGAGCAGCAGCAGGAAGGCAGTGACCAGCACCGACCAGACGAACAGCGGCATCTTGTGCAGCGTCATGCCCGGAGCACGCATGTTGAAAATGGTGGTGATGAAGTTGATCGCACCCATGATCGAAGCAGCACCGGCAAGGTGCAGCGAGAAGATCGCGAAATCGACCGCAGGTCCGGCCGAACCCGAAGTGGAGAGCGGCGCATAGGCGGTCCAGCCGATGCCGGCGCCCTGACCAGTACCGCCCGGAACAAAGGCCGAAGCCATCAGCGAGCAGAAGCCCGCGACGGTCATCCAGAACGAAATGTTGTTCATCCGCGGGAAGGCCATGTCGGGCGCGCCGATCATCAGCGGCACGAACCAGTTGCCGAAGCCACCGATCAGTGCGGGCATGACCATGAAGAACACCATGATCAGGCCGTGGGCAGAGATCAGCACGTTCCACAGGTGGAGCTGCTCATCGAAACTCGGGTTCTTGACCCCGAACCAATGCGAGAAGGTCGCCAGATACTGGATGCCGGGATCTGCCAGCTCCAGCCGCATCATGCCGGAAAAGGCACCACCGATCATCCCGGCGAAAATCGCGAAGATCAGATAGAGGGTGCCGATATCCTTGTGGTTGGTCGACATGAACCAGCGGGCGAAAAAAGCCGGCTTGTGGTCATGGTCATGCCCATCGTCGTGAGCATGATCGTGAGCGGTGTTAGCCATGGGTTACGAACCTTGTTTCGATGATGCTCAGGCGCCGGGCGCGGTTGAGGCTGAAGCGGCTGGGGAGGCGGAAGCGGAAGCGGCTGGGGAAGCGGAAGCAACAGGTGCGCCTGATGCAGCAGGAGCCGCCGCAGGTTTGGGCTGATGATCGATCACGCCGCCCGAATGCGTCAGCACCCAGGCGTTGAACTTTGCGCGGCTCACCACTTCAACCGCAATCGGCATATAGCCATGACGCGCACCGCACAGTTCGGAGCACTGGCCGTAATAGACGCCTTCGCGGGTGATGGTCAGCACCTTTTCATTGATGCGTCCCGGAACCGCGTCGAGCTTGAACCACAGCGATGGCACGGCAAAGGCGTGGATCACATCGGAACCGATGGTCTGGATGCGGATCGGCTCGTTCACCGGCACGACCATGCGGTTATCCACCTCAAGGTGCGAGGGGCCGTCCCACGGCTGAGAGCCAACCTCACGCACATCGGCGTTGATCTTGGGTTGCCCTGGCAGGTTAAGCATGTAGCTGTTAACCTCGATGCCGCCGTTATCGGGATAGGTGTAGGTCCAGAACCACTGGTTGCCGGTCGCCTTGATGGTCAGCGCATTTTCCGGTGCCGGCTTGAACTGCTTGGCCAGCAGTTTGATCGAAGGAATGGCAATGGCAACGAGAATAAGTACCGGCAGCACCGTCCAGATAATCTCGATCGCCGTGTTATGGCTGGTCTTGGATGCCACCGGGTTCCGCGCCTTGCGATAGCGAATCACCACCCAGATCAGCAGCAGCAGCACGAAAAGGCTGATAATGATCGCCAGCGGCAGCAGCAGAATGTCGTGGAACCACAGGGCATATTGACCGTCTTCGGTATATTGCGGCTGGAACCCCAGGCCACCATCAACCGGCATTCCGACACCCGGGGTTGGCATCATCGGCACATAGCCACCGGCAGCAGCAGCTGGGCTGGCCGAGGCTACAGCCGATGCCGCCGCTTCCTGCGCATGCGCCGCCGATGAGGCAAGTGCTACACCCAATGTCAGTCCAAGGGCCCTGAGGGCCGAACCCGCACGGCGGACTCTATCGCCAATAATCATCACTGCTCAGCTTTCCGCTTTCCAATGTCGGCAAGAGTGTTTCATGAATGCCCCTCTTGCCTCGATGAGGCCGAATTTGACGGGCCTATACGCGCGCTTGCGGGGCACCTCAAGCGCCTCTAGGGGATATTTTTGACAGAGTCCGAATTGCGGGTGTTTTTCCATTCCCGTCGACCATGGAGTTGCGCTCAAAATGCAGGATGATGAGGTTCTGGCCGAGTTCCGTGACAGCAAGGCCTTGCTGGAAGGTCATTTCCTGCTCTCATCAGGCCGTCACAGCGCCCATTACCTGCAATGCGCGCGTGTGCTGATGGACCCGGAAAGGGCCAGCCGCCTCGCCATGGCGCTTGCCGCAACGCTGCCAAGAGACATCCGCAAGGCGATCACCAAGGTGATATCGCCGGCGATGGGCGGGGTGATCATCGGCCATGAAATGGGCCGCGCGCTGGGAGTCGAGGCGATGTTCGTCGAGCGCCCCGAAGGCACTTTCGGCCTGCGTCGGGGCTTTGCCATCGAACCGGGAGATAAGGTGCTGATGGTCGAGGATGTCGTCACCACCGGGCTTTCCAGCCGCGAGGCGATAAAGGCGATCAATCTCGCCGGGGGTAAGGTGATTGCCGCCGCCGCGCTGGTTGATCGCTCTGCCGGTGAGGTCGATCTGGGGGTGCCGTTCTTTCCGTTGATCGCGCTCAGCCTGCCGACCTATGCCGCTGAAGAGCTGCCGCCAGAACTGGCTGCGAGCGAGGCGGTAAAGCCGGGGAGCCGCATAAAACCGTGACCACGCCATGATGACATCAGGCCGTCTCAGACTCGGCGTGAACATCGATCACGTCGCCACAATCCGCAACGCGCGCGGCGGGGATCATCCCGATCCGGTGCGCGCGGCGCAAATCGTCGCGGCGGTCGGCGGCGACGGCATCACCGCGCATCTGCGCGAAGACCGCCGCCATATCCGCGACGAGGATATCGCCCGCATCCAGGCGGCGACCGACCTGCCGCTGAACTTTGAAATGGCCGCGACCGACGAGATGGTGGAATTCGCCCTGCGCCATCGTCCTCACGCCGCCTGCATCGTTCCCGAACGGCGCGAGGAGCGCACCACCGAGGGCGGGCTGGATGCCGCCGGACAGCACAACCGTCTTGCCCCCATCGTCAGCCGCCTTGCCGACGAGGGCATCCGCGTCTCCTTGTTCATCGCCCCTGAAGTGCGCCAGCTGGAGGCCGCGATGCGGCTCGGCGCGCCGGTGGTCGAGTTTCACACCGGCGAATATGCCCATGCGGAAGGCGAGGCGCGCGCCGTCGAACTGAAGCGCATCGCCGATATGGCCGCGCTGGCCGTGGTCAATGGCATCGAGCCGCATGCCGGACACGGCCTGACCTACGATAACGTCCAGCCCGTGGCCGCCATCCCGCAGCTCGCCGAGCTTAACATCGGGCATTACCTGATTGGCGAGGCGATCTTCACCGGACTGGAACACGCGGTGCGGCGGATGCGCGATCTGATGGATGATGCGCGTCCTTCGACAGGCTCAGGATAAGTGTATGATCATCGCCATCGGCTCTGACCTCTGCAACATTGAGCGCATCGCAAACTCGCTCTCTCGCTTTGGGACACGCTTTGAACTCCGCGTGTTTACCGAGATCGAGCGCGCCAAGGCCAATCGCCGTCCGTTCACCAAGGCCGGAACACTGGCCAAGCGTTTTGCCGCCAAGGAGGCTTTCTCCAAGGCGGTCGGCACCGGCTTCAAGGCGGGGGTGTTCATGCGCGATATCGGCGTGGTCAATGCCAAGAGCGGCGCGCCAACGCTGGCGCTGACCGGCGGCGCGGCGCTGCGGCTTGCGGCGATCACGCCAGCAGGGCATGAGGCACATGTTCACCTGACGCTCACCGATGATCACCCATGGGCGCAGGCCTTCGTGGTGATCGAGGCCCGCCCTTTATGACTTCTCCTGTGAGTGACACAGCTTTGACCAATGACAGCCCGATTCGTGCCGCCGCGATTGCTCCCTCCCCGCAGGCGAAGGACAAGGTTGACTGGCTCGCTGAATTGCGCGGGCTGGTGCTGATGCTGCTGGGCGTACTGACATTCCACAGCTTTATCGCCAAGCCGTTCTACATCCCCTCGATCTCGATGATGCCGGGTCTGCTGGTCGGCGACCGGCTGGTGGTGAGCAAATATCCCTATGGCTGGAACTGGACCTCGGCGAGTTTCCATGTGCTGCCGCGCGGCACCTGGCGCGTCTGGGGGGCCAGACCCGAATATGGCGACATCGTCATCATCGTTCCCAAAAACCGCAACGAAGACCTGATCAAGCGCGTGATCGCGCTGCCGGGCGACCGGATCAGCATGAAGGACGGCGCGCTCTCGCTCAATGGCCAGCCGGTGCCGCAGCTGATCGAACCGCCCAAGCGCATTCCGGCGGACGAGGCGCTGCGCTGCGATGACGGCATGGGGCCATATTATTGCTATAACCATCTGCCGGCGGCCCGCGTGAAGCTGCCCTCTGGCGAGCAGGTGCTTGAGCCCGGCACTTACCGTGAAACGCTGCCCAACGGCGCGACCTATCTGATCTATCGCACCGGCGACGGCTCGATCGAAAGCTTTGACGAAGTCACTGTCCCCGAAGGCCATGTCTGGGTGATGGGCGACAACCGCGATCATTCCGCCGACAGCCGCTTTCCTCTGCCCGATGGCCTTGATGGCCCGGTGGCGCTCTCGAATATTGGCGGACGCGCGGAATTCATCACCTTTTCGCTTAACGGCAAGGAGAGCTTGAACCCGCTGACCTGGTGGGGAGCCTTGCGTTCCGACCGCGCATGGAGCAGCCTGCGGCCTTCGATAACCAGCACAGGAAAAGCCAAGTGAGCGAGGACAGCGCCTCTGCCCCGACCCCGCCAACCAAGGCCCGGGCTGCCGGTCCGGCCGATTTCACTGATCCGGTGTTGCGCAACGAGATAAAACGCGCCGCCGTGTGGATCGGCATGGCGAGCATGGTGGTGCTGACTGTGTTCATGGCGCAACCGCTGCTGGTCATCTTTGGCGGGCTAGTCTTTGCCGCGATGATCGATGGCGGGGCGCGTCTGCTGGGGCGAGTCCTGCCTTTGGGGCGCGGCATCCGGGTGACGATTGTGCTGCTCGCCGCCATCGGATTTCTGATGTGGACGGCCTATTTCACCGGCAGTCAGCTGGCTCTGCAAGCCGCGCAACTGCCCGCAACCATCGAATCGCAAGCCCTGCGCGCGCTGACCTGGCTCGAGGCGCATGGAATGGCGATCAAGGCTGCCGACTTGCAAAGCATTGCCCAGCAGGCGCTGGGCGGAGTCGGCCAGCTCACCCGCGCGGTGGGCGGCATTTTGGGCGCCGCGACGACGCTGTTCCTGATCGCGGTACTGGGCATCTATATCGCCGCCGAGCCGCGGCTCTATCAGCGCGGTGTCGCCTGGATGCTGCCCATCGCAGAACGCAACCATTTCCATGGCACCGCCGCGCTGATGGGCAAAGGCCTGCGGCGGCTGATGTTCGGACGGCTGCTGGGCATGGTGATCGAGGGCGTTGGCACCTGGCTGATGCTGGCGCTTTACGGCGTTCCCATGGCCGGACTGCTCGGTTTGCTGACCGGTCTGCTGGCCTTCCTGCCCAATGTCGGCGCGCCCATATCTGGCCTGATCATGGTCCTGGTCGGCTTTTCTGGCGGCACCAACATGGGGCTGTACTGCATCCTCGTCTATATTGTCGTCCAGACTGTGGACGGCAATATCATCGTGCCGATGGTAGCGAAAAAGACGGTAGACCTCGCGCCTGCTCTGGTGCTTGGTGCCCAGCTGATCATGGGGGCGCTGTTCGGCATCCTGGGCCTCGCGCTGGCCGATCCGCTGGTGGCGATGATCAAGATCCTGCTCGAGCGCCACTCCTCGCGCCACGAAGATGAATTGCACGATGCGGCGAAGGCTCCCGCCAAGCGATGAAGCCGCACCGCATTTGATCACCGACAGCGCCCTCGCCTTTCGCGATGCGCTCCCTGCGGGCGGCGGCCTGCTGGCGCTGGATCTGGGCACCCGAACCATCGGCACCGCTTTTTGCGACGCCGGCTGGCGCTTTGCCAGTCCGGGCAAGACGCTGGCACGCGGAAAATTCATGGCTGACAAGGCGCAGCTGGCGGCGCTGATCGCCGAACGCTCGATCAAGGGCATGGTCATCGGCCTGCCGATCAACATGGACGGCTCCGAAAGCCCGCGCAGCCAATC
>JANOYZ010000016.1:0-3392 GCA_031429135.1 Novosphingobium sp. | reverse complement strand
CAGACCCTGAAAGTGGCGCATATGGATATCCCCCTCGGTCTTACCTTTGATGACGTCCTGCTGCGTCCGGCCGAGTCCGATATTGTTCCATCGATGGCGGATACCCGCACCCGGCTGACGCGGTCTATCTCTTTGAATATACCGGTTATTTCATCGGCTATGGACACCGTGACAGAGGCTGACATGGCGATTGTCATGGCACAGCTTGGCGGCATCGGCGTGCTTCACCGCAACCTTTCCATCGAGGAGCAATGCGCAGCAGTGCGCGCAGTGAAGCGGTTTGAGAGCGGCATGGTGGTCAATCCGATCACGATTTCGCCCGACGCAACGCTGGGCGAGGCGCAGGCGATCATGCTCGCCAACCGCATCAGCGGCATTCCGGTGGTGGAAGCGGGCGGCAAGCTGGTCGGCATCCTGACCAACCGTGATGTGCGCTTTGCCGCCAATCCGGCCCAGCCGGTGCGCGAACTGATGACGCATGAAGGCCTCGCCACGGTGAAGCCCGGCGTCAGCCAGCTTGATGCCAAGAAGTTGCTACATCACCGCCGCATCGAAAAGCTGCTGGTGGTCGATGATGCTTACCGCTGCATCGGCCTGATCACGGTGAAGGATATGGAGCGGGCAATAACCTATCCCGAGGCGACCAAGGATGAGGCTGGCCGCTTGCGCGTTGCCGCCGCCACCACCGTGGGCGACAAGGGCTTTGAACGCACCGAGGCGCTGCTGGCGGCGGAATGCGATGTGGTGATCATTGATACCGCGCATGGGCATAACAAGGACGTTGCAAGGGCGGTAGAACGGGTCAAGAAACTGTCAAACTCGGCGCAGGTCATTGCTGGCAACATTGCCACTGCCGAAGCCGCCAAGGCACTGATCGATGCCGGGGCCGATGCGCTCAAAGTCGGTATCGGTCCGGGTTCGATCTGCACCACCCGCATTGTCGCTGGCGTCGGCGTACCGCAGCTCACCGCGATCATGGATGCTGCCGAAGAAGCCGACAAGGCCGGGGTGCCGGTTATTGCCGATGGCGGCCTGCGCACTTCGGGTGATGCTGCCAAGGCCATTGCTGCTGGCGCATCGACGATCATGGTCGGATCGCTGCTGGCGGGCACCACCGAGGCTCCCGGCGAAACCTTCCTGTTCAAGGGCCGCGCTTACAAGTCCTATCGCGGCATGGGTTCGGTTGGTGCCATGGGCAGCGGCTCGGCGGACCGCTATTTTCAGGGCGATATCAAGGACCAGATGAAGCTGGTTCCCGAAGGCATCGAGGGGCAAGTGCCATTCAAGGGCCCGGCCAAGGATGTCATTCATCAGCTGGTCGGCGGCATCAAGGCAGCGATGGGCTATACCGGCTCTGCCACCATCGACGATCTTCGCACCAAGGCACAATTTGTGCGCATTACCAATGCCGGCCTCCAGGAAAGCCATGTTCATGACGTGTCGATCACGCGCGAAGCGCCTAATTATCCGTCACGCTGAGGCTTTGACATGACCCCCGCCGCGCGCGTTCAGGCGGGCATCGAGATCCTTGACCTTATTATCGCCGCTGCCCGCAGTAATGGCGCACCGGCGGACCGGATCATCTCCGAATGGTTCAAGACCCGCCGCTTTGCCGGCAGCGGTGATCGGCGGGCCGTGCGTGAACTGGCCTATTCAGCGATCCGCGCCTGCGGGGAAGTGCCGGTATCTGGCCGTGCAGCGATGCTGCAACTGGCTCATGCCGATCCTGTACTGGCCGCACTGTTTGATGGCTCGACGCACGGGCCCCAGCCTATCGTGCCGGGCGAACCAAGCGCGTCTGGCGGCATCTCACCATTCTGGCTGAAGAAAGCACTGGCCTCATCGGGCATTGAAGGTGCCGAGGCGAAAGCCCTGCTTGGCCGTGCGCCGCTTGATGTGCGGATCAATGCGCTGAAAGCCGGAACGCTCGATCTGCCGCTGGAGGGTGAAAAAACGGTCGCGGCCCATGCCTTGCGCTTTCCTTCGGGCACCCAGATCGATCAGTGGGAAGCCTTCAAGTCCGGCGCAATCGAGGTGCAGGACTCAGGCTCACAGCTTGCCTGTGAAGCAGCGGCTGCCAAGCCGGGTGAACTGGTGGTCGATCTGTGCGCCGGGGCAGGGGGCAAGTCGCTCAGCCTCGCTGCCGCCATGGACAATCGCGGCACCATCCTTGCCTGCGATACCGATCGTCGCCGCCTGTCGCAGCTGCCACAGCGCGCGGCACGTGCCGGGGCCACGATTATCGAACCGCGCCTGCTCGATCCGCAGCGCGAACAAGCCGCGCTCGATGATTGGCAGCGCCGCGCAGATCTCGTGCTGGTCGATGCACCGTGTTCGGGTACCGGCACCTGGCGGCGCAATCCCGAGGCGCGCTGGCGGCTCAAGCCCGATGGGCTGGCCAAGCTGGTCGCTCTGCAATCGTACCTGCTAGATGTCGGGGCCAAGCTGGTCCGCCCCGGTGGTCGGCTGATCTATGTCACCTGTTCTCTGCTCGATGATGAAGGCGCGGGCCAAGTGGGTGATTTTCTTGCGCGTCATCCCGGTTGGCGGGCGGAATTGCCCATGCTTGGTGCAGGCGTTGCGCGCGGCCCCGGAATGCGGCTCACGCCTGCGCATGATGGTATGGATGGGTTTTTCATCGCACGTTTATTTTCGGTGTGATAGCAATGCGCGAACATGACCACGAATGAGCCTTTGATCCGGCCCACGGTCAGGGAGATATTGATGCGCTACACACCTGCCGCGCTGGCCCTTTCACTTGCCTTTGGCCTGACCGCATCTGTGCTCTATTCCGCGCCGTCCACCGTGCTCGATCCGCGCGCTGCTGCGCTGGTTGAAGAGGGACGCGGGGCAGTGGCGGCTGGCCAGATTGATCAGGCGATTGATCATTACGAGGCCGCGCTGGCGATCCAACCGGGCAGTGTGCCTGTAATGCTTGAACTCGCCGATGCCACCCGCCGTCAGGGCATGCAGGGCAAGGCGCTGCACTATTACCGCGTCGCGCTGGTGCAGGATCCGCAGAATATCGAGGCGATCACTGGCGAAGGCACGGCGCTGGTGGAAAAGGGCGCGGTCGAAAAGGCCAAGCGCTCGCTGGCAAGGTTGACCACGCTGTGCGGCAAAATGTGCCCGCAGACCAAGCAGCTCGCGGCGGTTATCGCCAAGGGACCGACGCCGCGCATGGTCAGCGCCGATGAGGTTAAGCCGACGCCGGTGGTTTCGCAGAATTAGAGCTGAGGCGTGGGTGAGGTTGTGCGCGGGCTTCGACAGGCTCAGCCTGAGCGGAAATAATCAGAGTTCCGCAAGTTCATAAACCCAAAAAAACAGACCCCCTCAGGCTGAGCTTGTAGAATCCCGATCCCGCAACCCCACAAAACAGTGCCCGAAACTCC
>JANOYZ010000015.1:0-8980 GCA_031429135.1 Novosphingobium sp. | reverse complement strand
TGAGTGAAGCTGAGGTTCTGCCGGGGGAGGAGCAGCGCGCAAAAGTGCGTGCCAAAACTCCTGTGCATGCCGCAGCCCCTTCGCGCAAATCGGCGACCACGGCGCGGGTGCGCACGCAACGATTCATCGAGCAGTATGCTCTGCCGGATGACTGGTGGATCATGGCCCCGGTGATGATGACCGCCATTTTGGGAACAGCACTTGCCAGCTTTTCTCTGCCCCCGATCACAGCTGCAGCACTTCTTGGACTGGGAGTTCTGGGCGCGGGCCTTTCGCGCTGGACTTCGCGTTATGAACGGTTGGCCGAACGCACAGAGCGCGAACGGATGAGGCTGGTTGGGGTTTCAGTCGCGCTGCCCATGCTGCTGTTCGGCGCGGGCATAGCGCATTGGATACTACACGGCACAAACAGTTACGGACTGGCTTCCATTGTCCTCGTCGGGATTATTGCCTGCATCCAGTGCAGCAGCAGGCTGCCCGCTATGGTGGCAAGTCAGGTCGGATTGTGGCTGGGGTTGGTGCTGATCAATCTTGATCCGATTGGTCTGCTTGGCGTTACAGTCGGCGGAGCGGCAGGTAGTTATCTCAGCCTGCGCAAAATGATCCAGAATCGTAAATCACAGGCCCAGCTGGAATTGGTGGAACGCGCCCGGCAGCGTGCAGAGCTGATCCTGTCTGATTATGAACAGACCCGCCAGGGCTGGTTCTGGGAAACTGACCGCAGGGGTGCGATAACCTATGTTTCCGCGACAATCGGCGAGGTGCTCGGCCGCGACAGTGCGCGATTGCTCGGGCGGCCCTTTGCCGAGCTGTTTATCCTTGATGGCCAGGCGCAGGAAAACGAGCGGACCTTGACGTTTCACATGTCCACCCGTTCCTCGTTTCAGGAGCTGGCGGTGCGGGCTGCAACCAAAGGTGAGGACGAGCGTTGGTGGTCAATCAACGGCTTGCCGGTGTATGATGATTTCGATAATTTTCAGGGCTTCCGCGGATCGGGGAGCGACCTCACCGAACGGCGTCTGTCCGAAGAAAAGGTCACGCGCCTGGCGCATTATGATTCGCTGACGGGCCTGTCCAACCGGCTGCAGATGTCGATCATGCTTGAGAAGATACTGACCGCCCGGGTCATGGAGCAGCGGGTCTGCGCGGTGTTCATACTTGATCTTGATCGCTTCAAGCAGGTCAATGACACGCTGGGCCACCCGGCGGGTGATGCCCTGCTCAAGCAGGTGTCGCAACGGCTTGAGCGTGTGGTCGACCGGATGGGCCGCGTCGGCCGTCTGGGCGGGGATGAATTCCAGATCATCGTTCCGGGCCGCAACACGCTGGATCATCTGGCGCAGCTGGCGACGCGGATTATCGAGTCGCTGTCACAACCCTACTTGATCGAAGGTCACCGGGTTATGATTGGCGCTTCGCTGGGCATAGCACTTTCGCCGGATAATGGCGTAACCTCCGAAGCCCTGATCCGCAATGCCGATCTGGCGCTTTATGCGGCCAAGGATGGCGGGCGTGGGCGGCATCATTTCTATGCTGCCGATCTCCACAGCGATGCCGAAGAGCGCCGCCAGATGGAGCAGGATCTGCGAGATGCGATTACCACAGGCTCGCTGGAACTGGCCTATCAGCCGGTGGTTTCGACCACGACCGAAAAAATTGCCGGTTTCGAGGCGCTGCTGCGCTGGCAGCATCCGACACGCGGCTGGCTCAGCCCGGCAAAATTCATCCCGATTGCCGAGGAAGCCGGACTCATCGGCCAGATCGGGGAATGGGCATTGCGCACGGCCTGCCATGATATGGCCGAATGGCCAGATAATGTTCGCGTTGCGGTCAATGTCTCACCGCTGCAATTCGCCAATCCGGCGCTTCCCGGTATTGTTACTTCTGCGCTGGCATCTGCCGAAATCGACCCTTCACGGCTGGAACTCGAGATCACCGAGAGTGTCTTCCTGAACGACAGCGAGGGCACCGATGCGATGTTCGCGGCGCTGAAGCGTGTCGGCGTCCGCCTTGCTCTCGATGATTTTGGCACCGGCTATTCTTCGCTCGGCTACCTCAAGAAAGCGCCATTTGACAAGATCAAGATTGACCAGAGCTTTGTGCGCGGGGCGACGATCCAGGGTAGCCGCAATGGGGCGATTATCGCTTCGATCGTCAGCCTGGCAGAAGCATTGGGCATGGAAACGACAGCCGAGGGCGTGGAAACGCTCGACGAGCTTGATCTGGTTCGCGCGCTGGGTTGCAGCCACGTCCAGGGCTATATCTATGCCAAGCCCTTGAGCAAGGATGCGGCGCAGTCCCTTCTGGACAGCGGGCTTGCGGTCAGTGCTGAAGGCCCGCGCTCGGCCCGGCCAGTGCGGCAGACCATGCTGCGCCGCGTCATGCTGGAATTCGGCGGCGAGCGTTATGAAGCGCGGATCCGCAATATCTCGTCCACCGGCGCGCTGGTTTCTGGCCTGTGGAATGTGCCGGCGGGCACTGATTTCTTGCTCGAACTGGGCGAAAGGCAGGTCATCAACGTCAAGGCCTGCTGGTCAAAGGATGACCGCATGGGTGTGGAATTTGCTCGCCCGCTCGATCTGGATGATCATGGTCGCATAATTCTGATGCCGGAGCGCCGCCGTCCGCTGGCTGCGGATGTGCTGAAACTGCGCAAATCCGGGTGATGAACGCGGAATAAATTAAGTTAATACCCTTATTCTTAGCGGTTGGTTCACCATTATTGGCTAGCTTCAATCCGCCGATGCTGGTCGCCTTCGGCAGTTAATGGTGTCGAGGGTACTGATGGGCATGCGGCTGGGCGGGTTTCGGCGAAATGGCGGCAAAGAGCCGGCACCGAACAACGCGTCCGCTGTTGGCGAAGAGCGTGAAGCGCTGGCTCTGCTGCGCGATTATGAAAATTCGGGGCTGGGTTGGTTCTGGGCGAGCGATGCCCAGGGTAATATCACTTATGTATCGGGCTGCGCGGCTAGTGTTCTGGACCAGAATCCGCAGGCTTTGATCGGCCGGCCGTTCCATTCGCTGTTTTACCTTGATGATGAAGCCGGCGCTGGTAATGGCCGGACCTTGCCGTTGCTGCTGGGCACCCACAAGACCTTCTCGGCCTTCACCACGCGGGCACGCAATCAGGGTGAGGAAGTGTGGTGGGCAATTTCCGGGCGTCCGCAGCATGATAGCGAGGGCAATTTTCTGGGTTACCGCGGTAATGGCGCGGATGTCACCGAAGCCCTGATCAAGCAGCGCGATTCCTCACGGCTGGCGCTGTTCGATTCGCTCACTGGCCTCGCCAATCGGCACTCCATGACCCAGCGCCTGTCCAATACCCTGAGCGCCTTCAAATCGAGCCAGCGCAGTTGTGCGCTGATGATGATTGATCTTGATCGCTTCAAGCAGGTCAATGATACATTGGGCCACCCGGCGGGTGATGCGCTGCTCAAGCAGGTGGCCGAGCGGCTGCACGGCGTGATCGGCAAACAGGGCGAGATTGGCCGTCTGGGTGGCGATGAGTTTCAGGTTATCATTCCTGATTGTGATGATCGCGGCAAGCTGGGCGAGCTGGCCAAGCGGATTATTGCGCTGATTTCGCAGCCCTATTCAATAGACAGTTCGCGTTGCATGATCGGAGCCTCGATTGGTATCGCGGTGGCACCCTTTGACGGAGCCGATTGCGAGGAGCTGGTGAGTAATGCCGATCTGGCGCTTTATGCGGCCAAGGGTGGTGGGCGTGGCCAGTTCAGATTTTTCTCTATCGAGCTGCAGAACAACGCTGAGAAGCGCAAGGTTCTGGAAGAAGGGCTGCGCGATGCTCTGGCCGATGGCCAGATCCGGCTGGCCTATCAGCCCGTGGTCAATGCGCATAGCAATCAGGTCGTCGGGCTGGAGGCGCTGATGCGTTGGGAGCATCCCGATTTTGGTGAACTGCCGCCATCAATGTTCATTCCGCTGGCCGAGGAATCAGAGCTGATCGTCGCGCTTGGCGAATGGGCGCTGCGGCATGCCTGTCATCAAGTGGCGGAGTGGCCGGGGGGAGTCAGCGTGTCGGTCAATATCGCCACGGCCCAATTTGCCAGGAATGGCTTTGTGGCCTCGGTGGCACAGGCGCTGGCGGAAGCGGAGCTTGAGCCCTATCGGCTGGAGCTGGAGTTCCCCGAAGGCGTATTCGCCTGCGACGAGGCGCTGCTGGAAGAGACCTTTGCCCAGCTCAAGCAGCTGGGTGTCAAATTAAGCCTTGATAATTTCGGAGCTGGCGACTCGCCGCTTGCCAATTTGCGCAGCGCGCCGTTCGACAAGATCAAGATCGACCGCACCGTGATCCAGGACATCACCAATCCGCGCAGCCGCAGTGCGGCCATCGCCGCCTCGATTGTCACTCTGGCCAAGAAGCTGGGCATGGAGACCACGGCCGAAGGCATCGAAGCGCGTGATGAGCTGACCATGATGATTGAACTGGGTATCGATCAGATCCAGGGCTTCATCTACGCATCGCCATGTTCCGGTGAACAGGTTACCGATGCACTGGCCACCGGCCAATGGGTGATCCAGCCCGATGGGCCTGCCCGCCAGCGTGCCGACCGCCGAACCGTGCTGCGCCGCGTTGGCGTGATCCATGAAGATTTCCGCTATGATGTGATGATGCGCAACCTGTCACGCGGCGGCGCGGCGGTTGAAGGATTGATGGACGTGCCGGTGGGTACCGAATTTGTGCTGGATCTGGGCGAAGGGCAGCTGGTTGTCGCCACCGCCCGCCGTTCTGAAGGGGCTGAGCAGGGGCTGGAATTCGAGATTTCGCTGGTTGATGATGGGGCTGGAGGCCTCGTCACCCGCCACCGGGTGCCGCGCCATTTGCTTGATGCCATGGGCATGCCCCAGACGGGCTATACGACTGCATCGGTGATCGCGCTCAACACCACCGGCGGGCTGCACCTGCCCAAATTCGCCACGTCGGATTCTTCCACGGTCGGTCGGGCTGCTTAGCGGCAGAATGGACTGGGCTCAGGCCGAGTTGCTCATGCGCACATTTGCGGTCTTCCCCTTCACTCTATCCCTCCCTACATGCCCATTCATGGCCCGCCCAACCCCGCCGCAATTCGAAAAGACCAAGATCGTCGCCGAGAACCGGCGCGCGCGGTATGAGTATTATATCGAAGAGGTGTTCGAGGCCGGGATCGCGCTCACCGGAACCGAAGTGAAGTCGCTGCGCTTCGGCGAGGGCACGATCGCCGAGTCTTATGCCGAGGTGAAGAACGGCGAGGTCTGGCTGGTCAATTCCAACGTCCCCGAATTCAGCCACGGCAACCGCTATAACCATGTGCCCAAGCGGGTGCGCAAGCTGCTGCTGAAAGAGCGTGAGATTGCCAAGTTCCACGGCGCGGTGGAACGCAAGGGGATGACTCTGGTGCCGCTGTCGATCTATTTCAACAGCCGGGGCCGCGCCAAGGTCGAACTGGCGCTTGCCAAGGGTAAAAATGCTGCCGACAAGCGCCACACGATCAAGGAACGTGACTGGAAGCGGGATCAGGCGCGGATTATGCGGGAACATAAATGACGACTCTGATTTCCCGCTTTGCCGGCTGGATGCACCGGACGATGCCCAAGCGCGAGGAGCTGGAGCACAACCGCTTCGTCGGTCCCTTCGCGCGGCGGCAGGAACTGTGGCGCTTTACCCGCCGTTCGGTGCCGCGCGGCGTGGCAATCGGCTTGTGGGTGGGGATTTTCGCACTGATTCCGGGGGTGCAGATTGTCGGTGCCGCGCTGATGTGCGTGCCTTTCCGTGGCAATATCCCGGTCGCGGCGGCGATGACCTTTCTCTCCAATCCGCTGACCACGCCGCTGATCCTGCTGGCTTCGGTCTGGCTCGGCAACAAATTCGGTTTTCATGCCGATTTGGCAACGCTCTATGCGCTGATGGACCAGCACGCGAGCCTGGGCGAATGGTCCAGCTGGTTCTTCTCTGATGCCGCACCCGCCGTGATATTTGGTCTGGTGTTGATTGCCAGCAGCGCGGCCTTTCTGGGCTATTTCATCTCGATCGTCACCTGGCGCTGGTGGGTTGGGCACAAGCGCCGCACCCAGCTGGCGCGGGCGATCGAACTGCGCGAGATCATGCAGCGGGAAACCGTTCTGGGGGATATCGACGACTTGCGCGAGGAGCCATGAGCAGCAGTTCGCGCGCCCAATCTGCTGCCGCGCCTGTTTCGATCAGGAGCCGTTTTGATTGGCTGGGCGTTGCCGCTGCCTTGCTCCTCAGCCTGGCGCTGCTGTGGTATGTCACCGGACAGGCGGTTGCTGTCGCCGGATTTGCCGGCGGCGCGCTCGCACTCGGCGCGCTTGCCTATGTTCTCAGCTTGCGCTCTGCGCCTGCGCCCGAGGCTGAATGGGCGCTGCCTGACTGGTCGGTTACAGTCGCGGCGATTGCACGCCCTGACACAGGGATTGCCATTACCGACCGCGCTGGAAGGCTGACCTGCACCAATGCCATCTATGAAAGCTGGTTCGGTACTGGCCAGGCCCCGCCGCGCATGGCGGTCGATCCGGCTTCGCTGGAACGCCTCTCGCGGGCGGCCCGCATTGCCTGGCGGGATGGACAGGCCGGCGCCGACCTGATCGAAAATGATCAAGGCCGCTGGCGCGTGGAGGCCGAGCGCGCCGGACGCGGCGATGATTTTCTCGTCTGGCGCTTTACCACGATTATCGCTGCCGATCCGGTGACCGACCTGGTCCGCGCATTGGATGGCAAGGCGGGCCGCGCGCTTGCCCGCTATGGCATTGCCGCCGCTATTGTCGATCCCGATGGCCAGATCCGCAGCGCCAGCGCCGGGTTTGCTGATAAGGCGACCGGCAATGGCTCAGCCGCGCTGACCGGCCAGGAATTCACCACCTTTCTCCATCAGGACGAGCGCGATCACATCACCTGGGCCCGCGAAGGGCGGCGAGGCAGCCCGCTGACCATGTATTACCTGCCGGTCGCCGATCCCGATGGCGGCGAGCCCGATATGGACGCCACCCCATCGCTGATGCTGCTGATGGAAGCGGGCATCGCCATCGGCGGCGGCGGAAGCAGTGAAATGCCAGCCGCCGCCCCGCATCTTGAAGCTCTGCTTGGCCAGCTGCCGCTGGGCCTGGCCATGGCCGACCGCGACGGGCGCTTCCTGTTTGCCAACCCGGCCTTCATGCGCGCCGCCGGGATTGAGGGTGAGGCATCGCCGCCATACCCGTCTGACCTCGTCGTGCGGCAAGACAAAGGGGCCATGTCCGATGCGGTGCGCCGCTTTGCGCAAGGGCCAGCCTCCAGCGGTGACATTGCCGTGCGGCTGAAACACCTGCCGGATGATCCGGTTTCGCTCAGCCTTGCGGGTGTGCGCGGGCTGGGCGAGGCCGCCGTACTGCTCGGCCTGACTGACTCCACCGAAGAAACCCGCCTCAAGCGGCAAGTGGCGCAGGCAACCAAGATGCAGGCCGTCGGGCAGCTCGCGGGCGGCGTCGCGCACGATTTCAACAATGTCCTCACCGCGATCCTTGGCACCTGCGATCTCATGCTGCTGCGCCACACGCCGGGTGACAGCGACTATGACGATATTCAGCAGATCCGCGCCAATTCGAACCGCGCTGCCAGTCTGACCCGCCAGCTGCTCGCCTTCTCGCGCCAGCAGACACTGCGCCCTGAAGTGCTCCAGCTTCCCGATGTCGTTTCCGATGTGTCGCAGATGCTCAAGCGGCTGGTGGGCGAGAAGATCCAGTTCACCGTCACCCATGACCGTGATCTTGGCCCGGTGCGCGCCGATCCGACCCAGCTGGAACAGGTGATCGTCAACCTTGTCGTCAATGCCCGCGATGCCATGATGGGCAAGCTCGATGGCCATGCCCGGCTGACCGTGACCACCCGCCGCATCACTGCCGATCAGGTGCGGGGCATGCGCAGTGAAATCCTGCCGCAGGCCGATTACACCGCGCTGATCGTCGAGGATACCGGCTCCGGCATTGCGCCTGAGCACCTCGGCAAGATCTTCGAGCCGTTCTTCACCACCAAGGAACAGGGGCGTGGTGGGTCTATGGGGGGGACTGGCCTCGGCCTTTCGACCGTCTATGGCATCGTCAAGCAATCGGGCGGCTTTATCTTTGCCGAAAGCGATCTGGGCAAGGGCACGAAGTTCTCGGTCTATCTGCCTGTCCACCACGCAACATCCGCTCAGCCTGAGCTTGTCGAAGGCAACGCACGGCGCGAGCTCAAATCGCAATGGGCAGGCGGCGGCAGGGTGCTGCTGGTCGAGGATGAAGACACCGTCCGCGCCGTCGCCGAACGCGCTCTGGTCCGCGCCGGCTATACCGTCACCGCCGCCAGCGATGGCGAGGAAGGGCTGGAGCTGGTGCAGGCCGCTTTGAAAGAGGGCAGCAAGGCCTTTGATATCGTCGTCTCGGACGTCGTCATGCCGGTGATGGACGGCCCCGCCATGGCCCGCGAAATCCGCAAGCTGGTGCCCGAAATGCCGGTGCTGTTCATGTCCGGCTATGCCGAGGAACAGCTGCGCAACGAGATCGGCATCACCAACATGCACTTCCTGCCCAAACCGTTCTCGGTCGCCCAGATCAGCGACAAGGTCGGCGCGGTGCTGGGGGCGGGGTAAGGCTCGGGGGGTGGTTGTTTGGGGAGATGGGAGATGGGCGGTGGAGTTTGGGGGGTTATTGCACGTGTCACCGTAATTCGTGTCACCGTAATTCGTCAGTGTAATTTTCTGCTTCAGAGGGCTTGGTCATGGAACTAACACCTAACGGCAATGAGAAGCTGGACTTTGAGCCAGCAAACCTACCTCAAGACCATCTGGCTGCGATAGGCCTAATGAGCGCCGCCGCCTCGCATACAGACAGCATTATCGAAATGGCGATTGCAGGAATGCTCGGCCTTGATGGTGAACAGGGCTGGGCCGTCACTGCTCATATGTCAGCACCACTGCGGACCAGTGTCCTTAGGTCTGCCGCCGAGATC
>JANOYZ010000014.1:0-2170 GCA_031429135.1 Novosphingobium sp. | reverse complement strand
GACGGCTGGTAAACATCTTGCCAGATGCGGTGATCGGCATGCGTCGTCATGCTCTTGTGGAAATCGCCGAGGGTCAGGGCGCGTATGACATCCAGCATGTCATCGAACCCCAAATCCATCGCCGCCGCACCACTTAGTCCGTCATGGTCGCCCGGACTTGCCCCTGCTGAACGAGTGTGTGCACGGTTGATAGGGGACAATGCGGCTTGCGTTTCTCTATTGTGGGGTTTCCTATCAAACATCGGTCAATTTGGCAACTAGGATAATGAAAGTGTCGTGCAGCACTGCGAAACGATCATGACCATGCTCTATCGCCTTGACGCCTCCGCCGCCCAGATCGCCGCGCAATTCGCAGCGCGCGCTGGGGATGATCCCTGGGCGGGCGGGCATATTGCTCCCGGCCTGTTCGCGCCGGTGATCACCGCAGGCCGCGAATTTGTTGCCGGACCGACGCCTGTGGGTGATCCGCCGCGCCGACTGATCCCGCGCCTGTGGGGTGTGCCGCCGCCTCCCTCTGCGGGAGACAACCCGCGCCACGGCATTCTCACCGTGCGCAATCCCGACAGTCCGTTCTGGATCGGCAACTTGCGCAACAGCGAGTTTCGCTGCCTGGTTCCCGCCACCAGCTTCATGGTCTGGGGACGCGTTGATCCCACAACGGGCAAGCGGCGACAATGCTGGTTTTCCGCCGCCGATCAGCCGGTGTTCGTTTTTGCGGGCCTATGGACTGATAGCGAGGTTCCCAGTCTTGCCTTGCTCAGCTGCGATGCCAATGCAGCGCTGCGCAGCGAAGGGCGTGAAACCATGCCGGTGATCCTGCCAAGCGATGCCAAAGTGCATGATTTGTGGCTGCGCGGTGATTGGAGCAGCGCCCGGGCGCTGCTGCTGCCCTATTCGTCGTCGCTGATGGCTGTCAGACGCTGAATAAGCAACATCAACGCAGCGCCATCGCGCTGCCCAGTGCAGCCGACGGCGTTGCTCTGGGCAGCGGTGTCGCGACCGGCTTCAACTTGGGAGGCAAGACGGCCATCCCCTGCCTTTTCATTTGCGGCTTTCAGGTGCGAGGCGTTTCCGCCGGCAGCTTCATGCCGCCGACGCACTGATCGAGCAGCGCGCCGGGCAGGTTACTCACCGGCAATTTTAGCGAGCCGCCGCCGGGAAGTGTGGCGGTGATGGCTTCGGTGCCCTTGATCGCCTGAACCGCCTCATCAAAGGCTGAGACAGTGCCCTGCCACTCCCCCGGATCACCAGCGCGCACCACATCAAGCGGCAGCCGCGCAACATGGCCATTGCCCTCGATGGCAAACAGCGCCTTGGCCCCCGCCTCGGCGCGGGTATAGCGACTAAAGCGCAACTGCGCGGAAGGGCTGTCTTCGTGCAGGCAGGCAATGGTCAGCAGCGGTGACCCGTCGGGAACACCGAAGGCAATCCTGTCCCCGCCAGTCGCTTGCCAAACCGTACCATCCGGCTGCCGGGGAGGCAGTTCGGACGGCATGGACTCGCTGGGCAAAGCCACGCGCTGGGAATCGAGCGGTTCCTGCTGCTGGCTGCCCGAGGGTGAGCAGGCGGCGAGGGTGAGGAGAGCGGCAAACGCCGAATTGGAGCGGAGTGTCACGAAGCGATCAAGCAGCGCGCGGCACAATGCGGTTCAGCTCACCATTGAGCGCGCGCTTAGCTTCGAGCAGCTCAAACTGATTCTGCAACCGCAAAAAGAAACCTTCGGACATGCCGGAATAGCGGCCCAGCCGCAGATCGAGCTCCGCGCCCATCGGGCACGCACCATCTATCACCGCAGCGATCCGCTCCGGTGACAGGCCGATTTTCTCCGCCAGTCGCGCTATGGAAAATACTTCCGGTTCAAGGAATTTGGCGATCAACATCTGCCCGGCAAGTTCGTTATCAAGCCAGTCCGGGCTAGTGGTAATCTGTGATCTCGACGTCATCGGCGTCTCCGTCCTTCCAGACGAAGCATATACGCCATTGCTTGTTAATGGAAATGGAATGCTGGCCGGTGCGATCTCGATACAATTCGTGCAGCCGGTTGCTGGATGGATTTCTGAGATCGTTGAAGGCCGTGGCAGCATCAAGCATCCGCAACTTGCGCCACTTTTACCCCACGATCCCGAACCAGCTTCACCGCCTCGACCTTCAACTCGCGCCCAAACTTGCG
>JANOYZ010000013.1:0-2068 GCA_031429135.1 Novosphingobium sp. | reverse complement strand
GATGCCGTAATCGTCGACGACTTTCTCGAAATAGGCCTGAATCTCGGCACCACCAACCAGATAGGCAGACCATTCGGGATTGGGGGCAAATTGATAGGTATAGGCATGGGCCGGGACATCGCAGGTCAATCCCGGATAGCGATTGTCCCGCCATGTGCCGCCTATGCGATCAGCTTTTTCATAGACGGTGACCTGCCTGTATCCAGCCTCCCGCAACTTGATAGCTGCCAGAATGCCGGCCATTCCGGCACCGATGACTGCAAATTTCTTGTCAGTTTCTCGCACAAGAGTTCCTTAGAATGTGACGCGCAGCGGAAGCTTTTTGGTCAGCTAGGTGCAGATGAAGCTCTGCCGGTTGCTTTCCTCGGCAAGGTTGTTGTCCCGTAAGCCAAGTGTGGCATTCAGTCCTATAAATGGTGTGAGATTTGCCATCCTCCCGCGCCACCTTTCATTTTTAATTGCGTAACAAATAATATCTTAGGTTACGCATATGCAAGTAAAAAGCGCATTATGCACGTGATTCATGTTGCCAGAAAGCGTATGAACTATATGATTTGATGCCGGAGGTGATGGCATGACTGATCTGGAAGCGCGGCTTGACCGGCTGGAATCGCTCGACGCGATCCGCCAGCTCCCGGCTAAATATGCGCTTGCGCTCGACATGCGTGATATGGATGCGATGGTGAGTCTGTTCCCGGCTGATGTCAGGGTCGGCAAAGATGCCAGCGGCCGCGCCGCGCTGCGGGCCTATATGGACCAGACACTGCGCTCACCCTTTACCGGCACTTCGCACCACATCGGTGGCCACATCATCGAATTCGACGATCCCGATCACGCGCACGGTGTGGTCTATTCCAAGAACGAGCATGAGACACCGGTTGCCGATGGGCCGGACGAATGGATCATCATGCAGATGATGTATGCCGATGACTATGTGAGGGCCAACGGGCGCTGGTATTTTGCACGGCGGCTGCCCTTGTATTGGTATGCGACCGATATCTGCAAGCCGCCATTCGGCGGCAACAAGATGCGCTGGCCTGGGACGGAATGGGCCGAGGGCAATTTTCACAAGCTCTTCCCCAGCTTCGCTGAGTTCTGGGCACGTGATGCTGATCATGGCGGGCCCGTGGCGGAACAGGCCCCGCTTGAGGGATTTCTCAAAACCATGCGCAAGGGCGCGGTCGCACCAAAGGTCAAAGTGGCGGCGAAGTGATGAAAAAACGCTGGATCGCAGTTGTCCTGATTATTGCCCTTACCGGCGGCATTGCCCTGTGGTGGAACAATGCCAACCGCGAGATCGCCAAAGCGCAAGCCATAGCTGGCTCAGCAAGCGCCAAGATTATCTGGGATGCATCGTTCAAGCCGGGGCAGGTAGAAGGCATGCTCGAAATCAATCCTTTCCTCGCCAATGGCGCCAACGGCACGATGCACGGCGATGGTGGCCAGTCGGATACGCATCTCGCCGAGGGGCCGTACGGGAGTAGCCTGGAGATACGATCCCGCCGTTCGGGCAATGGCCTGCCACGCCAATGCTCCACATTCGTCCACCGCAGCGATGGCAAGGTGGTGATGATGTGCGGCGGCCTCGCGGGCTTCCGGATGGTGCTGCTCGATCCCGGAACTCTCACGGCGCTGGCAACGTATGATCTGCCGATGCGGCCCAGCTCGTTCGAGGCGCTCGTCAAGCGGGACATGGGCATCATCATGAGTGATTCATCGGGTGGTGCCTATCTCTTCCTTGATAATAAGGACCGGCTTGTTTTTGCCGATAGCCGCAATGTCGTTCAGCGGCTGGTCGCCCAGAAAACCGGCGGCAACTGGCAGTTCAAGATCGAGCGTGAATGGGATTTGCGTCCGCAGATTCCGCACGACTGCCTTAACTGGAACAACTGGTTTCCCTCAGGCGAATGTGACAAGGTGACGACGGTAATGCCCGATCATCAAGGGCGCTACTGGTGGACGACGCGGGATGGCCGACTCGGTACGCTTGATACCGAAAGCGGCAAGGTCGCGCAAATCCGGTTCAAGGGTGAGGAAATCCAGAACGCGCTGGCGATGGACAAGGACG
>JANOYZ010000012.1:0-5429 GCA_031429135.1 Novosphingobium sp. | reverse complement strand
TCGCCGGTGCGCGTGTAGATTTTGTTGAGCTTGACCAAAGCTTACTTGCTGCCAATCGCCAGCAGCACCGCCACCACCAGCACAGCCAGACCCTGATAGAGGATGCGGTTGAACATCATTTTGTTTTGCAGCAGCTGGTTGGGTGTCGGGCCAGTACCTTCGCCCGCTTCAAGATCGGCCTTGGTGCCGTGCATGAAGGCGACGATACCGCGCACAAGGCTGTAAACGACGAGGCCCATCAGCACGATGAGCACGGGTATGAGGATGTAATTCATAACGCAGCCTCTACGCTTGAAGATAGCGAAATGCCAGCAGGGAAGTGGCGCGCGCGCAGGGCATCGGCGAGCGCCTGTCCAGCTTCACCGGCATGGCGGCGGTCCGCCAGTCCGAATGAGCCGGTACCCGATCCGCGCCGCTTGGCGAGCTTGGCGCCGTCCGCTTCCACCAGCAGGCCGTGATGATGCCAGGTGGGCACTGTCAGCCCGAGCAGTGCCTGCAACAGGCGGTGAATGTGGCTCGACAGGAACAGGTCGCGCCCCCGCGTGACCAGCGTGATGCCGTCCGCAGCATCATCAAGCGTCGCGGCCAGGTGGTAGCTGGCAGGAGCATCCTTGCGCAGCAACACGACATCGCCGAATAATTCGGGTGTGGCGCGTTGCTTCCCGGCAAGCTCATCCTTCCAGTGCAGCTGCCCGGTGAGCGCCATTGCTTTGGCAATATCAAGCCGCCATGCCGCACCCAGGGGATCAACCTTATCGTGACGACAGGTGCCCGGATAAATCGGACCATCCGGCCCCTCGGCGCGCGAATTTGTCAGAACTTCAGAGCGGGTGCATTGGCAGGGGTAAAGCAGCCCCATCGCCCTCAGTCGCTCCGCCGCATCGGCATAGCCCGCCAGCCGATCAGACTGATAGACCACCGGCCCGTTCCAGCTCAGCCCCAGCCATTCAAGGTCCGCGATGAATTCCGCCGCCAAGTGTGGCTGACTGCGCACCACGTCAATATCCTCGATCCGCAACAGGAACTCCCCGCTATGCGCACGCGCCAGATCATGTGCGACAATCGCCGAATAGGCATGGCCAAGGTGAAGCGAGCCATTGGGGCTGGGGGCGAAGCGGGTTCGGGTCACAAAGGCTTAGTCCTGTGGATTGCGCGGGGATGCAAGCCTTGACGCGGCGTTACCCCGCGTGTTCAGTGCCGCCCATGCACTGTCATCCGCCTGTAACCTGTGCCTGCTATGAAAGGCCATGCTCAAGTCGGAGCTGATAGAGCGCGCGGCCCGGTTCCGCAGCGCCGAGGGGGATCCCTCCCGCCATTTGTCCGATTGTCCTGCACTGGTGCTCAAAGCCGATTACAGGCCGCTGTCCTATTATCCGCTGAGCCTGTGGCCCTGGCAGACCGCAATCAAGGCGGTGTTCCTTGAGCGGGTGGACATCGTCGCCAGCTATGAGCGCGAGGTTCATTCGCCCAGCTGGCAGATGAAAATCCCTTCGGTGATCGCGCTGCGCCAGTTCGTGAAGCCCAGCGAATTTCCCGTCTTCACCCGTTTCAACCTGTTCCTGCGCGATCGATTTTCCTGCCAGTATTGCGGCAGTCCGCACAGCCTGACTTTCGATCATGTCGTGCCGAGGCGGCTTGGCGGCTGCACCAGCTGGGAAAACGTCGCCACCGCCTGCGCCCCTTGCAACATGAAGAAAGGCGGGCGCACCCCCGGGCAGGCGCAGATGCCGCTGCTGGTCGAACCCATCCGGCCGACCAACTGGCAATTGCAGGAACGGGGCAGGGCGTTCCCGCCCGGCTATCTGCACGAGACCTGGCGCGATTGGCTCTACTGGGATGTCGAGCTTGAGGCGTGATTCTGACTGATCAATAATCCACCGTATTGAACTGCGGGTGGACCTCTTTCCAGCGGTGCATCCAGTCCATGCTTTCGGCCGCAAGCGCCAGATCGGCGTCGCTTTCTTCCAGCGCCGCCCGCGCTGCACTCGCCACATCGTCCAGCACCGAGCTATCCCAGCCATCGCGTTCGATCTGTGCTGCCAGCGCCGTCTCGCCAGAGCGCCGCAGCATCGCGGACAGGCGTTGGCGCAAGGTGAGCACCACCCAATCGATCATCGGGCCATTGGCTTCGGCATCATAACCCCAGACGATGTTGTGCTGCACCTCGTTCAGGATGTAATGATAATGCGGCACCCCGCCGAACAGGTCGAAACGGGCAAATTCGGTCATGCGATCAGCGCCGAAGACATGGACTGAAGGCCCGCGCACCATGTTTTCCCGCGATGTCCCCAGCGCCCGCGCCTCCACCGCGATGCACACCGGCCCCGCATCAAAATAGCGCGCGTGGTGCGCCATGATCGGGATCAGCATGAATTTGTGATACTGCCCGCGCACGACATCGACAGTATTTGAAGGCCTTGCCAGCCTTGCTTCGGACATCGGTATTCTCCCCAAGGCCTGTATGGTATTATTCCATGCCTTTCCGGGTGCAGAGTCAAATACCATCAGTCCATGCGGGCAGTGGCATCGTCCGGCACTGGCGGAAAGCGGGCGGGTTCGCGGATCAGGCATTGCGGTGCAGGCCAGCCCGCCGGGATATGTTCTGTGAGCCAGATCAGGCGGCCATGGGCTTGCTCGGGCGTAATGGCGAACCTTGTGGTGACATCGCCGATCAGGGTGAAGCCGCGTTCCCTGAGATGCTCGGCGGCAGCCGCTGCATCGCGCACTTTGAAGGTCATCCCGCAAAGCCCCGGCGTGTTGCGCGCATGGGCGGCGAGCGCGGTATCGTCGCGCGTCGGGCACAGCGCCTCGATCACCGCATCGCCCATCAGGAACGCTGCACCACGGGAATGTTCACCCGGCAAATCGCGCTCCGACAGCAAGGGCCAATCGAAATGATCACGGAATATCTCGCGCGCCTTCTCAAGGTCTGGAACCGAAACATCGACCGAGAGCAGTCCCTCGATCCCCAGCGGATGATGATCGCGCCAGCGCATCGGTGCCCAGTCTGGCTGAAGGCGCGGATCATTCGGCAATTCGCCCTGCATGATCTCGATCCGCACGCCGAGTGCCTGCCATTTGGTGATGAGGAAGTAATGCTCCTCCATCCCTTGGTCGTAATGCAGTTTGAAGCCACGGGCACGAAACCATGCGTCGGCTGATTTGAGATCGGCGGCGCGAAAAGCCAGCCCGATCCACCGGTTTTCGCCCGCCGCGCGGCGCAGCATATCGCCGAGCGGATTGCCGGTTTCGGCACCGGGACCGGCGGGGGCGATGGGGATGATCATGGTATCGCCCACCACCATCAGCCGCTCCTCGCGGTCGAAACGGTATTTCTCGGTCTCGGGCGTGATGAGCATCTCATAGACGCTCGTCGCGCCGAACAGCTCGGCGAAAAAGGCATCGCAAGCCGGGCGATCGGCATTGCCGGCTATTGCCCAACTGATATGTGCCAGAGGCAGACTGACCATCACGCTACTTCCCCCCTTCCCTTCGCAGGCCGCTGCGGCTAAGCGCGGCCCGCTGTTGGGGCGTCGCCAAGTGGTAAGGCACCGGTTTTTGATACCGGCATTCGCAGGTTCGAATCCTGCCGCCCCAGCCAGCCTTCAGGTCAAGTTCCCGGATCCTGATTCCTCTCGAGATCTGCCAGATCGCCCGGAAAGTTGATGTTGGCGGTTACGCCGGCCTCAACCAGCCGGGCGCTGATCACCTCTGCCAGTCCATACATCGAATGGCGGCCGCTCCCCAGCAGAATGGTTTCAGCGGAACATAAAGCACTAACCGGCCACAGCCCGATCACCGGCTGATCAGCCAGACAGGCGGGCGCGGGGGCAAGCAGATCGGGCAGGTTTGCCGGTAGTCCGGGCGAATCGACCCCGCAGCTCAGCACCGCAGTATAGCCTTCATCCGCGGCGTAACGCAGTGCGGCAGCAAGTCCGGCAAGCGGCCCCATACTGGCGCGCGGCCAATCGGGCAGGCAGGGCGCCGGTCCGGCCATTCGCCCGGTGATCACGACATGATCGCACCAGCCGCTCAGTGCCTCGACCGCGTGGGCGATCAGCGTTCTGCCGTCCAGCGAGGCCATGGCCTTGTCGCTGCCAAAACGCTGCGATTTTCCGCCCGCGAGGACGACACCAAGGAGTGAAGAGTGGACCATGCAGTGCCGAGCCTAACCAAGACCTTGCGCTGCGTCCACTTCGCCCCGGCGAACTATCCGCTCCGGCCCTGGCATTGCTTGCCATGATGCGGCGCTGGTGCGAAAGTTCCCCCATGGCTGACCCAGCGAAAACACCCGCAAAAACACTGGCTGAACTCGTCTGTGAAATGCTCGAATTGCCGCCCGAAGGCGAAGCTATCGAGTATCAGAACCGGTCCTACAACTGGGGCGATGTGCAGCGCGTTGCCGCCGAAGTTCGCGGCGCGCTGGCGGCCAGCGGCATTGGCGGCGGTGCGGTGAGTTTCGTGCCGCGCAACCGGCCTTCGGCCATGGCCGCGATTGTCGGCATGCTCGCCGATGGGCGGACGGTGCGGATGATCTATGCCTTCCAGTCACCCGCTGCAATCGCTGCCGCCATCGCCAAGCTCGATTCGCCGGTGGCAGTCCTAGCCGAGGAGGATTTCACCCCCGAGGTGCGCGCTGTCCTTGCGCAAAAGCGCATGGCGGCGGTTGTGCTGATCGAAATGCAGGCGCGGCTACATCCGGACTTTACGCTGGGAGACCCGCGCCCGGTGCCCGCCCATCCCAGCGTCGACATCCTGACCAGCGGCACCACTGGTCCGCCCAAGCAGTTCCCTATCAGCCACGAAGTGTTTGCCCGCTATGTGCTCAATCAGGGGATGACGCTGCTCACCGATCCTAATGAGCCGCCGTTCCTGTTCTCCTTTCCGATTGGCAATATCTCGGGAATGTACAGCATTTGCGGGGCTTTCCTGCGCGGCAAGCGGGTGCTGCTGGTCGATCGCTTTTCGATCCCGGTCTATGTTGATTACCTCCGCCGCTTCCGTCCGGAGACTGGCGGCGCGCCGCCTGCTGCGGTGTCGATGATCCTTGATGCCAAAGTGCCGAAGGAAGACCTCGCCTCGCTCAAATATTTCAGCACCGGGGCCGCGCCGCTCGATCCCACCGTGCAGCAACGCTTTGAGGAGACTTACGGCATCCCGATCATCCTGTCCTATGGTGCCACCGAATTTGGCGGGCCGGTGGTGGCGATGACTCCTGCGCTTCACGCCGAATGGGGGACACAGAAATTCGGCTCGGTCGGGCGGCCGATGCCGGGGGTTGCACTGCGCCTGCGCGATGCCGAGAGCGATGCCGTGCTGCCCATCGGTAACGAAGGCGTGCTCGAAGTGGTCAGTCCGCGCATGGGGCCGGAATGGATCCGCACCTCTGACATAGTATATATCGATGAGGATGGCTTCGTGTTCTGCCG
>JANOYZ010000011.1:0-14442 GCA_031429135.1 Novosphingobium sp. | reverse complement strand
GCAGCAGCAGTGCGAAAAATCCTGCCAGAGCATAGGTGAACAGAATGTCCCCCCACCACAGCAGGAAGTGGAGATAGCCGATCACCGCCAGCCAGATCAGACGACGCAACTGCAGCACATCACCACTTCGTCCTGTTGCTTCGGCGCGGGCGATGAACAGCAACAGGCTGGCGCCGAACAGCAGGCTCAGCAGGGCGCGCATCTTGCCTTCGAAAAGCAGCATGGTGATAGCAAAGGCAAAGCGGTCCACCCCCGAGGCAGCACCGTTCCACTCGGGCGTGACAGTCGCCAGCATGGGGCCGGCAAAGCCTTCGATATTGACCGCCAATATGCCCAGAATAGCAAGGCCGCGGATCAGGTCGAGCGCGGCGATACGTTCCTTTGGCGGCGGCGCAAGCCCTGCCATCGCCGCATCGATCACAGGCTCAGTTCCGCACCGGAATGCACGGGATACCGGCGGCGGAGAGGCGTGAACATGCCGCTCGCGCTGAATCTTCGCGGTAGCCGCCCGCTTGCAGCTTGGTCATCGCACCGATTGCGGCATTGATGCGCGGATGACCCGAAACCTCGGGCCGGTTCCGCACCTTGGCCCACATGGCATCGGCATTTGTCGCCACACCAAAGGCACCGAACTGAATGCGCCAGCCGCCGGTTGGCAATGGGACGGGTGCCGGGGCGGGCTTGACAGTGGGCGGAGCTGCAACCGGCTTCATGGTGGCAAGTGGTGGTCTGGGTGTGGGCAGGGTGATCGGCTTGGGTGTGGCGATGGCCACCGGCGTGGCGGGGCGGGCATAATCGGCACCAGCGGTGCGCGGGCTGGAGCCATTCGCAACGCTCTCGGCCATGACTACGGCTTCCTCAGGCGTTGGCGCGGTGCGCGGGGCAGCGGCAGGCGGAGCTATCACAGCCGTTGGTGACATGGTCACGCCAAGGTCGGAGGAGGCGAGCTGCCGGTTGCGGGTCGCCGCAGCTTCGGTGGCCAGCTGCTGGGCAAGCCCGACAGCCTGCTGGCGCTGCGCCAGCGGGATATAGCCATCCATCTGCTGCAATCCGGGCCCTGCTTGCGGTAGCCCGGTACTGCGTGACAGGCTCATCAGCGCATAGGCACGCACCCAGTCTTTGGGGACGAGGTCGCCATTGAAATGCGCGATGGCGAGCAGATATTGCCCGCGTGGATCGCCGCGTCCTGCCGCTGCCTTGACATAGGGCATGGCCATGGCGCGTTCGCCGCGATCAAACAGCAGCAGTCCGTAATTGTCTGAGGCCTGGAGATGGCCCTGTGCTGCTGCCTTGCCGAAATAGAACTCGGCCTTCTTGAGATCCTGCTTGACGCCTTTGCCCCATTTATAAGCCTGCCCGAGGTTGAACTGGGCATCGGCATCACCGTGCAGCGCCGGACCTTCCCATTCCCTGATCGCTGCGGGATAGTCCTGACGTGCCCAGGCATCGACCCCGGCTTTGACATCGGCGATCACCGGTGCGGAAATAAGTGCGCTCGCCGCAACGAAAGGCAGCACCAGCAGCCGCGTGTTCATGGGCAACCTCCTCAAACTTAGTGGCGACCGCTCGCCGCGTTAACTATCGCTTCTGCCACAGGAATTCGCTTGGGCAAAGCTTTTGCAGGGCAAGCCCCGCATCCGGTGAACCAAACATTTCCCCGCGTGGGCGTTAAGGGAATATTAGGGAGATTCTGGTCTTTTACCCGCGAACGAATGGTCTTTTATTCATTCGGGGGGATTTGATTTTGCGCGTTCTGGCTCTCGCATCACAAAAAGGCGGATCGGGCAAGACCACTCTGTCTGGTCATCTGGCTGTGCAGGCACAGCGTGCGGGCGCTGGACCGGTCGTACTGATCGATATCGACCCGCAAGGCTCTACTGCCGATTGGTGGAATGAACGTGAGGCTGAATACCCGGCCTTTGCCCAGACCACCGTATCGCGACTGGCAGCAGATCTGCAGATTTTGCGGTCGCAAGGCTTCAAGCTGGCGGTCATCGATACGCCTCCGGCGATTACCATGGCGATCCAGTCGGTGATCGCTGTCGCCGAACTGGTTGTAGTCCCGACCCGCCCGAGTCCACATGATCTGCGCGCAGTGGGTGCCACCGTTGATCTGTGCGACCGCGCCGGCAAGCCGCTGATCTTCGTGGTCAACGGTGCCACGCCCAAGGCCAAGATCACCAGTGAAGCCGCTGTTGCGTTGTCGCAGCACGGCACTGTCGCGCCGATAACCCTGCACCACCGCACCGATTATGCCGCTTCGATGATCGATGGCCGCACGGTGATGGAGGTTGATCCCAATGGCCGCTCGGCGATGGAAGTCGCGGCGCTGTGGAACTATATCTACGACCGTCTGGAAAAGAATTTCCGCCGAACGGTATTTGCCGGTTCGCCGCAGGCTCCGAGCGCTCCACAGGGCTTTGCCCGTCCGGTTGGTGGCTTCGGCCGCCGGGTCGCCGGATCATAAGGGGCAGCCAGGTGGACACATCCAAGCCTTTTGCCTCGCTCTCGCAGACGCTGCTGGCCCGCAAAGGCGGTGCCAAGCCAGCCATCCGACCGCATTTCGCAACTTCGCTGAATCAGGATCCGCTCGCTCACGATAGCGATCATGCGCTTGATCTGGACGATAACCTCGAAGCCGGACAGTCCACTCAGTTCGATGCTGATATTGTACCCATCTCGCGTGAAGGCGAAGCACCCCACGGCGGAGTCCATTACCAGCAGGACCGCATTGTGCGCAGCTTCGCCGGGAACAGCGCGAACCCAAAACATGGCCCAAAACGTGGCCCAGTACCTGAACGCCGTTCGGCCTTTGACCATGGCCGCAAGGCTGCTTTCACGCTGCGGCTCGATGAAGATCGCCATCTGAGGCTGCGACTTGCCTGCACCGCAACGGGCCAGAGTGCCCAGCAGGTGGTGACCGATGCGCTCGACAAATTTCTATCAGACCTGCCCGAACTCGCTGCACCAGATTTCTTTGCGATTGCCGGTGAACTTCGCCGCAAACGCAACAATTGAACCTCAAGAAGGGGGATAAGACCATGGCTACCCGCTCGATAAAGCTGCGCCTCACCATTGTTGCCGGCACTGCGCTTGCGGTCAGTCTGCTCGGCGGCTGCGCTTCGGGCGGTATGGTATCGCGTGCCAATTCGGCTGACAGCGCCCGTGTCGCCCTGAGCAAGGGCCAGCCTGCCAAGGCGGTTGCCAGTTCCGAGGCTGCAGTGGCGGCAAGCCCGCGTGACGCGGCACTGCGAGTACTGCTTGGTCAGTCCTATTTTAAATCGGGGCGTTTCCAATCGGCAGCGACCACTTTCGATGATGCCATGAAACTGGGTGACAACAGCGCCCGCACCGCGCTTTCGCTGGCGCTCGCCAATATCGGTGCGGGTAATCAGCAGGCCGCTCTATCAGTGCTAGATGACTGGCGCGGGGAAATTCCAGCCAGCGATCTTGGTCTTGCCCTTGCTCTGGCAGGCGAACCCGAACGCGGTGTTGCTATTCTGGCCGATGCTCTGCGTGGCGGGGACAACAGCCCCAAAGTGCGGCAGAACCTGGCCTATGCCTATGCGCTGGCCGGTCGCTGGCGTGAAGCACGGGTCATGGCTTCGCAGGATGTCCCCGGTGACCAGATCGACAAGCGCATCACTGAATGGGCGGCGACAATTCAGCCCGAACAATATCAGCAGCGCGTAGCTGCACTGATCGGGACACCGGTTCGCAGTGATCCGGGTCAGCCCGCTGCTCTTGCACTGGCTAATAACCCGGCCGCTGAACAGCTGGCGGCGCAGACCACTGCTGATCCGGCGGCACCGGTTGTTGCCGCCGTGCCCACCACGCAGCTGGCCGCAGCAGAATTGCCTGCCGTTGGTGAAGCGGCCGAAGTGGCGACTCCAGAGCCTGTCCAGCAGGCCTATGTCGCGCCAATCGCGGAACCGGCTGATGCGGGTGCAGCACCAGCTGCGCCCGTCACCCGTTTCTACTCAGAGCCGATGATCCAGTCCTTCACGCCGCAGCAAACAGTTGCGGCGGTGCGCAATCCGCTGAAGTTGCTGCCAACCGCGATGAACGGCTCGCATCTTGTCCAGCTTGGTTCGTTCTCAAGCGCGCAGGGTGCTCGCCGTGCCTGGGGCATCTATAGTGCCCGCAATTCCAAGCTTTCAGCCTATCGCATGACGATCACGCCAGCCGTGGTTCGCGGCAAGAATGTCTGGCGCGTTGCGGCGGCTGGCCTGAATGGTGCCGGCGCTGCCAATGGCCTGTGCTCATCGGTCAAGCGCGGCGGCGGAGCCTGCTTCGCCTATGCCGTGCCTGCTGGGCGCAAGAGTCCGGCCGCCCCGGAAGGCAACCAGCGCGACACCTCGGGTCCAGCACTTGCTCGCAAGCGGTAAGAATGGCTCGCAAGCGGCAAGAATGGCTCGCAAGCGGCAAGAATAGCTGCCGAACGTTAAATGAATTGAAGCAATTTGCCGCGTTAAAGACGGCTTTCGACCAACCTTGATCCCCTTCTGCCTCGTGCCGGAGGGGTTCATTGTTTTGCGGTGATCAGGCGACCTGCGCCGCGCCTTTGAACAGGGCGATGCAGCGGCCTTGCACCGGCTGGCGGTCAAACGGGGTATTGCCCGCAGCGGCGGCCATCTTGTCCGAATCGACGATCCACGGCCGCTCCGCATCAATCACCGCGATATCGGCCTGACAGCCAAGTTCCAGTCGTCCGGCATCGACACCCAGCAGTCTGGCCGGATTGGCGGCGAGCAACTGGAACGCCCTTGCCATGTCAATCACGCCATCCCGCACCAGCGTCAGCGTCAGGGGGAGCAGGGTTTCCGCGCCCGCCATGCCGGGTTCGGCATCGGCAAAGGGCAGGCGTTTGTCTTCAGGCCCGCGCGGATCATGGCCAGAAGCGATCATGTCGATAGTGCCATCACCGATCGCCGCGATCACCGCCTTGCGATCCGCTTCAGCGCGCAGTGGCGGGGAAAGCCGGGCGAAGGTGCGGAAATCGGACATGGCAATGTCGGAAAGCATGAAATGTGCCGGGGTAACGCCCGCCGTTACCGCCACACCGCGCTGCTTGGCGGCGCGCACCAGATCGAGAGCACTGCTGGTGGTGACTTGCCGGAAATGCAGCAGCGCGCCTGCTATCTCGGCCAGGGCAATATCACGTGCCACCGCCAGTGCCTCTGCCCCGGCAGGAGCCGATGGCAGACCAAGTCGCGTCGCCATTTCGCCCGCTGTGGCAACTGCTGATCCTGCCAGTCCGCCATCTTCGGCATGGCTGATCACCACCAGCCCCAGCATCGCGCAATAGCGCAGCAGCCGCAGCATGGTGCCCGAATCGCTGATCCAGCGCCGTCCGGTGCTCACCGCTTTGGCTCCGGCATCGCGCATCAGCGCCAGCTCGGCAAGGTCGCTGCCTTCAAGCCCGCGCGTTGCCGCAGCCAGCGGGTGGACCCACAGATCCGGCTTGCCTGAACTGGCGGCAAAACGGACGCGCGCCGGGTGATCGAGCGGGAGCGCTTGATCGGGCATCAGCGCGGCTCGGGTGATGCCGCCAAAGTGGAAAGCTGGCTTGTCGATGGCGAATACACCCAGATCGACCAGGCCGGGGGTGACGAGCTTGCCGCCTGCATCGAACACCCGGTCGCCGTTCTGCGCGGTGACGCCAGCACCGATTGCGGTGATGCGATCCCCTTCAGTTCTAAGACCGCCGCAGACCGCCGCGCCTTCGGGAAGCTGGATAAGTGCATTGATGATGCAAAGGGGCTGCAAGATCATTGCCAGCCCTCTACAACGCGCGTTCGCCGGGTCAGCACGTCGAGACAAGCCATCCGCATGGCAACGCCCATTTCAACCTGGGTTGTGATCAGCGACCGCCCGGCAAGATCGGCAACATTGCTGTCTATCTCCACGCCGCGATTCATCGGGCCTGGGTGCATGACCACAGCATCCGGTGCAGCCTTGGCCAGCCGGTTGAGCGTCAGTCCGTAAAGGTGGCGATATTCGCGGGGGGAGGGGATGAAACTGCCCTGCATCCGCTCGCTTTGCAACCGCAGCATCATCACCACATCAGTGCCATCGAGTGCCGCGTCAAAATCGTGGAAGGGCGTGACCTTCAAGTGATCGATCTCCTCGGGCATCAAGGCTGGCGGTGCGCAAACGCGGACATCAGCGCCCAGCGTGGTCAGGCAATGGATATTGGAACGCGCCACCCGGCTGTGGAGGATATCGCCGCAGATTGTCACCTTCAACCCGTTGAACTCGTCGTTTAACCCGCGTTCGCGCAGTGACCGGCGAATGGTCAGGGCATCGAGCAGGCCTTGTGTGGGGTGCTCATGCTGCCCGTCACCGGCATTGAGCACCGGGCAGTCCACCTTGTCGGCAATCAGCCGCACCGCACCAGAACTGGCGTGGCGGATGACGATGGCGTCCGAACGCATGGCATTAAGCGTCAGCGCCGTGTCGATCAGCGTTTCGCCCTTCTTCACGCTCGATTGCGCGGCGTGCATGTTGACCACGTCCGCCCCGAGCCGCTTGCCGGCGATCTCGAAAGACAGCAGCGTTCGCGTGGAGTTTTCGAAGAAGGCATTGATGATCGTCAGACCCGAAAGCAGATCGTGGCGCTTGTGCGGCCGGCGGTTGTGTTCAACCCATTGTTCCGCCTCATCGAGCAGAAACAGGATCTCATGCGGCGCAAGTCCGGCAATGCCCAACAGGTGACGGTGCGGGAAGACCGCCCGGCCCGCAGGATAGCGGTCCAGATGGGATGAGGGCGGCGATGTCATTGAAGCCAGTGCCTTAGACAGGGTTTCGCGCGGGGGCAAGATGCAGCCGCAATTCCTCTGCGTTTGGCTGAACCTGCCGCTAAAACAAGCGCGTGGTCGCCCCACCTTCAACTTCGATTGCCGCGCCGTTTACAAAACTGGACTGGCCGGAGAGCAGCCATTCAATCGGGCCGGTCACTTCATGCGATTCCCCCATCCGGTTCATCGCGCTGTGACGTCTGATAATCTTTTCGAACAAATCAGGCAGGGCTTCAGCATAGGGATCTACCATTTCGGAGTGGCAAAAGCCGGGGCACAGGGCGTTTACCCGGATGCCCTTGTCACCATAGTCAATCGCCGCTGATTTTGTCAGGCCGACTACGCCGAACTTGCTGGCTGAATAGGCCGCGTGCCCGATGTCGCTGCCGATCAGGCCATACATCGACGAGATGTTGACGATCACGCCGCCGCCGCCAGCCAGCATGGCGGGAATTTCAAACTTCATCGACATGAAAACGGCGTTGAGATTGGTGTTGATCGTGGCGAACCAGTCTTCATCAGTGATATCGGCAGTAAGCGTGAGCGGCGGCGGCGCAATCCCGGCGTTGTTGACCGCGCCGTCCAATCTGCCGAACCGCTCGACGGTCCGGGCAACCATCGCTTCAACATCGGACCGAACGGTGACATCGGTTTTGATGAACAGGCCTTCGCCTCCCGCTGCCGCGATCTGCCCAAGCACGGCCTGCCCCTGTTCTTCGCGGCGGCCAGTGATCGCCACTTTCGCGCCCTTGCTGGCTAGCGAAATCGCCGCCGTCGCGCCAAGGCCGGATGTCGCGCCGGTGATGAGGATGACCTTGTCCTGGAAATCGTGCAATTGTTTTCTCCTTTGCAATTATGTGACTGCGCGCGGAATTCGACAAGCGACTTTGCCAAACGCTTAAGTCTCCCTAAACGTGGAGTCCACTCGCTGAGGGATGTTCAATGATTTTCGCGCGCAAGGTCTGGCAGCTGTTGGTCGGCATCAAGGATGCGCTGGCGCTGATGTTCCTGCTGGGGTTCTTTTTCCTGGTCTATGCCGTGCTGCTCAGCCGCCCGAGTCCGGGGCAAGTGCGCGAAGGTGCGCTGCTGCTCAAGCTTGATGGCGCGATTGTCGAGGAACCGGCGGCGGTCGATCCGTTTTCCACGCTGATTTCCGGCAGCATGCCATCGCATCAGTACCGTGTCCGTGATCTGGTGCGCGCGCTCGATGCCGCCATAACTGATGACAAGATCAAGGCCGTGGTGCTTGATCTGTCCAAATTTTCAGGCGGCGGGCTGGTCCATATGGAAGAGGTCGGCGAGGCGCTTGACCGGGTGAAGGCGGCGAAGAAGCCGGTACTGACCTTCGCCTATGGCTATGCCGATGATGCCTTGCTGCTCGCTGCCCATTCGAGCGAAGTCTGGGTCGATCCGCTGGGCGGTGCCTTCATCCTCGGGCCGGGCGGGCAGGGGCTGTATTTTGCCAAGCTGCTCGAACGGTTCAAGGTGAATACCCACGTCTATCGCGTTGGCACCTATAAGGAATTTGTCGAACCTTATACCAGAAATGATATGTCCGAACCAGCACGGGAAGCGCGCACGGCGGTGGTTGGTGCGCTGTTTGACGAATGGAAGGCCAATCTGGCCAAGGCGCGGCCGCAGGCGAATATCAAGCTGGTCACCGAAGACCCGGCAGGCTGGTATCAGGCGGCGGGCGGTGATGGCGCGCAGGCTGCCAAAACGGCGGGTCTGGTCGATCAGATCGGGGATAATGTCGCATTTGGCAAACGCGTTGCAAAACTGACCGGCGAAGACTTGCTCGATCCTCATCCCGGCGGCTTCGCCCATTCAACCCTCAAGGCTTTCCTTGCCGCCCATGAGCCGAAAAAGCCGGGCAAGGCGATTGGCGTGATCACCATTGCCGGCGATATTGTTGACGGCAAGGCTGGCCCCGGTACCGCTGGCGGGGAGCGCATTGCAAATCTGCTCGATGGCAAGGATGCCAGGGATATTGCAGCGCTCGTGATCCGTGTCGATTCGCCGGGTGGTTCGGTCACGGCATCAGAGCGCATTCGTACCGCCATCGAACGCCACAAGGCGCGCGGTATTCCGGTGGTTGTCTCGATGGCCAATGTTGCGGCCAGCGGCGGTTACTGGGTGGCGACACCGGGCACCCGGATATTTGCCGAACCGGGCACGGTCACCGGATCCATCGGCATCTTCGCGGTGGTCACCAGTTTTGAAAAGACACTGGCAGATTATGGCGTCACCGCAGATGGGGTCCGCTCGACCCCCTTGTCGGGTCAACCTGATATATTGGGCGGCTTCACACCTGAGTTGGATGCCATGTTGCAGGCAACCATCGAGCGCGGCTATCAGCGATTTGTCGGGCTGGTCGGCCAGTCGCGCGGCAAGACCATAACGCAAGTCGATGCCATGGCGCAGGGGCGCATCTGGGATGGCGGCACCGCGCGCCAGCTGGGGCTGGTCGATCAGTTCGGCTCGCTCGATGATGCCGTGGTCTATGCCGCAGCGCAGGCGAAGCTGGAAAAAGATGACTATCACCCGCGTTACCTCGGCGAGAATCAGAGCGTTTATGCCTCATTGCTCGAACAGCTGACCGGAGATGATGGCAGCTCCGAATCTCAGGGTGGCGATCTTTTCGCCCAGCTTTCGGGCCGTCAGCAGGCGATGATGGCGCGCGCTTTCAGCGATGCCGAACGCATGCTCGCCTCGCGCGGGATGCAGGCCTATTGCCTTGAATGTTCAGTCACTGCGCCCCCGCTAACCAGACCTTCCGGCACATCAGGACTGCTGGGCTGGATGCGGGCGCTGATGGTGCGATAAGGCTGGAGCAGCGATTTATCGTTTCTCCGGCTGCTATTGGTCCCGTCGTGCTTGCCCTTTTGGCCATAGGCCACTAAGGGCACCCGCCTGTTATTGAGGCTTCGTCGGATTGCGGGCGTGGCGGAATTGGTAGACGCGCTGGTTTTAGGTACCAGTATCGTAAGATGTGGGGGTTCGAGTCCCTTCGCCCGCACCAATTTTCCCGGTCACGGTATCGATGATGCGATTTAGAGTATTTGGAAGGCTGTTGTTGTCATGCAGATTGTCGAGACCACTAACGAGGGGCTGAAGCGCGCCTACACGATCACGATTCCCGGCACGGAGATCACCGCGAAGATCGAAGGCGAAGTGAGCAAGCTTGCTCCGCAAGTGCGCATGCCGGGCTTCCGTCCGGGCAAGGTTCCTGCCAACCTCGTCAGGAAGATGCACGGCCCGGCGCTCCATCAGGAAGCGCTCAACACCTCGATTCGCGAAGCGATGGACAGGCTGGTCGCCGATCACAAGTTGCGCCCCGCGATGCAGCCCGAAGTGGCGCTCGGCGAAGGCTATGAGGAAGGCAATGATGCCCAGCTTTCGGTCGCGCTCGAAGTGCTGCCGACAATCGCCTCGCCAAGCCTTGAAGGCCTGAAACTCGACAAGCTGGTCGTGCCGGTTACCGATGGCGAAATCGAGGAAGCCATCAAGCGCATCGCCGCCGGTTCCAAGAGCTTTACCGATGCCAAGAAGGGCAAGAAGGCCGCTGACGGCGATCAGCTGATCGTCGATTTCGTCGGCAAGCTCGATGGCGTGGAATTCGAAGGCGGCAAGGCTGAAGATGCCGCCGTCGAAATCGGTGCCAACCGCTTCATCCCCGGCTTCGAAGAACAGCTGGTGGGTGCCAAGGCTGGCGATGAAAAGACCATCAACGTCACCTTCCCGGCCGACTATCCGGCTGAGAACCTCAAGGGCAAGGAAGTCACCTTCGACATCACCATCAAGGCGGTGAAGGTTGCCGGTGAAGCCACGATTGACGAGGAGTTCGCCAAGAACCTCGGCCTTGAAAGCCTTGAGATGCTGCAAACCCTGCTGCGCGGCCAGCTTGAGCAGGAAACTGCCGGACTGACGCGAACCCAGATGAAGCGCCAGCTGCTTGATACGCTTGCCGCCGGTCATGATTTTGATGTGCCGCCGTCAATGGTCGAAGCCGAATTCGCCCAGATCTGGCAGCAGCTCACCCAGGAAGCCCAGGGCGAGGAAGATACCGAAGCCGCGCTGAAGGAAATCGAGGACGAGAAGGACGATTATCGCGCCATCGCGGTGCGCCGTGTCCGCCTCGGGCTGTTGCTTTCCGAAATCGGGCAGGCAAATGGCGTCGAAGTGACGGCTCAGGAAATGAACATGCTGCTGGGTCAGGCAGCCCAGCAGTACCGCGATGAAGATCGTCAGCGTTTTGCCGAATATATCCAGTCCGATCCACTCGCCGCCGCCCAGCTGCGCGCACCGCTTTATGAGGACAAGGTTGTCGACTTCCTGTTCGACAAGGCCGAAGTCACCGAAAAGACCGTGACCAAGGACGAGTTGCAAGCGGCGATCGAAGCTGAAGAAGTTGCTCCCGTTCCGGCGAAGAAGGCCGCTGCAAAGAAGGCTCCCGCCAAGAAGGCCAAGGAAGAAGCCGCACCGGTTGAGGCCGCTCCGACTGCTGAAGCCAAGCCCGCCAAGAAGGCTGCTGCTCCGAAGCAGGAAGCTGCACCCAAGAAGGCTCCGGCCAAGAAGGCCGCCGCCAAGAAATAAGGCTGCGTTTCAGATTACGCACAGCAAAACGGCCCGGTGCGATAAGCGCCGGGCCGTTTTGCTGTGCGGACCATATTAGTTCTCGACAATGACAAACGGTGCCCAGATTGCCGGATGGGCTGCACCTGACAGCTTACGGTCACGCAGCAGGCCGATCTGCGCGCGGCGCAGAGCCTCGGCACGGCCAAGTCCTTTGCCCGAGCCGCGTACGGTTGCAACGCTGAGCCGGGCCGCAGCATCATCGCGGACCTGCCAATGCGACAGCATCAGCGCGCGCGCGCCGGCCTGGGCGAAGGCCGTGGCAAGTCCCGAATAGACCGGCCCACCACGGCTTTGCCCGGATGAGGTGTTGCAGGCTGAAAGGATGACCCAATCGGCATCGAGATTCAGCCGCGCTATCTCGCTGGCACCCAGCAGCCCGTCCTCGCCACTGTCAGGACCCGAAGTGCCCAGCAGCAAGGCGGGTTCCCACAGGCCGCGCACGTCATCGGCTACCAGCCCATGCGTGGCAAAAGCGATGATATTGGCCTTGCTGAGATCGGCAGCCTTGATGCGTTCTTCCCGGGCGTCGGCGCCGATCAGCAGCATGTCCTGATTGCCGGGCAGGGCATCGGCGATCTGGCGCAGTTCACCGGCAGCATTGGGCAGGTCGGGAAGTTCGGAGATTGACCGCATCGCCGGACGACCCGAACGGAACAATCCGGCGAGCTGAGGGCGTCGTTCGCCGGGGGTAGTTGTGGGCGGCAGATCGACTCCGCCGATACCCGCAACAACCGGATTGCCTTGCCGGCGCACATGCTTTGCCGGATTGAGGCGGAGCGCGAGGTTGCCGATCACCTGAAACGACGCATCGCGTACCAGCCATGGTGCATCACGCAGCGAGCCGGAATAGTCACGCGTAACGAGAAGTGACAGCGGCAGGCTGGCCAATGAACCGCCGCCGTGGAACAAGATCCGCGATCCACGCTTGAGACCCCGGGGAAACAACTGGCGATAAATCGCCGAGGCTTCGGCGAACGGATATTTTTCAAGATCAGCGGCGGGATCATCGACCGCTGCCCGCAAGCTGGCGACCTGTTTGGTATATGCGGCCTGATGCCAGGTCATTCCATCGCGGGTGATGGTGACGATGGTATTGCGTGAGGGTGCCTCAACCGGTGCCAGCAAGTGATCCTGAGGCGTCAGGGTGGTCCGAAACTGCGCGAGGGAAATCGGGGCAGGGCGGTATCGCTGCACGAAATCAGGGAAACGCTTGTTCAGATCGGCTTCGGCAATCGCCTTCTGCTTGCCGAGTTCCACCAGCTGCGTTTCCAGCGCGGTCGCTTTGTCATTCTGGTGTGCTTCAAGTGCGATAATATGCTGGCCGCGCAGCTGATCAATGCGCCGCCCCAGTTCTAGCAGATTACGGCGCAGGGTGGCCGATTCTGTCGCATTTTTCGGATCATTGTCGCTGGCGAACTGCTGGCCGAGGGCAAGGTCAGTGATGTTGGTGAGTTGCAAGGCGGTAAAGGCGCGCTCCTGATCGCCAGCCGCCATTGCTGCATCGAAATAGATCAGCGCCGACTGACGGTTTGTTTCGGCCTCGCGCACCAGCTGGCGATCGGTAACTGCCATATCGCCAAGCTTGGCGGAAAGCTGCGCAATCGCACCGTCAGCGAGCGTCCATGAGGCAGCACCTCCACTGGCTTGCTGGCGCAGGCGGGCAAGCAGCAGTTCCGCCCATATCCGGTCCTTGTGGCCCGCTATCAGCGCCTTCTGCATGACCGGCACCCAGCGTTCGGCAATGGGCAGGGCTTCGCTGAAGTTCCCGCGTTCTGCCAGCTTTTCCGCGTGGTAAAGATGGATATGCGCCCGTTCAAAATTGGTATCCGCAAGCTTCTTGTCGGCCTCGTCGCGTGATTTCTGCTCCCATTGATCATATTTGGCCCAATCACCGCGCCGTGCCGAAAGATCAGCCAGTTCGTTGTAGAGATAGGCCAGAGCTTGCGGTGTATCGGTCTCACCGCTTCTCGCGAAGATTTCTGCAGCACGGCGGGTAAGTTCTTCGGCTTCGTCCATTGCCCCGGTCTTTTTAAGCGCGGTCGCCAGATTGCGCAGCGACAGCGCCGTACCGGAAGCTTTCTCGCCAATCGTGTTTATGCGCACCCGCAGCGCCTCGCGCAGCATCGGGATTGCTTCCTCATAGCTACCTGCTTCAATCAGTGCTGTTCCTAGGTTATGGAGCGCGATGGCATAGGTTGGGTGCTTTTCGCCCAACTGTTTGCGCCCAATTTCCTCAGCGCGCCGCGCCACCTCAAGCCCCTCGGCCTCGCGTCCTGATCTGCCCAATACAGAGGCCAGTGAGGTCATCCGTACGACAATCAGGGGATTGGCGGGCTTGAGAAATTCGAGCTGCTGACTGACCGATTCACGCAGAAAAGGCAGCGATTCCTCGATCCGGCCGGTTCGATAATAGACATAGCCAATCCCGAACAACGAGGAGGCTACAGCCGGACCGCGCTTGCCTTCGAGGGATTCGCGGATAGCCAAAGCGCGGCGGTGGCTGGTCTCAGCTTCGTCATATCGGCCAAGCGATGACAGGATCGTGCCGATATTGCTGTAAAGTCCGGCCAGTTCGGACGGCGCGGCCTTGCCCTCCTCGAACAAGGCGGCGGCTACATTGTAATATTCGACCGCCTTGGCATAGCGCCGTGAATAGAAGTGAGCTGCGCCGAACGCTGATTCCATATTCCCGCGCGCTTCGGCAGGCACCGTTCCATTGGCCTCAACCCGCTTGCGTAAATCGGCAAGCTTCAACAGATCGCCTTCAGGATCGCGGCTGGGATCGCCAGCACCATATTTCTCGACTTCAGCAATCAGTGTGCGTGCTGCGGGTGCCAGTGCTTCTTTCGAATAGGATGAGGCCAGTGCGGTCTGCGGCAGGACCGGAAGCGCCGCAATCAGCAGGCTGGCGGCGGCAAGGTTAGTCAGACGCATTAAATTTCCCGAAATTGTAGGTGAATGCAGGGGTTTGATCATAGTATGGAAACCTTCGCCAGCCTTTTGG
>JANOYZ010000010.1:0-22995 GCA_031429135.1 Novosphingobium sp. | reverse complement strand
GGGTGGAGCCAGTCAGGCTGAGCCGTAGCGATCTGGGTGACACTGCGCTGGAGCAGCAGGTGCGTCGCCTCGTCATAGCGGCCTTCAGCGGCAAGGCGGTCAGCATCCTCAAGCAGTGCCTTGGCGGCATCGCGATCTGGTATCCATGCGACTGGATCGTCAGCGAGCGCCACTGGGCGCGGCTTCAGCAGCGGAGCCAGCATGCGCCAGGCAAGCAATGCCACAAAGATCACGGCAATGCCGATCAGGATCTTGAGCATGACCGGGCCAGGAATGCCTATCAGGTCGCCGAAGAAATTGGCGATGTCAACCAGCCGGTCGCCCAGCCACTTCAGCCATGCAGGGGTTTCGCGCGGGATCGATTCCGGCTTGGGCAGCGGCTTGATATCGAGGGGCGCGAACTGAATATCGCCGGCATCGCGAACCGCTCGCCAGTCACCCGGCGCGGCTGCGGCTTTCGAGCCTTTTATTGCGGCTGCACCCCCACTCACCAGTGCTAGGTGGCATGGCGGAAGGGGCGGCGCAAGCCACCCATGGTTAACCGCGCGGACGTCCTTGCGGATAGCTGCCGAGAATACGCAAGTCCTTGCAGTGGAAGGCGAGTTCCTCGATCGCCATGTCCACCGCCGGATCGCCCGGTGCGCCGACAATATCGGCGTAGAACCGAGTCGCGGCAAAGCTCGCGCCCTTCTGGTAGCTTTCCAGCTTGGTGATGTTGACGCCATTGGTGGCAAAGCCGCCCATCGCCTTATACAGCGCAGCAGGGATGTTCTTGACCTCGAAGACCAGCGTCGTCATCGCCACCTGGCCCTGGAAATCAGCCGGATCGAGCGGGGCGCGGGCAAGCACGACAAAACGCGTCATATTGTCAGACGCGTCCTCGACATTTTCATCGATGATCTTGAGACCATAGAGTTCGGCAGCGATCTTGGGTGCAATCGCGCAGGCCTGCCGGTCGCCCTGTTCCTTGATAAAGGCCGCTGCGCCCGCCGTATCGGCATAGGACATCGGCACAATGCTCCGCTCACGCAGATAGCGCCGCGACTGGCCGAGCGCCTGCGGGTGCGAATAGGCGGCGGTGTAAGGTCCGTCAGCCCCACCATCATTCGGCAGAGCCATCAAGGCATGATGAATCGGCATGAAATATTCACCGACAATCGACAGGCTGCTTTCGGGCAGCAGGAAATGAATGTCGGCAACGCGGCCGTGCTGCGAATTTTCAATCGGAATGATCGCCCGGTCAGCCCGCCCTTCGCGCAAGGCGTCCAGCGCATCTTCAAAACTGAAGCAGGGCAAAGGCAGGCAATCGGGGTCATATTCCAACGCTGCGCGGTGGCCATTGCAGCCCGGTGCGCCCTGAAGCGCGATGGCGCGCGCCGGACTGGCAGCCGCCGCAGCGGCCATTTCCTCGACCACGGCGAGGGCAGGTGTAGGATAGCTATGCATCGCGGCGGCGCTTAGGCGTGTTCACAAGAAGCCGCAATGGCTCTTGCGCTTGGCAATCCGGCTGACTAGAGCGCGCCTCACACGCCTTTGGCGCAACTTTCGGGGCATCCTGTGATGGACGATCGTACCAATACTATTACTGGCTGGGTTCTGTTTTCAGGAATCGTCGCGCTGGGGCTCGTCAGCCTTAGCGGACGCTATTTCCATGCCGACAAGGAGCATCGCCCCGAAAAGATGGGTTATGCCATCGAAGGCGTGGTTTCCAGCGGCGGCGAGGCCAAGGAAGAGCCGATTGAGGCGCGTCTTGCCGCTGCCGATATTGCCAAGGGCGAAGCCACTTTCGGCAAGTGTAAGAGCTGCCATACCAACAACGCCGGCGGTGCTTCTGGCATTGGACCGAATCTGTTTGGCGTGGTTGGCGAGGGTGTCGGCGCGGGTCGCGGCGGCTATGCCTTCTCCGACGGTCTCAAGGCGCTTGGCGGCAAGTGGGACTGGGCGACGCTCGATAGCTGGCTCAAGAGCCCGAAGGCCATGGTCAGCGGCACCAAGATGTCGTTCGCGGGCCTCAGCGACGGCGCTGACCGCGCCAATGTCATTGCCTATATGAACGCGCAAGGGTCCAACCTGCCGATGCCCGTCGCCGCCGCTCCTGCGGATGCTAAGGAAGGCGCAGCACCCGAAGCCAGCGCCGCCGCTTCGGCAGCACCGGCAGCCGCCAAGCAATAATTTCAGCCTATTTGCGAATCACAAGGGGCGGTGCCGCAAGGTGCCGCCCTTTTCGTTTGGCTTACGGCGTTTCGCGGCCCTTGAAGCCTTGCGCAATGACATACCATTCGGAACTGCCCTTGCGGCTGGCTGGCGGTTTGGCATGCTTCACCGCTGCAAAGTTCCGCTTGAGCAGGGCCAGCAGCTCTTTATCGGTGCCGCCGGCCAGCACCTTGGCAACAAAGGCTCCGCCCGGAGTCAGCGTGGCAATGGCAAAATCGGCCGCAGTCTCGACCAGCCCCATGGTGCGCAAGTGATCGGTCTGCTTGTGGCCAACGGTATTGGCCGCCATATCCGAGAGCACCAGATCAGGCGCGCCTTCGAGCGCCTCTTCGAGCACCCCGGGGGCTTCGTCCGCCATGAAATCCATCTCGAAGATAATCACGCCTTCAATCGGATCTGTCGGCAGAAGATCGATGCCGACCACCCGCGCCTTGGGGCTGCGCTGGCGCACGATCTGGCTCCAGCCGCCCGGCGCTATGCCAAGATCGACCACCCGCAGCGCACTTTTAAGCAGGCTGAACCGGTCATCCAGTTCGGCCAGCTTGTAGGCGGCGCGGCTGCGATAACCGTCAACCTTGGCCTGTTTCACATAAGGATCATTGATCTGCCGGGTCAGCCAGCGTGCCGAGCTGGCGGTGCGGCCTTTCCCGGTTTTCAGCCGTTCGCCGGGATCGCGGCCTGACCGGCTCACGCCTCGTGCAATCGCTGGACAGTATCACGCGTCTGATGGTGGCGTGCATGCTCAGGATGGCCACCCGCCGCCATCAAACTGCGCAGGATACCCTCGCGAATGCCGCGATCAGCAATGCCGAGGCGGTCTGCGGGCCACAGATCGAGGATCGTCTCGAGAATCGCGCAGCCTGCCACGACCAGTTCCGCCCTTTCGCGCCCGATACAGGGCAGATCGCGCCGCTCATCGGGCGACATTTCGGCCAGCCGTTCACTGATCGACCGCATCGATTCGGTGGGCACGATCAGGCCGTCAACGGCGCGGCGATCATATTGCGGCAGATCGAGGTGCAGGCTGGCAAGCGTCGTTACCGTTCCGCTGGTGCCCAGCAGGCGCAGTTCAGCCAAAGGCCCCTTGCTGCGCATCGGGTCGATTCGCGCCGCAAAATTGCTGAAGCTGTCGCGCACAATGCTGCGCATCTGTGCATAACGGCGGCTGCGCTCTTCGGCGCCATCAAGCTCTGGTCCGCAGGTTTCCGACAGCGAGACCACCCCCCAGGGCACAGACTGCCAATCCAGAATTCGCGGCACCGTATCTGTGCTTTCGATCAGCACCAGCTCGGTCGAGCCGCCGCCGATATCAAAGATCATCGCCGGCCCTTCCCCGCTTTCGAGCAGGATATGGCAGCCCAGCACCGCCAGCCGCGCTTCTTCCTGCGCGGTGATGACGTTGAGGTGAATGCCGGTTTCATCGCGGACGCGGTCGATGAATTCCTGCCCATTGCTGGCACGGCGGCAGGCCTCGGTCGCCACCGAGCGGGCGAGGTGGACATTGCGTTTGCGCAGTTTTTCCGAGCAGACCTTGAGCGCGCCGAGCGCGCGGTCCATCGCTTCGTCTGACAGACGGCCCGACTGCGCCAGCCCCTCGCCCAGTCGAACAACCCGGCTGAAGGCATCGATAACCACGAAATTGCTGCCCGAGGGCCGGGCAATCAGCAGGCGGCAATTATTAGTGCCAAGGTCAATCGCGGCATAGGCCTGCCGCGGCCGAAAACCGGTCGAAAATAAGCGCGGCGCTGCATTGGCAAAAGCGCCATCTTCTTCCGGATGACCGCCGGGCAAGCGCATACTGGATTGCTGGCTGGATGGCGGACTTGCACATCCGGGATATGTCTCCGGAATGCCGCCGCTGTCTATCCCACCGCTGTTTCCAGACTCCTTGTGCGCCGCCGGCGGAGATTGTTCCGCCATGGTCAATTCACTCAAAATAAAGTTTCCCGCCAAAGGACGGGATATCGAAGGTGATGCTAGACGCGTCATGGGGCTTGAGCAAGCCTCAGGTCAGGGCAGTGAATGCAAACACCCTTGACCGGCCATATTGGCGGGATTAGAGCGCGCCACCGCACTGCCCCGTCGTCTAATGGTAAGACACCGGTTTCTGATACCGTTTATCGAGGTTCGAGTCCTCGCGGGGCATCCATATCCAAGCAGGTGTGATTATCAACGTCTCTGAGGCGCGCTATTTTTGCGCGCGCAGTTGATCGAAGCTTTGACACGCCGTGCGCTTTGATCGAGACTTGGCAAATGACAGAAGAAGAAAACGAAAAGCGGCTGCATCGCCGCCGTTTCTACAAGGCGGAGCAGGAAGCCTCCTTCGCCGAAGCCCAGCCCCACCTGACCCCGCAGACGCAGGATCCAGCCTATCGGCTGGCGTTCAGCGACACCGAATTCCTGCTGCGTGAAGAACTGCGTCCGGTCCGCTTCCAGCTGGAGCTGCTGAAATGCGAGATGCTGCTGGAGGAGGCCAGGATCGGCTCGACGCTGGTCTGTTATGGCTCGGCGCGGATTCCATCACCCGAAATGGCCGAGGCTGCCCTGAAAACCGCCACCACGCCAGAACGTATGGCGGTGGTCGAGCGACTGGTGGCCAATTCAAAATACTATGAGGAGGCTCGCAATCTGGGCCGCATCGCCAGCGAACAGGCGATTGTTGAAAAGGGTATGCGGCAATTCGTCGTTTGTTCGGGCGGCGGACCTTCGATCATGGAGGCGGCGAATCGCGGTGCGGCGGAAGCTGGTGCAGAGACGGTCGGGCTCAATATCGTACTGCCGCATGAGCAGGCACCCAACGCCTATGTCACGCCGCACCTGTCCTTCCGCTTCCACTATTTTGCGCTGCGCAAGATGCACTTCCTGCTACGCGCCCGCGCCGTGGCGGTGTTCCCCGGCGGTTTTGGCACACTCGATGAATTCATGGAACTGCTGACCCTGGTGCAGACCGGCAAGATGAAGCCGATCCCTATCCTGCTATTCGGCAAGGAATTCTGGAAGAAGGTAATCAACTTCGAAGCGCTGGCCGAGGAAGGCGTGATCAACCCCGATGACCTCAAACTGTTCACCTGGGTTGAAACGGCGAAAGAGGCCTGGGCCGAGATCAAGAAGTTCTACGAGCTGGATTGAAAAATTTCTCCACGAGCTTGCTCGGAGAGGAACTGGCTTGTCTAAACCTGCGCCTGCGCGTGCCCCATCGGGCCATGTCCCGCACCAAACCCCGGGGCGGCGATCAGGGCGGAGCGAACAAACAGTCTTGCCCGCGTGATTGCATCTTTGAGGCTCATTCCCTCTCCCAGCCCGGCGGCAATCGCGCTCGCCAGTGTGCAGCCGGTACCGTGGGTGTGGCGCGTATCGATTCGTGCATCATCCCAGCGGGCGAGTTCGCCATCCTTTGACACCAGCCGATCGATGATCCGATCACCCTCGCCATGGCCACCCTTGATCAGCAGGTTTAGGGTTTTGCCCAGCACATTCGCCTCACCGCCCAATACCTCAAGCTCTGGCAGGTTGGGTGTCGTCAGTGTGGCGAGCCGCATCAGCCGCTCGAAAGCGACAATCGTTTCGGCATCGGCCAGTGCTGCGCCACTGGTGGCGATCATCACCGGATCGAACACCACCGGAATTCCGGCATGTTCCAGCAGGTCAGCCACGACATGGGCATTTGCCGCAGAACCCAGCATGCCGATCTTCACCGCATTAACGCCAATGTCCGAAGCACAAGCCTCGATCTGCGCCGCGACCATTTCCGGCGAAAGAACTTCGATCATGCTCACCCCCAGCGTGTTCTGCGCAGTGATGGCGGTGATCGCACTCATGGCATAGCCGCCGAGCATGGTGATGGTCTTGATGTCTGCCTGAATCCCCGCGCCGCCACCCGAATCAGAGCCAGCGATGGTGAGGATGCGGGGGATGTTCATAGAACTGTGGGATTAGGGCGGCGCATGGGCTTCGACAAGCTCGGCCTGAGCGGGTGTTGTTAAAAAACCAAAACCCGCTCAGGCTGAGCTTGTCGAAGCACCCGCACTACCCTTCACCTACACTGATGCCGACATCGCCGCGTCGTTCCAGCAATCCGCTGTCGATTGTGTGATCGACCGGACCCGCCGTGCCCTGGAAGTGGCAGGCGATGTCACGGCACTGGTTGTCGCGGGCGGAGTGGCGGCCAATATGGCGATCCGCATGGCGCTTGAGGCCTTGGCGACCGAACACGGCCTGCCGTTCAGCGCACCGCCGCTGACGCTGTGTACCGATAATGCCGCGATGATCGCCTGGGCCGGGATTGAGCGTTTGGGGCAGTCGGATTCATTCGATTTCGCGCCAAGGCCGCGCTGGCCGCTTGATCCCAACGCAGAGCTGGTGCGCGGTGCGGGGGTGAAGGCATGACCCCCTTCGACAAGGCTCAGGACAGGCTTCGACAGGCTCAGGATGAGCGGGCTATCGGCGTTATCGGCGCGGGCGCTTGGGGCACGGCGCTCGCTCAGGCGCTGGCGAGTGATGGCAGTCAGGTGCTGCTCTGGGCGCGCGAGAGCGATCTGGTCGAGGAAATCAACGCTGAGCACACCAACAGCCTGTTCCTGCCAAGCGCCAATCTGGCGAGAAATATTATGGCAACGAACCATATTGGCGATCTTGCTGACCTGCCCGTCATCCTCGCGGTAGCCCCCGCGCAGCACCTTGCCCGCGTTCTCGCCCAGCTGCCCGATGCCCCGCGAGACCTCGTGCTTTGCGCCAAGGGGATCGAGGCTGGCACCGGACGCCTGATGGCCGATGTCGCCGCTGAAACCGCAGCCAATGCCAAGCTGGCCGTGCTGTCAGGCCCGACTTTCGCGCATGAAGTGGCCGCCGGTCTGCCCACCGCCGTCACCCTCGCCTGTTCGGGCGGCGAGGCGCAGTGGCAGCGGCTCGCACCGGTCATTTCACGGCCGACGCTGCGGCCCTACTATTCGGATGACCTGATCGGCGCGGAGATCGGCGGTGCGGTCAAGAATGTCCTCGCCATCGCTTGCGGCGTGGTCGAGGGGCTCGGGCTTGGCCAGAACGCCCGCGCTGCGCTTATCGCGCGCGGCTATGCCGAGATGCTGCGCTTTGGTCTGGCGCGCGGGGGCCGGGCAGAGACGCTGGCGGGGCTGTGCGGGCTCGGTGATCTGGTGCTCACCTGCTCGTCCACCTCCAGCCGCAATTTCTCGCTGGGCAAGGCGCTGGGTGAAGGCATGAGCGCGGCAGAGGCGCTGGCCGGCAAGAACAGCGTCGCCGAAGGCGCGCATACCGCACCGGTGCTGGCTGAGCTTGCCACGCGCGATGGTATCGCTATGCCGATCGTCGTTGCTGTTACCCGCCTGCTTGCTGGAGAGGCCTCGGCCCGAGATGTCGTGGGTGAACTGCTCGCAAGGCCGCTCAAGGCCGAAGGGACAAGCCCGGCGTGAGCGTCACACCGGCCCAGCCGACAGACCAGCATGAAGATATCGCCGCTCTGGCCAAGGGCGGACGGACCAATTTCTTCGGCTTCCTCTTGCGCTTGCTGGCGCGGCTGCCGTTCCTGTTCATCGCCGGGCGGCTTTACGGGGCAGAGGCGCTGGGCCGCTTTGCCTCGGCCATGGTGATCATCGAACTGGCGGGACAGCTTTGTACGCTCGGGCAAAAGCGCGGCCTTGCGCAACGACTCTCCGAGGATGACGAGACCCCGCCCGCCAATATCGTCGCCGATGCCATGGTGCTCAGCGCCTTGCTGGCGCTGGCGATGATGGCACTGTTGTTTGTGTTTCCGCGGATCATGTTTCCCGGCGGCAAGTTCAGCGAATGGGATCTGTGGCTGCCGCTCGCCCTGCTGCCGACGACACTGCTCGACATTGCGCTCGCCGCGCTGGCCTATCGCTATGATGTGGCAACAACAGTGCGATCACGCTCGGTGGTGGAGCCGTGGACGCTGTCGATTGTTGCCGGCGCCCTGTTCTATGTAATCCCCGGCGGCGGGCTGTCGCTGGCCTATCTCGCCTCGATGCTGACATCGGGCGCAGTGGCGGTGTTGCCGTTGTACCGCGCCTATGGCCTGCCGCGCAACTGGACCCCGCATCCTGGACGCATCGCCAGACTGGCGGTGACCAGTCTGCCGCTGGCGACCGCCGATGCCGTGGAATGGGGGACACGCAAGCTCGACATTTTCATTCTGCGCTTTTTCGCCAGCGATGCTGCTGTCGGCATCTATTACGTTGCCCAGCAGGTCGCTTCGTTGCCGCAAAAGCTCAAGACCAGTTTCGAGCCGATCCTGGGGCCAGTGATCACCCGCAATCTCAAGGAACACAATTACTCGGCGATTGCCCGTCAGGTCTGCCAGGTGGGTTTCTGGATCATCGCCGCACAGGCGGGGATCGCGCTGGCGCTGGGAATTCCCGGCGAAGGGGTGATGGGGCTGGTCGGACCGAACTTTGTCGGCGGCACCGGTGCGCTGGCCTTCCTGCTTGCCGCCGAAGTCGTGGCGGCAACCGCCGTGGTCAGCGAAGCGGCACTGATCTATGTCGCGCGGTTCCAGAACCTGGTGGTCTCGGTCTTCACCATCGCCTTGCAGGCGGCGCTGACTCTGGGTGGCATGCTTCTGGTTGATCACTGGGGTCTGGGCCAGCTTTATCGTGCGGCGGCGGCGGCGGCGGCGCTGATGCTGTCGCTGGGCGTGGCCTCGCTGATCAAGGCCTGGCTGCTCAGCCGCATCCTGCGTGAGCCGATCAACCCCTGGCGCTGGCCGCTGTTGTGGGCGGCGGTTCCGGCCATCGCGGTAGGAACTGCCGCGACGCGCTACCTGCCCGAATGGGCTGAGCTGGCACTGGGCATCCCCTGCATCCTTGGCATCTATGTCTTTATCATCTGGCACAAGGGCTTTGGCCCCGAAGACCGGGTGCTGTTCCGCAAGAACGTGGCTGGGTAGTCAATTCATCGCCCGTGCAGGGCGTTCAGTCGCGGTTCACCGCCCGAATGGCCCTTTGCTTGCGGGGGCTTGAAGGGAGGGAACTGCGATGCATAAGATTTCAGCACTTGTCACCACGACTGCAATGATCGCGCTGATAGGCGGTTGTGCAGGGAACAAACCGATACCGGCCCCGCCGCAGGTTGAGGCTGCCCCCCAGCCACCAGCTCCTCTGCCTCCTCCACCTCCGCCTCCGCCTGTCGCTGCTGCCATGGACGCCTCCAAATATGGGGCCATGCCTTCGCCGGTAGTGAGAGGGCGGATGAATGATTACCCGGCCAAGATCGCCAACGAGCGTGGGGTCGCTCCCCCACCGCGCTATATCCCGCCGGTGATGGTCGCTACCGATCCGGGGCGTGAACGCTATGATGGCAAGGAAGTCAGCCCGGTCCACGTGGTTCGCCAAGAACCGGTTTCCACTTTCTCGGTCGATGTCGATACCGGGGCCTATGCCAATATGCGCCGCCATATTTCCGCCGGGCAAATGCCGCCGAAAGATTCGGTGCGCACCGAGGAACTGATCAACTATTTCCGCTATGACTATGTCCTGCCGCTTAGCAAAGGCGCGCCGTTCAGCGTCAATACCGATATGATGGTCACGCCGTGGAATGCCGAAACGCGGCTGTTGCGCATCGGTTTGCGGGGCTATGATATTCCGCGCACCTCGCGACCGCCAGCCAATCTGGTGTTCCTCGTCGATGTCTCAGGCTCGATGAATTCGCCCGACAAGCTGCCACTGGTCAAGACCGCACTGGCGGGTCTGGCGGGCGAACTCGGGGCAAAAGACAAGGTCTCCATCGTCGTCTATGCCGGTGCTGCCGGCATGGTGCTCGAGCCGACAAATGACGAACGCAAGATTCGCGGCGCACTGGACCGGCTGTCTGCTGGCGGATCGACCGCTGGCGGCGCGGGGCTGCAACTGGCCTATCAGATCGCCCGCGACAATTTCATCGATGGCGGGGTCAACCGCATATTGCTGGCCACCGATGGTGATTTCAATGTTGGCGTCAGCGATACCAAGGCGCTGATCCAGATGGTTGAAAAACAGCGCGATACCGGCATCACGCTAACCACGCTGGGATTCGGCCAGGGCAATTACAACGAAGCCATGATGGAACAGGTGGCCGATCACGCCAACGGCAACTATTCCTATATCGATTCTGCGCTCGAGGCGAAAAAAGTGCTGGGTGACGAGATGGGATCGACCCTGTTTACCATCGCCAAGGACGTGAAGATCCAGGTCGAATTCAATCCTTCGCAAGTCAGCCAGTATCGGCTGCTCGGCTATGAAAACCGGGCTCTGCGTGAAGAAGACTTCAACAATGACAAGGTTGATGCAGGGGACATCGGCGCGAGCCATCAGGTAACGGCAATTTATGAGATCGTGCCAGCAGGTACGAAGGGATGGGTCGGCCCACGCCGTTATGAAGATGTCTCTCCCGTGGAGGAAGCGCGCGGGCGAAGCAGCGAACTGGCCTTCGTCAAGCTACGTTACAAATTGCCCGATGGCACGACATCAAGGCTGATCGAAAGGCCCGTCGGCAACATGATGCTGTGGCAGAAAATGGCTCCCAGCGCCGATTTCAAATTTGCCGTGGCGGTCGCCGGTTTTGGCCAGAAGCTGCGCGGCGATCCGCTGATGGGCAATTATTCATTTGCCAATCTGCGCCAGCTGGCCGGATCACCGGGTGATTACTGGCGGCAGGAATTTGTCAAGCTGATCGGTGTCGCGCAGGGGTTGGACGGCGGTCGTCGCGCACCAGAGGAATAGCAGCTCCTCTTTTCTTGGCCGCGCCCCTCGCCTATGTCCCCACAGGTATGGTCCGCAAGGGCGCTGAGGGGACAAGCAGATGATGCAGCAGATCGAAGCGAACTGGCAGGTTCTGGCAGGGGCCGCCGTGCTCGCGCTGCTGGTGGCGGTGTGGCTGTTCCGCCGGATAAGCAAACCAGCGCGGCGTGTGCATCGCCCCGATGTGCTTGATGAGGGCACCGCTCCGGCTCAGCGCAATGATGCGTTGATTAACGCCCCACCAGCTGCGGAAATTCTCGGCGGTATCGGCGCTATAATCTCTGCCGCCGCGCATGAGGGAGTGGTTGATGCTGCACCTGTTGATGCTGGCGATGATCTGTCACGGATCAAAGGCCTTGGTCCAAAACTCAAAGTGATTCTCGAAGGGCTGGGCGTGACCAGCTTCGCCCAGATTGCTGCCTGGCAAGCAGAAGACATTGCCCGCATCAATGCACAACTTGGTGCCTTCGCCGGACGTCCCGAGCGTGACAATTGGGGTGAGCAGGCCAGATTGCTCATGGCGGGCGACACTGCGGCCTATGAGGCGAAGTTCGGGAAAATCTAGACCAGCTCCGCCACGTCCTCCAATTCCTTGCGCAAATGCGTGAGCGCCTGCGCTTTCAGCTGGTGGACGCGGGGGATCGAAACATCGAGCACATTGGCGATTTCCGCCAGATTCAACTCCTCGACAAAATAGAGATGAACCACCAGTTGCAGCCGCTCGGGCAGGCTGCCGATCGCTCCCGCCAGCTGCTCGCGCAGTTCTCCGCTGGCCAGCTGTTCATAGGCATCGGGGGTGGCATCGGCATAGGCGAGGTCGCTATCTGAATAGGCTTCGTCGATCGATTCAAAGCGCAGCGGCTCGCTGTTGGCGCGCATATCGGCAAGGTCGCCCCCGGCCAGTCCCATAGCCTGGGCCAGTTCGGCAGCCGTTGGATCACGGCCCAGCTGCCCGCGCAGTTCGGCTTCCTTGCCGCGCAAATTCCTGCGCCGCTCGCTGGCGCCGCGTGACAGCGGCAGACTGCGGCGGACCAGATCGACCATCGCCCCGCGCACCCGCAGCTTGGCATATGCGGCAAAGCCATCCTCGCTCGGCCCGCTGTGTTTCTGCGAACTCTCGGTCAGGGCAACCAGACCTGCCTGCATCAGATCCTCCAGTTCGATTCCGGGGTGGCCAGAGCCATGGACATGCCAGGCGAGTCTTTTCACCATCGGCAGGAACCGCCTGACCCGGTCGGCGATATCGCCGCGATAGGCCAGAGCGGCGGCGGAAAAAGGCTTGTGATCGTGCTTCATGCAGCCATCTCTTCCATTATGGTGTTGTCAGGATTGGTATTTTCAAGATTGGGCAGGGCAGGAACCGCGCGGGGCGGGGCTTCGCCGCCGATCACGGCGATCACTTCGATCGGCTGTGACGGCGGCAGTTCGGTAATCGACAGGACCAGGCAGCTCGGCGCACGCAAGCGGAGCAAGGCCGCGAGAGCACGGCGTGCGCGCGGCTGGACGATCAGCGCGGGCGGGATAACCGCACTGTCATGCTCACCATGAATGGCGCGTTCGCCCAGAATGGCGGCGATGCGATCCCCGATGGAGCGCGCCAGATCAGGCTCGATCACCGGCTGGCCTGTGCTGGGATCATGCAACCCCTGGACGATCATATTTTCCAGCGAAGCATCAAGCGTCAGCACCGGCAGGCGCTCGCTCGGCGGACATATGCGCCCGACGATCAGCCCGCCAAGATCGGCGCGCAGCATATCGATCAGCCGGTCATGATCCAGAGTGATCTGCACTGCCTGACTCAGGCTGGACAGGATCGGTAGCGGATGGCCGATGGGCACCCCGTCCTCGAGCAAGGCGCGCAGCAGGCGGGTGATCGCGGCGAGACTGAGCGGCTGCGGGGTGACCGTTTCGACCAGACCGGCAGCATGATCCTTCACCCCGTCAAGGATGGCGCGGACTTCATCGGGGCCGAGCAGCGCCTGGGGGTTTTCGCCGAGCAGCTGGTTGAGATGGGTGGCGATGACCGTGCCGGGATCAACGGTCAGGAAGCCCTCGGCCACGGCATGATCGCGCTGGCCGGGATCGATCCACAGCGCCGGGCAACCGAAGCTGGGGTCGATAGTCGGCGTTCCGCTGAGCGTGTGATTATCGCGTGCTTCACCGGCATTGATGGCGAGGATGCGGTCGGCACGGATTGTCGCTCCGCCCAGCGGCACCCCGCCGAGCATGATGCGGTAGTCATGCGGGGGCAGCTCCAGCGCATCGCGCACCCGAAACTGCGGGACGACGAAGCCGAAGCCTTGGCTGAGCTGTTTCCTCACCCCGGTGATCCGCGCCACCAAGGGCGAACCGCGCTTGTCATCGACCAGCTGGACGAGGCCATAGCCCAGCTCGATGGTGACGAGGGTGTGATCAGATACTTCGCCCAATGTGATGCGGCCCGGCTCCGGCAGCGGCGGGGCTTCGGTGGCAACCGGCTTGCCGGCATGCTGGCGCAGCTTGCGGTACAGCAGGAAGGCGGCGGCGGCAGCGGGCAGAAACACGCTTTGCGGCATTGCCGGGATGCAGCCGATGGCACCAAGGATCACCGCGACTGGCAGCCAGGTGGATGGTGCGGCAAACTGTCCGCCGATCTGCCCGGCCAGATCGCGATTGTCCGCCACGCGAGTGACGATGGCGGCCGCTGCGATTGACAGCAGCAGGGCCGGAACCTGAGCCACCAGCGCATCGCCGACCGCCAGCGTGACATATTTCTGCGCCGCCTCGCCCGCCGACAGCCCGTGGCTGATCATGCCCAGGCAGAAACCGGCGATGATGTTGACGAGCAGGATCAGCAGCGCGGCAACCGCATCGCCTTTGACGAATTTGCTGGCACCATCCATTGCGCCATAGAAATCGGCTTCGGTGGAAACCTCGCGGCGACGGGCCTTGGCCTCTTCGGCACCGAGCAATCCGGCGGCCAGATCGGCGTCAATCGCCATCTGCTTGCCGGGCAGGGCATCGAGGGTAAACCGCGCCGAAACTTCCGAAACGCGGCCCGCGCCTTTGGTCACGACCACCATGTTGATGATCATCAGGATCATGAAAACGAACAGCCCGACCGCGAAATTTCCGCCGATCAGAAAGGCACCGAATGCTTCGATGACCTTGCCCGCAGCCGCCCCGCCATCGTGCCCGTTGACCAAAATGACACGGGTTGACGCGACATTGAGCGAGAGCCGCAACAGGGTCGCAAACAGGAGAACCGATGGGAACGAGGAGAAATCGAGCGGTTTTTCCGCATTCAGCGCCGCCATCAGGATCGCCACCGACAGCGCGATGTTGATCACGAAGCAGATGTCGAGCAGCATGGCTGGCACCGGCACGATCATCAGAAAGATAATCGAGAGGATTCCGGCCGGGAGTGCCAGGGTGGACAGGCTGGCGATGCGCTGCATCATGGCTCAGAACCCCAGCGCAGCCAGCCGCGCATAGGCGGTGCGGACATGGGCGGGCAGGCTGGCAGCCTCGGGTGAGCCGAGCGCAAAGGTCTGCCGCAAGGTTTCGGCCATCGATCGCTGGGATGGTGGTGTGACGGGCGGTGCTGCCTGCGTGACTGATGATTGCGCGGCGGAATGGAAGGCCTGAGCGATGGGCCCACCGGGAGGTGACTGGCTTATTTCCAATTGCGGCGGATTGGTACCGAGCACCCATTGCTCAGCGTCTCCGCCTTCCATTGCCGCCGCCAGCTTGCCGCGCATCAGCCCCATGACTTCGCTGACTGATCGCGGGCCGCCGTCTGCCCGGAAGAAGATCGTCCGATTGGCCCCGGCGGGCTTGGGCAGCAGTGCAGCCGCGCTTTGCGAAGGGTCACTCGCCAGCGCATTGAGGAAACGGGTTGCTCCGGTGATGCCGAGGAAATGGGCGAGATAGAGCTCAGCCGGTTCAGGTTCATGGCCGAGCGTAGTGGTCAGCGCGGCCTTATTGTCATTGGCGAGCTCTGCTCCCATCAGCGCGGCCACCTGTGGATCAAAGCGCAGGGCCATGGCCTGTGTCCGCAGCGCGGGGTTGCTGGCAGCCTCGCTGGCCCAGCCCAGGCCATGATCGCCGCCGTGGCGGGCCAGGGTATCGAGCCAGGTGCCATTGGTGAACTGATAGAGCCCCGAAGCCGATGAAGTGCTGGCGCGCGCCTGCGGATCAAGGTTCGATTCAATTTTTGCCTGGGCGAGCAGATAGTCGAAATCGACCCCGGTCGATCCGGCAGCGCGCGCAATTGCGGCGCGCACTTCAGCCTGCTGACTTATGGCCTGCTGGTTTTTGGCTTGAGAACCGGCAGGCTGGATCTGGCTCAACTACTTCCCCTGCTAACATTGGCTAGGGAAGCTGTTCAGCAAGAGACGTGCCAAATGGTGTGCTGACTGGCTGGAAGCGCGCCCTTCAGCCCCGCGAACCGGCATAGGCATAGGCGGGACGTGCGCGGTAGAGCGATGCCGAGCCGGTCAGCGTATCAAGCCGTGCGGCAACATTGGCGGCGATCAGGTTGCGGACCTGCCGGTTGACCTCATTGAGGCGGCGGGCGGCATCCAGCAAGCCGCGGCACTCCTCATCGATCTTGGCCGGGTCAGTATCCGCGAGCGCGCCGCACAGCGCCTCCTTGCTGGTTGCTGCGCCCATGATCATGTCAAGATCGAGACCGGCAAGTGCCTGTTTTTCATCCTGCAGGACGGCGAGCATCTGCCGCAACTGATCGCGTAACATGCCGGAAGGATGCAGAGTCTGGCTCATTTCGGGTTCCTCAACAACAGGCTGGCGGCGATGATCGCATCAGCAACTTTGGCCGGGAGCAGCGGATAAGTGCCAGCCTCGATCGCCTTGCGGATCGCTGTGACGCGCTCGGCATCCACCGGGGCCGGGCCGGGATCAAGCACCTGACTGACCAGATCCGGCGAAACGGGTACTGGTTTTTTTGCAGGGAGCGTTGCTGCGTCGGCTGCCTGCCGGAGCAACCGGGCATCAATTGCAGGGACGGTCACAGAGACAGGACGCGCCGGACTGAGGCTTGCTCCGATGCTTTGGATTCCTTCGATAGGCATTGTGCCACTCCGTGTTTCTCCGAGGGTGAGAACGACGAGGCGGCAATATGTTTAAGCCTCGTGGAACATATTTGCCGCTTTCATGGCAAGCCGCTGCCGGAACCACCAAACATCTCGACAGCGACCAGACCGGGGCGGATAATCCTGGCGCGGATCGGTTGCGCATTGGCGCTGGCAGCGCGAACGCGGATCCAGGCACCGACAGCACCGGGTTCCATTGCCTCTCCTGCCTGGCTGACCGAAAAGCCTTCGCCTGTCACGGCGATCGTCACAGATTCTCCGCGCAGCACGGCAGGCTTGTCGTTACCGGGTGCGGCGCTGGCCACCAACGGCACAAAAATACGCCAGCTGGCGGGATCAGGGCATTGCACCAGCACCGTATCACGGCGCGATCCGTACCATGACAACGCCAGTGGCGCGGTACATCCGGCAAGATGCATCCGGCGATCAACCGGCTGGGCTGCGCCGCCCGGCTGGCCGATCGCGGCGCCAGCAAAGGCAGCAACCGCGCGGTCAATAGCGGGCAGATCACTGTATGATTGCGCCCATGCCGCGCCGGGAGCGAGCAGGACCAGCACGAGGATCAGGCGCTTCATGGCGATGTTCCTTGGCGGTTGGAGCCGGAGTCTGGCGGTGGCGGGACTGGGACATCCCAGGTGAGCGCGGCAGAAATGTCATCAATCGTCCCCGGCTCGACCAGAATGCGCACCGCGCCTTGGGCAGGCCCCGCCAGAGCAAGCATTTGCGCCGCGCGGGCCGAGGCCGGGGCGGCATCGCTGCCGGCATAGGAGGCGATGATCGTCAACCGCTGGCGAGGATCACGCGACTGGCTGGTGAGCCATGTGTCCAGCGATGGCGCGCCCGCTGCCGGTCGCCATATGGCCACCGCATCGGCGAGGGCAGGCGGCGCTATCTCAGCAGGTTGCGGCTTGGCGCTCGCCGGAACCTTGGCCAGACCCGATGCGGCGACCATGAACAGGATCAGCGACAGATCGGTCAGCGCATATTGCCAGCCAACACCGGCGCGCAGCAGCATGGGTTGCACTGGCATCAGGCAGCTTCCTTGCGGCGGCGCTCGGGCGAACTGGAAAGCGGACTGGTCTCGGGGCAGGCGGCGGCAAGCTGACTCGACAGCCAATCAACCAGTTTTTGCCGCTCAAGCTCTTCGGCATTGGCAGCGCGTTCGATCATGCGGGCAATCGGCGCGAAGATCAGGTTGGCCGCGAGCAGGCCGTACAGCGTGGTCAGCACGGCCATGGCGATGGCCCCGGCAAAGTCTGCACTCGCCCCGCCCTGCATGCGGTTCAACGATACCAAGGTGCCGATCATACCGAACACCGGCGCCAGTTCTGCTGCCTGGGCAAACAGCCGCACTGCGGTGTTGCTCATCATCTGGCGGCGCGCTTTGTGCTTTTCGTGGGCGGTTACCAGCGCGGTGATCGAGCGTGTGCTGATCATGGCATCGGTTGCCTCGTCAAATTCACGATCACCGGTGTGATGCGGATTGGCGCGCAGGATGCCGTCTTTCTGAATCGACTGGACTTGCACCGCCAGTTCAGCGCGGGCTTCATCCGCCGCGAAAGGCTTGCCCCACAGCTGGGTGATTTCGGCACAGGTCACCGCGCATTCCCGCCAGCCGCAGCGCAGCAGCGTGGCGGCGAGCGTACCGCCGATAACAATGGCAGCGGATGGTCCGTCGATCAGATTTTCAACGTTCATGGGGGCAGTATTCCTTCGGCTTGTAAGCAAGGACGGCAGATATCCCGTGCTTTCAGCAGCGGCCCTGACTTTGCCGGGCGACGGCAGGTTTTTGCCGTTTAAGCCGCTCCAAAACCCCTGAATCCGGACATTCCGGCAATTGGCACGGGGTTTGCTTATTCTCCGGCAAACACTTCTCGCGCACACTTTGCGAAAGGCAGCAGTTATGCCGCAATCATTGAGCCAGTCATTGTTCGGGATCCACGGTGCAGCCCTGGAATTGCGTTCGCAGCGCATGGGGCTGCTCACCTCCAACATCGCCAATGCCGCGACGCCGGGTTACAAGGCGCGCGACATCGATTTCGCCGCCGCGCTCAAGGCCCGCATGGGCGGCGCGAGCCAGGGCGAGGCAATGAATAGCGCCACGCGCTATCGCGTCCCGGTGATGCCCAGCATGGACGGCAACACCGTCGAGATGGCGACCGAGCAGCTTGCCTTCTCTGAAAACGCGGTTGGCTATTCGGCGACGCTGTCGTTCATCAGGGGCCGGGTTGAGACGCTGACCCGCGCGCTGAAGGGCGATTGACCATGCCCGCTCCACTGTCTGCCAATCCGATGACGCTGTTTGACCTCGCCCAGCGCGGCATGACTGCGCAGCTGGTGCGGATGAACGCCGCCGCCTCCAACCTCGCCAATGCCGGGTCGGTCGCCTCGAGCGAGGAGGGAGCTTACCGGCCCTTGCGTCCGGTGTTCGCCGCCCAGCTCGATCGGGCGAGTGGTCTGGCCACGGTCAATGTCACCAGCGTGATGCGCTCCAGCGCCGCGCCAACGCGCGAACACAATCCCGATCACCCGCTGGCTGATGCCAATGGCGATATCTGGACCAGTCCGGTCGATGAAAACGCCGAAATGGTCGAGATGCTCGACGCCTCGCGCCAGTACCAGAATTTGGTCGAGGCACTCACCACCGCCAAGCAACTGATGCTCGAAACGATGAGGATGAAATGACCACCATAGCCACCAGCAGCGCGGTTAATACCGCCACCACACCTCAGCAAAAATACGGCTTCGCCGCGCTCGGCAGCGGCGATTTTCTCAAGCTGATGACTACCCAGCTGCGCCAGCAGGATCCGTTCGACCCGGTCGATAACAAGGAGATGCTCGCGCAGATGGCGCAGTTCACCCAGCTATCGGGCATCACCGATATGGGCGCGACGCTCAAGACCATCGCCGACAAGCTTGATGCCGTGATCGCCGCACAACAGGCCGCTGCGGCCAGTCTGGCCAGCATGATCGTGTCACCAGCAGCCACACCCGCCACCACCGTCTGACCCCCAGAAAAGGAGCACACCCATGTCTTTCTACACCTCGCTCACCGGTCTCAAGAATGCCCAGACCGATCTCAACGTCATCAGCCACAACATCGCCAATTCCGAGACCAGCGGCTTCAAGAAGAGCCGCGCCAACTTCTCGGACATTGTCGCGGTGTCTTTGCTCTCCGATCCCAAGATGTCGCAAGGCATCGGCGCACGCGTTGCAACAATTGCCCAGGAGTTTTCGCTCGGTCCGATTGAGCAGACTGGCAATTCGCTGGACCTTGCGATCAACGGCGATGGTTTCTTCACCACCAAATCAGCACTTTCGGGCAATATCGCCTTCACCCGCGCCGGCTCCTACAGCGTCGATGGCAGCGGCTTCGTCAACTCGACTTCGGACAACCGGCTCCAGCTTTTTCCGGTCAATGCCGCAGGCGTCATCACCTCGACGACCAGCACGATAGACGCGCAAATCCCGCCGGCCAACACGGCTGGCGCAGCTTTCGCCGGAGCAACCGTCAGCCCCGAAGGCAAGCTGGTGGCGAGCTATGCCGATGGCAGCAATACGGTGATCGGCGTGGTCGCGCTGGCCAATTTCATCGCGCCAACCGGGCTCAAGCAACTGGGCTCGTCCAACTGGGGACAGACCGGACTTTCGGGGGCGCCAAATTATGGCCAGCCCAGCACCGGCCAGTTCGGACCGCTGCTTTCGGGCGCAATCGAACGCTCGAATGTCGATATTGCCGAGGAACTGGTCGGGCTGATCACGGCCCAGCGCAATTTTCAGGCCAATGCCAAGGCCATCGATACCGCCAGCCAGATTTCGCAGACCATCATCAGTATGCGGACCTGATCCGCAGACAGGCTGATCCGCTGACTTAAGGAGTACGCGCATGGACCGTCTGATCTTCACCGCCTTTTCCGGCCTCAACAGTTCGATGGTGCGCCAGCGCGTGATCGCCAGCAATATGGCGAACGCCCAGACTGTGGGTTACCGCGCCGATATGCTGACCTTCACGCCGATGACGCTGAAGGGGCACGGCCTGGAAGTGAGGGCGTTGAGCGATAGCGCGGTGCGCGGGGCTAATATGGCGGTGGGGTCCGTCAATCAGACCGGCAAGCCTCTCGATCTTGCCATGCAAGGCGATGTCATGTTGACCGTGCAGGGCAGCGATGGCACCGAAGCCTATACCCGGCGCGGTGATCTCTCGATCGCGCCTTCTGGTCTGCTGCAGAACGGTGATGGCCGCCCGGTCATTGGTGAGGGCGGCCCGATCACCGTGCCGCCCGGACGCCAGCTGATCATTGCACCCGATGGCCAGGTGCTGCTGCGCGATCCAGCCACTCCCGATGCACCGCCGGCGCGCGTTGATCGTATCAAACTTGCCAGCCCGGCCGGTTCACGCATCGAAAAAGGCCTCGACGGCCTGTTCCGCGTCTTTGGCGGCGGCGTGCTGCCAGGTGACGAGGCGGGCAAAGTCCTCGTCGGCAGCCTTGAACAAAGCAACGTCAATACCAGCGATGTGCTCGTCGAAATGGTCGAAGCGCAGCGCCTGTTCGAGATCCGCACCAAGCTGATCAGCACCGCCCGCGAAATCGACGAGGGCACCAGTCAGTTGATGAAGCTCAACTGACCTTTTCTCTTCACAGGAGTAACCCATGCCCAGTTCCGCCCTCCACGTCGCCCGCACCGGCCTAGAAGCCCAGGACCAGCGGATGCGGGTTATCGCCAACAATCTCGCCAATGTCGGCACCACCGGCTACAAGCGTGACCGCGCCAATTTCGCCACGCTGGCCTATCAGGATGCGCGGGTTGCCGGGCAGCAGTCCTCCAGTGAAACCGCCTATGCCACCGGGCTCAATCTCGGCACCGGGGTCGGTGTGCAATCGACCACACGGATCGAGACGCAGGGAACGCTCGCCACCACCGGCAATGCGCTCGATCTGGCGCTCGAGGGCGATGGCTATTTTCAGGTTTCCATGCCGGGCGGCCAGCTTGGCTATACCCGTGCGGGCAATTTCACCCGTTCGGCAGAGGGCAATCTGGTAACCTCTCAAGGCTTTGCCGTGCAGCCGTCGATCACCATTCCCCAAGGCGCAAGCGCCATTTCGATCTCGGGGGACGGCACCGTTTCTGCCGCAGTCGCGGGTCAGACCGAAGCAACCACACTGGGTCAGGTGACAGTCGCCAGCTTCTCCAATCCGGCGGGTCTGCGCGCGGTCGGCGATAACTTCCTCGTCGAAACGGGAGCCAGCGGACAGGCGCAGATCGGCCCGGCAGGCGAGGGCGGCCGCGGCAATATCCGGCAGGGCTCGCTCGAAAGTTCAAACGTCAATGTCGTCGAGGAGCTGGTCGACATGATCGAATGCCAGCGCGCCTACGAGATTAATTCGAAGATGATCTCGGCGGTTGATGAGATGCTCAAGAACGCGAACCAGACGCTGTGATGGTGATCTATTCTCATCACCAAATCCCGCTCATGCTGAGCCTGTCGAAGCACGCGCGCAACCTCAGGTCATGGTGCATGGGCTTCGACAAGCTCAGCCTGAGCGGACTTGGGTGTGTCGGGCTGGCTTTGTTGGTCAGCAGTGGCCCCGCTCACGCCAAGGCCAAACCGCGCGACGGCTTTGCCCCGACTTTGCCCATGCCAGCTCCAGCGGTCCGCACCGCCGATGGCTCGATCTTCAACATCGCTGCCGGTTATGCCCCGCTGGTATCGGGCAGCCGCGCCCACGCTCTGGGTGATCCGCTGACCATCGTGCTGGTCGAAACACTGTCAACCTCGAAGAGCGCCGGGTCCAAGACTGCGCGCTCTGGTGGCTTTTCGATCACACCTCCCACTGCCGGACCGCTGGCCTTTCTCAACCCCGATGCCCTTAAAGCCAGCGGCCAATCGTCGTTCAAGGGAGATGGCAATGCAACCCAGACCAGTTCGCTTTCCGGTGAGGTCGGGGTGACCATCGCCGATCTGCGGCCAGGGGGCACGGCACTGGTCAAGGGGGAAAAGCGCATGCTGCTGAGCCAGGGACAGGAATGGATCCAGTTTTCCGGCATCATCCGACTTGCCGATATCGACGCTGAAAACCGCATCTCCTCGTCGCGCGTCGCCGATGCGCGGATCGAATATGCCGGTAACGGCTCGGTCCAGCGCGCCAGCCGCGAGGGCCGGCTGAGCCGGTTTTTCAACATGATCTCTCCGTTTTGAAGGTAGTGGCATGATAGGCTTCGATCGACTGTTGCGCGCGTACTTCGACAAGCTCAGGCTGAGCGGGCCTTGGTGCATTTGGCAAAAAGATCCGCTCAGCCTGAGCTTGTCGAAGGCCACGCGCTACCTCGGCCCAATACTCCTCATCCTCGCCACTCCCACCCACGCCGAACGCCTGCGCGATATCGGCGCTTTTCAGGGCGTTCGCTCGAACCAGCTCACCGGCTATGGCGTGGTCGTCGGGCTTGATGGATCGGGCGATGACAATCTTGAATACCTGACTCAGGCGATGCGCGGCACGGCGGGGCGCATGGGCGTGCAATTGCCACCCGGTGTTTCCCCCGGCCTCAAGAATGCCGCCGCCGTGATGATCACCGCCGCGCTGCCTGCTTTCGCCAAGCCGGGGCAGCATATCGTTGTGACGGTCTCGGCCATCGGTAAGGCCAAGTCTTTGCGCGGAGGAGCCTTTGTCCTGACCCCGCTTTATGGTGCCGACGGGCAGATCTACGCCATGGCACAGGGCAACCTGGCCGTCGGTGGTCTGGGCGTTTCGGGCCGTGACGGCTCGAAACTGACCGTCAATGTGCCGACAGTGGGCCGCATCCCCGAAGGTGCCAGTGTCGAGCGCGCGGTGGCTACCGGCTTTGATTCAGCTGAGCTGCTGCGCTGGAACCTGTTCCAGTCAGATTTCCTCACCGCCGCGCGGGTGCGCGATGCGATCAACGCCCGTTTCCCCGGTGCC
>JANOYZ010000009.1:0-38075 GCA_031429135.1 Novosphingobium sp. | reverse complement strand
ATCGACGATCTGCGGGGCGTTCAGCCCGGCGACATCGTATTGCTTGTCGGGCGAATCGTGATCCTGAAAGACATCGGGCAGGCGCATGGTGCGTATCTTTAAACCGAGATCGGTCAGCCCTTCGTCGCTCGCCATGGTGAGCACGTGCGCGCCCAGCCCGCCGATGCTGCCTTCCTCGACGGTGACAATCACCTCATGCGTCGCCATCAGCTTGCGGATCAGTTCGACATCGAGCGGCTTGGCAAAGCGCAGATCGGCGACAGTGGTCGACAGCCCCTTGGCCTCCAGCTGATCGGCGGCCTTGAGGCTTTCGGCCAGCCGCGTACCGAGTGACAGCAGCGCCACCTTGGTACCCTGTTTGACAATGCGGCCCTTGCCGATCTCCAGCCGCTGCGGAACTTCGGGCAGCGGTACACCCACGCCATTGCCGCGCGGATAGCGGAAGGCGATGGGGCCTGTGTCATAGAGCGCGGCGGTGTGGGTCATATGCACCAGTTCGGCCTCATCAGCGGCCGCCATGACGACGAAGTTTGGCAGGGTGGCGAGATACGTGACGTCGAACGAACCGGCATGAGTCGCCCCGTCAGCACCGACCAGGCCGGCGCGGTCAATCGCAAATCGCACCGGCAGATTCTGGATCGCCACATCGTGAACCACCTGATCGTATGCCCGCTGCAGGAAGGTGGAATAGATCGCACAGAACGGCCGCATGCCTTGGGCAGCAAGGCCTGCTGCAAAGGTCACCGCGTGCTGCTCGGCAATGCCGACATCGAAGCTGCGGTCAGGGAACAAGGCCGCGAACTTATCAAGCCCGGTGCCCGAAGGCATAGCAGCAGTGATCGCGCAGATGGTCGAATCGCGTGTCGCCTCGGCCACCAGGGCACCGGCAAAAACACCGGTGTAACTTGGCGGGCCGCCAGCGCTTTTCACCTGTTCGCCGGTGATGACATCGAATTTCTGGACGCCGTGATATTTGTCATCGGCAGCTTCAGCCGGGCCGTAGCCCTTGCCTTTTTTCGTCACGACATGGATCAGGCATGGGCCTTCATCGGCATCGCGCACGTTTTCCAGCACCGGGATCAACTGATCGAGATTGTGGCCATCAATCGGCCCGACATAATAGAGCCCCAGCTCTTCAAACAAGGTGCCGCCCATCGCCATCCCGCGCGCGAATTCATCGGTTTTCTTGGCGGCGCGGTGCAGCGGTTCGGGCAGGTGGCGCGAAATACGCCGGGCAATGTCGCGAATGCCCAGGAACGGCCGCGAGGACACCAGCTTGGCCAGATAGGCCGAAAGTCCGCCGACCGGCGGCGCAATCGACATGTCATTGTCATTGAGAATGACGATCAGCCGGCTGCCCGCCTGCTTGGCATTGTTCATCGCCTCATAGGCCATCCCCGCGCTCATTGCGCCATCGCCGATCACCGCTATGCCACGCCCCGGTGTGCCCGCCAGCTTGTTCGCTACAGCAAAGCCCAAGGCCGCCGAGATCGAGGTCGAGCTGTGCGCCGTGCCGAAGGGATCGTATTGGCTCTCGCTGCGCTTGGTGAAACCCGAAAGTCCGCCGCCCTGACGGATCGTGCGGATGCGGTCCCGCCTCCCGGTAATAATCTTGTGCGGATAGGCCTGATGGCCAACATCCCAGATCAGCCGGTCATCGGGCGTGTTGAAAACATAGTGGATCGCCACGGTGAGTTCGACCACGCCGAGACCCGAGCCAAGATGCCCGCCGGTTTGGCCTACGGCAGAGATCATCTCGGCGCGCAATTCGTCCGCCAGCTGACGCAGCTGAGCTGGCGCAAGCTGGCGCAGATCATGGGGGGTGTCGACAGTGTCGAGAAGCGGGCATGCCGGATTGGCGTTCATAGGCATGGCTTTACACGCATAACCCGGCAGTGTCGATTGAGAGCATTCATGTTACAACAGGAGATTACACAGGAGATTACACAGGAGATTACCAATGTCGCTCCCCGCTAGTGCCCAGCCCGTTTGCTTCGTGCTGACCGCCAATCGCGAAAAGTCTCGCCCGTTCTACGCCGATGTGCTGGGCCTGCGCCTGATGGGTGAGGACGATCACGCCGCGACCTTTGATCTTGGCAACCGCACCCCGATGCGACTGACGACGCTGGCTGATCATAAGGCGGCAGGGCATACGGTGCTTGGCTGGCATGTCGCCGATATTGCGTCAGCGGTTCAGGCTCTGAAGGCCAAGGGCGTGACCTTCACGATCTATGATGGCTTCGGACAGGACTCGGATGGCGTCTGGGCTTCACCCGATGGCGGTGCCAAAGTCGCGTGGTTTCCCGATCCCGATGGCAATGTGCTGAGCCTGACGCAGTTCGGGTAAATCAATTACAATCCGAGCAATGCCCGCGCAGTTCCACCACCGGGCGGACATCGGCAAAGCCTGCTGACTTCGCGGCCTTCACCAGCGCCCCGGTGAGGCTGTCATCATCGATGTGAACGGCCTTGCCGCAACTGTCACAGATCAGGAAGATGCAATCATGCCGGCAGCCGGGATGGCTGTTGGCGACATAGGCATTGGCGCTTTCCACCCGCCGCGCGAGGTTGGTGCGCACGAACAGATCGAGGATGCGGTAAACACTGTTGGCCGCCACCCGCTTGCCACGTGCTACCGAAACGCCTTCGGCCACGTCATAGGCCGAAACCGGACGATCCTGCCGGGAAAGCGCCGCGAAAACATCGCTGCGCATCTCGGTCCAGAGTTCGCCCGCCGCCTCCAGCGCGCCGCGCGCGGCATCAGCCAGCGCATCGCCGGAATGTTCGTTATGCTGGTGGTGACTCGCCATGCAGACGATATAGACGCGTTTCAGCCTTTGGTGAAGCTGGGCTTGTACAGGCCCGCAAACAGCCGTTTCAATGACCTCACCTTAGGCACATCCCAATAGGTGATATAGGGATGGCTCGGGTTTTTCGCGGCGAAATCCTGATGATGGTTCTCGGCGGCATAAAAGCCCTTGTTGGGTTCGAGCCGGGTAACGATCATCCCCCGCCATTTACCCGAAGCCTTCATCTGCGCGAGATAGGCCGAAGCCACCAGACGCTGCTCTTCGCTGAGCGGCACCAGCGCCGAACGATACTGCGTACCGACATCCGGCCCCTGCCGGTTGAGCGTGGTGGGATCGGCAATCACCGCGAAAAATATCTGCAACAGCTGATCGTAGCGCACTTTGCTGGGATCATAGGTGATCTTCACCGATTCGGCATGGCCGGTGCTTCCTCCCGAAATTCGCTCATAGCTCGCGGTAGCCTTGTCGCCGCCCTGATAGCCGGAAACCGCGCTGGTTACGCCGCGCACATGGCTGAAAACGGCTTCTGTTCCCCAGAAGCAGCCGCCGGAAAACACTGCTGTCTGCAAGCCCGCAGGTTCATTCGCCTTGCGCACCGCAGCGGGCGCATTGACAACATGATCGGGGCTGGCAGCGGTGGCCGGCTGCTGGCAGGCACCAAGCAGCGAGAGTGCAAGGAAGAGCGCGGGTGCGCGTTTCATCTGGCCGGAGCAGCAATTGCCGATGGCACCATCCCGCCGCTCGATTCGCCCATGCCCAGTGTCATGAACAGCGCACCGCAGCCCATGACAAAGCCGATGGCGAAGGAGCGGAGCAGATCGGGCTTGAGGAATGTCATGGATGATCGCCTAGGTAGAAGTGCTTGGAGCCCGCTGTGCGGGTCCGAAGGTTGCGAAGGCGTGAACAATGCTGCCACGCCAAGTTCGCTGCGGCGAAGCGTTATCGAGCTGCGGTGAATTGCCTCAGATCAATGGCGGAAGTGGCGCATTCCGGTGAGTACCATCGCCAGACCAGCTTCGTCCGCCGCCGCAATCACTTCCTCGTCGCGAATCGAGCCGCCGGGCTGGATGACGGCGGTCGCCCCCGCTTCAGCCGCAGCCAGCAGCCCATCGGCAAAGGGGAAGAAGGCATCCGAAGATACGGCACTGCCCACGGTGCGTGATTGTGCCCAGCCATAGGTCTGCGCGGCTTCGGCGGCCTTCATCGCGGCGATGCGCGATGAATCGCGGCGGTTCATCTGGCCGGCACCGATGCCGGCGGTGATACCGTCCTTGGCATAGACAATTGCATTGGATTTCACATGGCGCGCGATGGTCCAGGCGAACAGGCAATCCTTGAGTTCCTGCTGAGTTGGAGCGCGCCTGGACACCACCTTGAGTTCGGCTTCAGTAATCGCCCCATTATCGCGGGTCTGCACCAGAAACCCGCCGGTGATCGGCTTTACCGCCAGCCCAGCGCGGCGCGGATCGGGCAGATCGCCGGTGATCAGCAGGCGCAGGTTTTTCTTTTTGGCAAAGGCAGAACGCGCGGCATCATCGGCGGCGGGAGCAACGACGACTTCGGTGAATATTGCGCAGATCGCCTCAGCGGTCGGTCCATCGAGCGGCACATTGACCGCGACAATGCCGCCGAAGGCCGAAACAGAATCGCACTCGAGCGCTCCCTTCCACGCTTCCAGCAGCGTGCTCGCCTGCGCCACGCCGCAAGGATTGGCGTGCTTGACGATGACCACGGCAGGCGCCTGTCCGCGAAATTCGGCGACCAGTTCCAGCGCCGCATCGGCATCGGCATAATTGTTATACGACAGCGCCTTGCCCTGCAGCTGCTGCCCTTGCGCGATGCCTTTGCCGTGCGGGCCGACCGGTGTGTACAGCGCAGCGCGCTGATGCGGGTTCTCGCCATAGCGCAGCTCGGTAACGCGGCGACCGTTGATGGCGAGCATCTCGGGGAACATCTGCTGTTGATCGGCAAAAGCGAACCATTGGCTGATCATCGCATCATAGGCGGCGGTTGCGGCAAAGGCGCGCGCGGCCATCAGTTTGCGGAACGGCAGACGGGTGTCGCCGCCAGTTTCTTCGAGTTCGGCGATCAGGCCGGCATAGTCGGCGGGATCGGTGACGATGGTGACATAGGCGTGGTTCTTGGCCGAGCTGCGCACCATTGAAGGGCCGCCGATGTCGATATTCTCGATGATCTCGTCGCGCGCCGCACCTTTGGCCACGGTTGCCAAGAAGGGGTAAAGATTGACCACGACCAGATCAATCGCGCCAATCTGATGCTCTGCCATCGCGGCGACATGTTCGGGATTGTCGCGCACTGCCAGCAGCCCGCCATGGACCTTGGGGTGCAGCGTCTTGACCCGCCCGTCCATCATTTCCGGAAAACCGGTGAGCTCGGAAATATCCTGCACCGCCAGCCCTGCTTCGCGCAGCGCCTTGGCGGTGCCGCCGGTCGAGACCAGTTCCACGCCCTGCCCGGCCAGAACCTTGCCCAGATCCACCAGCCCGGTCTTGTCTGACACAGAGAGCAAGGCGCGGCGGATGGTGACGTCAGTCATGGTACAGGTTCCAGATTCGCAGGATGCAGGGCAGTTATCGGATGCAAGGCAATATTGCCCGTCGCCATAAGGATTTTGGACGATTTGGCCACTACCCTGGCGGCAATTCGGCAACAAATTGGCGGAAAATCAGCCCATTTTCTTGAGTAGCCACGAGAAATTGCCGCCCCCGCGCGAGATCAGGCCTTGTAGCACCAGCTGCTGTGTCGCTTGCGGGCGGGCATGTTTGTCGGCCCAGATCGAGTCTTCGAGAGTGACCTCACCACCGCCGCTGCGGAATTGCCAATAAGAACCATCGGGCATCGCCAGCCCTGCCCCTTGCCGATCATCCGACAAACCGGCTTCGATGCCAAGGCCAAGGTGGAAACGGATCGCAAAGGCGACCTTGCCGCGCGATCCGCGGCCTTTGGTCGGCACCAGCAGATCCTCGCCGCGCAATTCGCTGCCATCATCGCGCAGGATCAGGATACGGCGATGCACCAGGCCATAGCGGCTGGCATAGCCATCGTGACTGCCCTCGAGCCGGGTCGAACCGGCCCCGCGCTCCCCCTCGATCGTGCGGCGGTCCACTTCAACCTCGCTCACCCCGCTGCCGATCTTGCCGCCCATCAGCACCGCAGTGGAATTGGAATCGTCGAGCACCAGCGTTGAATGGGCGGCGGTGGCGCGAAGACCAGCATCGAGCCGCGCCGGGATCAGGCCACCGGCGGATGCTGCGCCGCCGCAATTGACGATCACCCGCTGGCTATCGTGGCTAAGTTCGAAGGCCAGCGTTGAAGCGCAGCCTGTTCGCGCGTGGCGTGCCATCGGCGGCGGGGCGACATCGAACTGGAGAATGCTCTTCCGGGCAACCGCGCGCTGATAGCCCCATTGGCGGACGTCACGCAGCGGGCGGGTGCGGACACCGCTCGCCTCAACCAGCCGCGCCACCTGATTGCCGCCGATGGCCCAGCCGCCTTGCCACGAGCCGAGCGAACCATCGCCGTGCGTCAGCGCCAGCAGCGGCGGCACCAGCAGCGCCAGCATCGATCCGACCACCTCGGGCGGATCGCGGTCCACCGCACGGTAGCAGGCCGAAAGTCGCACCAGCAGCGCGATCGCTTCCATCTGGCCGATGGGACTGCGCGAAAGCACACCGCCATCGTCGCCCACCAGTTCACCCAGTGCGCGCACCAGACCCGCTTCACCAAACATCCGGCGGGGCTTGCCTTCTGTCAGCAGCAGCCCGGCCGCGACAATGCCGCACCATCCGGCAAATTGCGCCAGCACATCCTCGCCGCGATCCACGTTCTTGTCGAGCCAGCGGGCGTGCGCGTTTACTGCGGTGAGCGCGCGAGCGCGGTAGTTCTTGTCCCCTGCGAGAATCAGCGGGGCGTGAACCAGCCAGCTCAGCAGCCGTGTTCCGGCAGAGCAAACCGTCCACCCCCCCAGCTTGCCGGGCCGCGAAGGCAGCTTGGGATTGGCAGAAAGCCAGGCGTTCAGAATGCGCTCCGCCACCGGCGCGCCCTGTTCCCGGCTGGCGGCGGCGCCAAGATCAGCCAGCCAGGTAAAGCCGTGAACATAGCGTTCCATCGGCGGCACCATGCGCGCAACGCCGCCAAAATCGGTCTGCGAGATCGGCAGCTTGACCCCGTGCAGGAGGAAATGTCCGGCGCGCAGTGCGGTGCCGGCCACCTTGTCACCTTCGAGCGGATCGATGGCGGCGGCCAGCAGCTTGGCCCGCGCAGCCTTGCGAAACGGTGCCGCCAGGGTCGATCCGGGCACACCTATCGAATAGGCAAAGCGGATCAGCCTTTCGCCAGCACTGAGTGAGGGCGGGGTGAAATCGGCCAGGGCCAGCATGCGGCCCGGCTCAAACACCTCACCGCTGCCATTGCCTTCAGTGGCCACTTTGGCACTGGCATTATTGCCCGCGATCACCAGCTCCTCCTGCACCGTACCATCAAGCGGGATAGCACGACTATGACCAGTATTGGGCCCGGCAGCGCCGCTGTCATCCGCAAAGTCTGTCTCATGGCGAGTGACATCACGGGTGGGCGCTTCCATCATGGCCTCAGCCAATACTCTTTAGCGCGGCGATGTTGGCGGCATAGTGACCTGCGCCGCCCTTGAAGGTTGCGGTTCCGGCGACCAGCACATCAGCGCCTGCTGCCACGCACAGCGGCGCGGTGGTGATATCAACCCCGCCATCAACCTCAAGCCGGATATCGCGGCCCGATTTGTCGATCATCTTGCGCACGGCTTCGATCTTGCGCAGCTGGCTGGATATGAAACTTTGCCCGCCAAAGCCGGGATTGACGCTCATCACCAGCACCAGATCAATCTCGTCGATCAGGTAATCAAGCACCTTGGCCGGGGTTGCCGGGTTAAGCGAAATGCCTGCGAGCTTGCCGCAGGCCTTGATCGCCTGAACCGTGCGATGGGTATGGGCACCAGCCTCTGGATGGACGGTGATAATATCCGCCCCGGCATCGGCAAAAGCCTGGATAAAGCCATCGACCGGCGAGATCATCAGATGCACATCAAGCGGCTTGGCAGTATGCGGGCGCAGTGCCTTCACCACCATTGGACCGATGGTGATGTTGGGCACGAAATGCCCGTCCATGACATCGACATGGATCCAGTCCGCCCCGGCGGCATCAACGGCGCGCACCTCTTCGCCAAGCTTGGCAAAATCAGCCGACAGGATCGATGGGGAAATCAGGGGCATGGGCATGGTGGGCTTCGGCCTTAACACCCTATCTAGTGGCGACAAGGCGAACCTCCCGTTTTTCCACACTAGATGTCGCGGATTTATTCCGAGTTGTTGCGGCGCAACAACGCCATTGACCGTGCCGCCGCTTGCCGCAAGAAGCGGCGCGTGACCACAAATCCTCCTTCAAGCACCGGAAAGCGTGATCCCATGGCGCTGATGCGCGCCGAAATGCGCGTCAACTATGGCCCGGTGGGCGACATGATCGGTGACACCAAGGTAGAGGCCGGGACCTGGCATATGAAGGGTGACGAGCTGTTGCTGCGCGCTTCGGGCCTCGCCATGCGCTATCGCAAAGGACACGGCGTTACTATCGAACGCGATCCCGTCGTGCGCAGCAGCGAGGAGCAGCTTTATCTCAATGGCACGGTCTATGCCGCCGCTGCCTGCATCAACGGCTTCTATCCACTGCACGCCTCCGCAGTCGCCTGGAATGGCGGCGTCCATGCCTTTACCGGACCGGCAGGCGCGGGGAAATCAACGCTGGTGGCGGCTCTGGGGTCTGCGGGCCTGCCGATGTTTTGCGATGATACGCTGATCCTTGATCTGTCCGATCCCGCTGTTCCGCTCGCCCTGCCCGGCCACAAGCGCCTCAAACTGACCGATGAAGCACTGGCACTCACCGGGGCCGAGGCGCAGGAGCAGGTCGATGACGAAATCGAGAAATTCTATGCTCTGCCCGCTGGTGGCGATTGGCAAGCACCGCTGCCGCTGCGCCAGCTGATCTTTCTGGAAGGGGGCGACCGGACCGAAACCTTGCCGATCAGTGGTGCAGAAAAGATCGCCCGCTTGTCTGATGATCACTACACCGCCGAGCTGTTTATCTGGGCCAATGGCATGGATACTGCCCATCGCTTTGCCGCGCAAAGCCATCTCGCCCGCCAGATCGCCATGTTCCGGCTTGTCCGGCCACGCGATATTGCCTGCTTTGCGGATAGCGTCACTCTTGCGCGCGCGCTGATTTTCGCGCAGGCGATCCAGCCATGACTAGGCCGCTTATCAAACTGATTGATCGTTTTGTCGAAACCGCGATTGACGACGAAACCGTCGTTATGGACATGGACAGTGCCGAATTTTTCTCGCTCAACCAGACGGCAGGAGCAGTCTGGCGATTGATTGATGGCACCCGCAGCCGCGACGCGATCGTCTCAGAGCTGGCGGCAGACTATGGCGTGGTAGCTCCAGCCATCGCCGCCGAAGTCGATGAAGTTCTGGGCAAATTCAGGGAAGCTGGCTTCATTGGCGGCTGAGCCAAAAACCGGCCCGATAGCAACAAGGCTGGAAACGCTTGAGGCATTGGTTTGGCTGTGCCTCGCCCGCCTGCTGATTGGTTTTTTGCGTTTTGCACGCTGGCGGCACTGGCTGGGAAACACGGCCCATGCGCCGACCAAGGTTTCGGCCAGCGAAAGCGATGCGCCGCGCATGGCCCATTACCTGGCCCGCGTGGTTAATCGTGCCAACAGTCATTTGCCCCGGCCTGTCAAATGCCTGCCGCAGGCCATTGCCCTGCACTGGATGCTGCACCGGCGAAATATGGCGAGCCAGATTGTTATTGCTGCACTGCCCGCTGACCAGCGCAAAGGGCGAGATGATCTGCATGCCTGGGTTGAAACAGCCGGGGAAATCCTGATTGGCGAGAGTGCTTTACCGCACCAGCCCATGGTGCGCTTTGAATTTTCCGCGCGAGCAGTGCAAAAATCATGAATGGGCCAGCTTACCTGTTCATAATTCTGCATCGCAACAATAAAATGCTGGCACAATTTTGCGTTACCGGTTAATTTACCAATGAAGCAAGTTTAACGTCTATTCCCCGGAGATTAGCAATGCAGGCCAGCCAAAATCAGTCAAAGGTCTGGGTGAAGCCCGAAATGGTCCGTATCGGCACCATTGGTGATGTCGCTGTTTCCAACAATAACGGCACTGCCCAGTGCGCCAATGGCAATCCGGCTTGCCCGACGATCAACAAATCATAAGCCCAATCCGATAAGGCCAATTCATCGTCATGATTGGCTTGGCCCGGCGCTGGGCAGATTGGAGCTGGCTTGATCCAGCGCGAATTCCCGCTTCCTTGGGCCTTTTTGCGGGCCATCCTTGCGACTCTGAGACTACGGTCGAGGCCGCTTTTTTCAACTTGGCCGGTCCTCGCGCCAAGCCTGGCCGCGGCTGGCGTGCGGTGCGATCTCCGTCTGGCTGGCCGGTCCTGCTCAGCGGCTGGATCGATGATAGTGCCGAGCTGGCCGCCGCGCTGGGATGCCCGGCATCATCAACTCCTGAATTGCTTTACGGCACAGCCCTTGAAAAATGGGGCGATCTCTCCGATTCGCGCATAAACGGCTGCTACGCCAGCATTGTCCTTATGCCTGACGGCCGCGTACGCATGGCGCGCAGCCCGCTGGGCGGTCGTTCGCTGTTCTATGCCAGTACCCGCGACGCTGCGCTGATCTGCTCGATCCCAAGGCCGTTCTTCGCCGCCGGCTGGCCGCAAAAATTGCGGCATGAAGGATTGCTGCGCGCTGTCGCCCATGAGCGCGATGATGATCAGCTCAGCCAGTATCAGGGTTTGCACCGCGTTCCCGATGGCTCGATCGCCTATCTTTCGCGCGATGGTGTCCAGCTTGATCGCTGGTATGATCTTGAGGCACTGGAACCTATCCACCTGCCACGCGACGAGGACTATCTTGCAACCGCCAATGCACTGCTCGCTGCTGCTACCCGCAACGCACTGAGCGCAAGCAAACGCCCGGCCATGACGCTCTCTGGCGGGCTGGATTCGGCTATCGTCTGCGACGAAATACTGCGGCAGCTTCCGGCCGGGCAGCGGCTGGACAGCTTTACATTCTATCCGGTGAAAGGCTGGAACGGGGCCAATCCGCCCGGCTCCTTTGCCGACGACCGCCCGTTTGTGCGCGAATTTGCGGCCATGCACCCCGCACTTGATGCGCATATGGTCGATAACAGCACTGTCGCTTGGGATCACATGGCCCGCGAATTCTTCCTCGCTTGCGGAACCGCATATCCCTCGATGACGGTTGGTGCGGTGCATCACAAACCCTATCAGGCGGCGGCGGCGGCAGGCTGCGACATGATCTTCAACGCCGCCATGGGCAGCATGAGCTTCAGCATGACCCCGCCCTGGACCTATCCCGAATTCCTGCGGAGGGGCCAGTGGCGCGAATTGTGGAAGCTCGCCGCCAGCCGTCCGGGTGATCATCGCCCGGTGCTGCGGCGGATAATCGCGATGGGCATTCTGCCCATGCTGCCCGAAAAAATGCGCGGCGCAATCCGCAACCTGGTGCATCGCCATGATCCGCAAACGAATTTTGGCGCGAGTCTGCTGCGCGAAGAGTTTATGCAGACGCTTATCGGAACAACTGCAACCAATACGCAGACAAGCTTTTCCGAGGTGGTGAGCCGAAAACAATGGCTGCGCGAATTGAAGCCCTGGCTGGGTCAAGGAGCGGAAATGAGCTATGGTTATGAGCAGGTCTTCGGCATTCAGGGCCGCGATATCACCGCCTATCGCCCCTTGCTCGAATTCTGCTTTTCGATCCCGACCCGGCAATTCGCGCGCGGCGGCATGGACCGCTGGCTCGGACGCCGCATGGCGCAAGGACGGATGCCCGAAGCGCAGCGGCTCAACCGGCTTTACGGCCGCCAGAATGCTGACTGGCACACGCGCTTCACACCGCAGCTTGGTGCCATGCGCCAGCAAGTCGTCCGGCTCTCCGAGCAGCCCGAATTGGCACCTTATATCGATACAACACGGGCACTGGCCTTGATTGACAACTGGCCTGCTGAAGAGCCACCCTTCGGGACACTTGAGAACGATTTGCGCTTTACACTTCCCTCAACGCTGCTGATGTCGCAATTTGTTGACTTCGTCTCTGGTCGAAACAGCGGCTAGGCCGGCAGGGCAAGGGGAACGGCACTGGCACAGCCTATCGGCCTGACTATACTGCGTAGCGCACTGCCTCGGCGGCGCGTGGCGCTGGCAGCCGTGCTGGCGTTCCTCGGCTCATTGAGTGAAGGGCTGGGGCTGGTCATGCTGGTGCCGCTGTTGCAGCTGGCGCTTGGCGATAACGGCGGGATTGGCGGCACTTCGGGAATCGCGGCGCAGCTGCAAGCATTGGGGCTGCCGCTCGGGATCGGATCGCTGCTGATCCTGTTCGCGCTGCTCATCGCCTTGCGCACTATCCTGGTTCAGTGGCGCATCATCGTTGAAGCGCAGGTCCAGATGATGGTCACCGACAATTTGCGGGCAACGCTGTTCGGGGCGCTGCTGCGGGCGAACTGGCGCTTGCTTTCGCAGCTGCGGCAAGGCGACATGCTGTCGCTCGTCCTGTCTGCACCGGACCGCGCCGGAACCGGACTGCAATTCCTGCTCGGGCTGGGCTCAGCACTGCTAACGCTTGCCGCGATCATGCTGGCGGCGCTGCTGATCGCGCCGCTGCCAACCTTGGCGATGGGGCTTGGCGGGTTGCTTGTGCTGGTACTCTACACCGGATTGCGCCGCCGCGCCGCGCATGAAGGCGAGGCTCTGAGCGGTGCCTATGGCGATTTCTACTCCTTCTTCACCGAACGGCTTGATGCGCTGCGGATGATAAAGAGTTTCGGCAAGGAGGGCCAGGAGGCCGCGCATGCCGAGGCGCTGTCCCATAAGGTTCGTCAGCTGCGTCTGGTCTATCAGCGCGGGCTGGGAATCGGCCAGTTCGCCTTGCAGGCCGGCGCTGCGGTGGTTCTCGCTTTGGGTGTCTGGCTGTCACTGACGCGCTGGAACAGCCCGCTTTCATCCCTGCTGCCGCTGATCGCGCTGTTCGCCCGGTCCGTGCCGCTGCTCGGCGCGGTGCAGATGAGCTGGCAGCAGTGGGCCTATAATGCTCCGGCGCTGGATGAGCTGGCGCAGGCGCTGGCAAAAGCGCGCGAAGCGGCCGATCCGCCCGCTGATAACAGCTATGCCGCTAACCTGAGCCATGAGATCCGGCTGGATCAGGTTTCCGTTCGCTTTGAAGGCCGCGCGCAACCTGCGCTTGAGGCGGTTTCGCTGGTCATTGCGGCAGGTTCTACCACCTTCGTCACCGGACCATCTGGCGCAGGCAAAAGCACTTTGGCAGATCTCGTCGCCGGGCTTATCCTGCCCGATAGGGGAGCCATCACAATTGACGGGGATGTGCTTGACGCCTCCCGGCTCTCTTCGTGGAGAAACCGCGTCGCCTATGTCCAGCAGGAGCCGCTGCTGTTTGACATGTCTGTGCGTGATAATCTGCGCTGGGCTGCGCCTGCTGCCAGTGATGCCATGCTGGAGACCGCCCTGGCCCGCGCCTCGGCAGGATTTATCCTCGATCTGCCCGACGGGCTGGGCACCCGTGTCGGCAGCAGCGGTCGCCAGCTTTCGGGCGGGGAGCGCCAGCGCATCGTGCTTGCCCGCGCGCTGCTGCGCGATCCGGCGCTGCTGATCCTTGATGAGGCGACCTCGGCGCTCGATGCGGCCAATGAGGCAGCGATAACCGAGGCCATCACTGCGCTGAAAGGCAAGCTGACCATCATCATCATCGGCCATCGCGGCGCACTCGCCGTGCTTGCCGATCAGATCATCGAGCTGGCAGATGGGCGGGTCATCCCCCACGATTGCGCCCAGGTCACAGACCCAGTGTGGTGGATTTGAAATTCGCCACATTAAGCGGCCAGGCGCGGAGCGAATTTCAAATCCTGAGCGCCTGATTCAAAAGTGCATCAGGCATAGCAATATCTTGCGGTAGGGCGCGGTGACCATCCATTCGCGCTTGGTCAAATCGCTTGGATATCGCAAGCAATCCCGATTATGCTCGCTCCGAGCAATACCAGTCCATCCCATCGGTTCCTCCATCTTCTCGACAAAGACGGTTGAATCACAAGATGCTGGTATTGCTCAACAACTTTTGGATCGGGCTCTAAGGCTCTAAGGCTTCACCTTCTTCTCGACATATTCGACGAAGTCTTTCGAGAAGGCATCGCGCAGTTCGGCCTGGGCGGCGGGAATCATATCGGGGGTCTTGGGCGGAAAATTCTCCAGCGGGTTCTTCACCGCACCCGCACCCTTTTTCACCGCGATCTGCTTGTCCTTGAAATCATGATAGATCCAGCCGGTGAACAGGTTGGAACCATACATCATCGCCTTGTGATAGAACACCATGGTGGTGATCAGTTCGGCATAGCAGGGCGACTTGGAGTCAGAGAGTCGCCTGCCCGCCTTGATCGTGGCGTTCATCTGCTTGACCTTGGCTTTCAGCGCCGGGTTGTTCTTGAGATCTTCGTTGAACGGGGTCGGTTCTTCGATGATGATCTTGTAATTGTCCGGCAGCTTGAGCGTTTTGAGCAGACCAATGCGGTTGAGCTCGGCAATCTGGACATCGGGGCCGAGGTAATCGGCCATCAGTTCCTTCACCGTCTTCACCCGGTTTTCATGCGCGCCCATATCGGCAATCGCGCCGATCGCGCCGAAGCCCGAAAGCAGCCCGGTATTGATGCCGATGTAATTGTCGGTCGGCCAGACGTGCAGTTCGCACTGCTGAGGATCGGTAGCCGGAGTGGCTTCAGCTGTGGCAACCGGAGCGGCGGCGGGCGCTTCCTGCGCCAGCGCGGGCACGGCAACAACCAGGGCAGCCGCAGTGACGCCCAGACGAGCAATAGCTTTCAATTTCAATGAATTTCCCCTCATCAGTCCCGCCCGCTACAAAGCACAATGGCCGGTCCGTCGCAAGCCGGAATTGGCGGGTAACTTCAGCAGATTGATTCGTGTTGCTGACGCTCGGGCTGCGCCTTGCAACCATGACGCGATTGCGGCAGACATGTTCGGGCCACATTGCCAGGCCACTGTGAAGGAGCTTTCGATGACCGCATTCTGGATTGCCATTGCTGCCGTTTTCATCGCTTTGATCCCGGTATTTATGCAGAACGCTCAGCAAAACAAACGGAAGGGTGATCGTGACTCCGGGGGCGATTCCGCTGGCGGCGATGGCTCTGCTGGGAGCTCGAACAGCAACAGCGATTGCGGCTCTGATGGCGGTGGCTGCGATTGAGTTTAAGGGCGCGGACACAGTCCAATCGTCCCCAATGAACATGCTTACCAGCGGTTACCTGTTTTGCGCACTGCGTTTCACAACGCGGAAGTAACCCCGGTCCGCCAGACCGTGTTCATGCAGTCTGTCCCGTCCCGCTTCACCTTACCCCGCGTCCGCAACATCGCTCTGGCAGGCGTTATCGTGGCGTTATCGCTTGCCGGCTTTGCCGCGGCACGGGGACTTTCCGGCTCATGCCCGGCACAAGTGGAGGCGATGGCGCAGGCGCAGCCGGGGCTGGTTCTGATGGCGGGTGAAGTCACCGATCCCGCCTGCACGGGCAAGCACCGGCTGCGTCGCTAGGTCTAAAACGTCCGGTGCGCTGAACCATCATCGCACCAGCACCTCCCTTTCCGATTTCCCCCGCTTCGCAGCATCCCGGAAGGGGAGGTGCCTTTCATCGCTGATCACGATGGCTGGCACCAATCCGATCTCTTGCCGCGCCAGGGCTCGGCATAGCCTTCGCTGACCAGCTGGCTGCCCAGGCTGCGGCCTTTGCGGGTAACGACGCGCAGCAGGCGGCCATAGCGATCGCGCTCGCGGCCCTGCACCTCAAGCAAGAAGGAACCGGCATTGAGCAGCGCGGTGAGACGCCGGGTGGCTGCATCGCCCAGAGCTTGCTCGAAGGGGCAGCGCGCGCCGTGGGTTTCGGGCGCGTTGATATCGGCGATGCGTATTTTCTCACCATTCAGCCAGAAGGTGTCGCCATCGACGACGCAGGTGGTGCGGGGACCATTGGCGCAGAGCGCGAAGAGCGCGGCGGATGCGATGAGGGTGATTGCCATGCGCGCAGGAAACACGCGCTTGGCCTGCAAATTCCTATCCGGGCAATTACGTGGTTTCCCTCCGTTTCAGAGGGAAATCCCGCGCAATTGTGCCGTTATGTCAGCCCGAGGAACAGTCCGGCGAGCGCCGCGCTCATCAGGTTGGAGAGACTTCCGGCGATCAGCGCCTTGATCCCCAGCCTGGCGATCACCGGGCGCTGGTTGGGGGCAAGGCTGCCGGTCACCGCCATCTGGATGGCGATCGAACTGAAATTGGCAAAGCCGCACAGCGCAAAGGTGACCACGGCCACAGTGCGCTCGCTGAGGTCTTTCACCTGCCCCAGATCGATGAAGGCGACGAATTCATTGAGCACCACTTTGGTGCCGAAAAACCCGCCCGCGCGCATCGCTTCGGCCCAGTCCGGGGCACCAAGCAGGCGGAATATCGGCGCGAAGACATAGCCGAGCACCATCTGGAACGAGAGATCGGGATAGCCGAACCAGCCGCCCAGCCAGCCGACCATGCCATTGGCAAGCGCCACCAGCGCGACAAAGGCAAGCACCATGGCGCCAACCATCACCGCCAGCTTCACGCCGGTTTGCGCGCCTTGTGCTGCGGCCATGATGACATTGGCCGGGGGCTCATCCTCGATGCCGGCAAGCTTGACTTCATCTGGCTCGGCAATGGCGACGCCTGTGGGATCGGGCATGATGATCTTGGCCATCAGGATACCGCCGGGCGCTGACATGAAGGCGGCGGCGACAAGGTAATCGATGCGGATGCCCATCGAGGCATAGGCGGCGAGGATCGTGCCAGCGACGCCCGCCATGCCGACCGTCATCAGGCAGAACAGCTGCGACGGGGTGAGCGCAGCGAGGTAGGGGCGCACCACCAGCGGGCTTTCCGATTGGCCGACAAAGATGTTGGAGGCTGCGCCCAGGCTTTCCACCTTGGTGATGCCGGTGATGAGCTCCAGCGCGCCACCGATCCATTTGATGATCAGCTGCATGATGCCGAGGTAATAGAGAATCGAGATCAGCGCGGCGAAGAAGATGATCACCGGCAGCGCGGAAATGGCGAAGCTGGTGCCGCCGATTTCGGGTCTGGCCAGCGGGCCGAACAGGAATGCGGTGCCGGCATGGGCATAACCCAGCAGGCTTTCGACGCCATGGGCCGCGCCTTGCAGCACCCGATTGCCCATCGGCACATAGAGCACCAGCGCGGCCAGTCCTGCCTGCAAGGCGAAAGCTGCACCGACCACGCGCAGGCGGATCGCCTTGCGATCGGATGACAGCAGGAAGGCAAGCAGCAGGATAAGCGCCATGCCCATTAAGCTGTTCAGGACATCCATGGATTACTCTCCCCGCGCTGCGACCGAATTGGGGTGAGCCTAACCGGCTAGCACAGATGTGAACAGCCCCAAGCCCTGCCACTTCCCCAGCGCGATTAACCTGGCTAGACCTTCGTCATGACAACACCGTCTCTGATCCCTCGCTCGCTCTTCCTGTTTTCGCTGTTCTATGGCGGCATGGTCACGCTGGGCGGCGTGCTGGGGGTCAAGCAGGTGGCTATGGGCCCGCTGGCAGTGGAGGCGGGCATCTTTCCGTTCCTGACACTGATCGGCATTTCCAGCGGCATTGCCGAACTGCACGGCAAGGATGTGGCCAACCGGCTTGTGCGCTATGGCTTCGCGCCCTTGGTCGCGGCGATCCTGGTGACACTGTTCGTTCTCCAGCTGCCGACAGACCCCGGCATGTATGAACCCGCCAAGGAAGCCTTCCCGGTGATTCTTGGGCAGGGTTGGCGGATGATGTTCGCCGGGATCATTGCCTACGGCACTTCGGTGACGCTCAATGTCTGGATCTTCAACAAGCTGCGCACCGGCGGCGGTGCCTATGCCAGCTTGCGTGGTTTCATTGCCGCGGCACTTTCGCAAATCGTCGATACACTGCTGTTCATCAGCATCTCGTTTTACGGAGTCCGCCCGATTGCCGATCTGATGATGGGGCAGATGCTGGCCAAGGTGGTGCTCTCTGCGGTGATGGTGCCGGCGATCATCTGGGCAGTGGTGAACTTTGGCCGCAAGCTTGATAAGTCAGAGTGACGCGCAAAAACACTTCAATTCCGCACGACAAGGGGTAAAGGGCACCGCCATGGCAAATCCCCACGATCCTTCGACATTGACCAAGGCCGAAACACTTGTCGAGGCGCTGCCCTATTTGCAACGCTATGAAGGGCGGACCTTCGTGGTCAAATATGGCGGCCATGCCATGGGCGATCCCGATCTGGCGCATGACTTTGCCCAGGATGTGGTGCTGCTGAAGGCGGTCGGCATCAACCCGGTTGTGGTCCACGGCGGCGGGCCGCAGATTGGCGCGATGCTGAAGAAGCTCGGCGTTGAAAGCCGTTTTGTCGATGGCCTGCGGGTAACCGACAAGGCCACCGCCGAGGTTGCCGAAATGGAGCTGTCGGGTTCGATCAACAAGGAAATCGTCCGCTGGATCGCCGGGGCTGGCGGCAAGGCGGTGGGCATTTCGGGCAAGGATGGCGGTCTGGTCACCGCGCGCAAGGTGCAGCGCACGACGCGCGATCCTGACAGCCAGATCGAGCAGGTCGTCGACCTTGGCTTCGTCGGCGAACCAGCGCGCGTTGACACCACGCTGATCGAAACCATTTGCGCTGCGGGCATGATCCCGGTGATTGCCCCGATCGCGGTGGGTGAGGATGGCGAGACTTACAATATCAACGCCGATACCATGGCCGGCGCCATCGCAGCCGCCATCGGCGCGGCGCGGCTGTTCCTGCTGACCGATGTGAAAGGCGTGCTCGACAAAGCGGGCAATCTGCTCACCGATCTGACACCTGCCGACATCGCCAAGCTGCAAGCCGATGGCACGATCAGCGGCGGCATGATTCCCAAGCTTGAAACCTGCGTCCATGCGGTGGAGGCAGGCTGCGATGCGGCGGTGGTGCTGGACGGACGCATCAGCCATGCGATGCTGATCGAGATGTTCACCTCGCAAGGTGCAGGCACGCTGATCCGGGTGTGATGGGTGGAGCGGTTTGCGTTTGATCTGAATAGCTGTCCAAAACCCGTCCATGCTGAGCTTGTCGAAGCATCGGCCTTTTATTAGTGCCCCACGCCCAGCCACAAGAAGAACAGTGCTTCGACAAGCTCAGCATGGACGGGTTTTGGTTCAGATTTTTAGCACGACGCTATATGATGGTTGCGCTTCAAGGTGATTTGATATGCTGATTTCCCGCAGGATTACGATTCTCATCGCCCTTGTTCTGGCGGCATGTACATCCAAACCCGCGCCTTCTGTCGATGAGAGCGAAGCGGCATCGTCCACCTCAGCGCCGCCCGAACCCACAGCCACGCCCAGTGCAACGTCTTCCGTCGCCGAGCTCGATTGGCCAGCCTTGCGTCAGACCGAAGATCCGGGCCGGGTGCTGCGCTTTTATGCCAGCGCCATTGCCGTCGGGGACTGGACGGCGGCTTACCGTGTCTGGGGTGAGAATACCGATATGAGCGTCGATCAGATTCGCAACCAGTTCCGCCAGTTCGGCAATCCCAGCCTGACCTTTGGCGAGGCCGAGGCGGAAGGCGCGGCGGGATCAAGCTATTACGAGGTTTCGGTCAAGCTCTCCGCCAATGATGGCGCGGAAAAGCAGCAGGGCACCGTGCGGATGCGCCGGATCAACGATGTCGATGGCTCCTCTGCATCTGACCGGCGCTGGCATATTGTGAGCATGACGCTGGACAGGTGATGCCAACTCTTGTTTGAAAACTGTCGGGCCGTGACTTGGCGCGCAGGCTCGGCTATCAGCCAGCTGTCTGTTGCCATAAAGGGCTGCCCAAAGTGATCTACGCGACAATGTTTGAAATAGTTGGATACCTGATCTCGATCGTCGTCACGGTGGTCATCGTGCAATTTGTCCTGAGCCTGCTAATCACGTTCAACGTGGTCAATCTTCACAACAATCTGGTCGCCGCGCTGTGGCAGGCGGTGAACGCCATCCTTGAGCCGCTGCTCAGGCCGATCCGGCGCTTCATGCCCGCAACAGGCGCGCTCGATTTATCGCCGATGGTGCTGATCATCGGGCTGACTGTTGTGCAGATTGTCCTCAAGAACCTTGCCAATGCGAGCTTGTCGTGACCGCAGCCATCATCGACGGCAAGGCATTTGCCGGACAGCTGCGTGCGCGGATCGCTATCGAGGCGGCTAAGTTTGAGGTTCATGCCGGGCGCAAGGCGGGCCTTGCCGTGGTGCTGGTCGGCGAAGATCCGGCCAGTCAGGTCTATGTCCGCAACAAGGGCAAGCAGACGCTGGCTTGCGGCATGAATTCCTTTGAACACCGGCTGAGCGCCGATACCAGCGAAGGCGCGGTGCTGGATCTGGTCGAGCGGCTCAATGCCGATCCGGCGGTGGACGGCATTCTTGTCCAGTTGCCGCTGCCCGATCATATCGATGAGCAGCAGGTGATCGCCGCGATCAATCCTGACAAGGACGTGGACGGCTTCCATGTCGTCAATTCCGGGCGGCTTTCTGTGGGCCTGCCGGGCTTTGTCCCCTGCACCCCGCTGGGCTGCCTGATGCTGCTGAAAGACCGGCTGGGGAGCCTTTCTGGGCTTGATGCCGTGGTGATCGGCCGCTCGAATATCGTCGGCAAACCGATGGCGGCGCTGCTGCTGGCCGAAAGCTGCACCGTTACCATCGCCCACAGCCGGACCAAAGACTTGCCGGACGTGGTGCGCCGCGCTGATATCGTCATTGCCGCCGTAGGCCGCGCAGAAATGGTCAAGGGCGACTGGATCAAGCCCGGAGCCACCGTGATCGACGTTGGCATCAACCGCCTGCCGCCCGCCGCTGGCGCGGAAAAAGGCAGGCTGGTCGGTGATGTCGATTATTCATCCGTTGCTCAGGTCGCGGGCGCGATAACCCCGGTTCCAGGAGGTGTCGGGCCGATGACGATTGCCGTTCTGCTGCGCAACACGCTGGTCGCCGCGCATCGGGGTGCCGGGATCGAACTGGACGAGGCTGTGTTGTGAAGCGCGTCGCGCTGGGGCTGTGCCTGATGGCGCTCGCGGCTTCCGCCGGTGCCGAAGATCGCCGCGCGCTGCCGGGGCGCAATAGCTATGCCAACCCGAGTGCGGTGATAGCTGCCGAAATCGCTTTCGCCCAACTGGCACAGGACAAAGGGCAATGGACCGCATTTGCTGCCACCGCCGCGCCCGATGCGGTGATGTTCATTCCGGAGATGGTCTATGCGCAGGCCTGGCTGAAAGGCCGGGCCAATCCCCCGGTGGCGGTCAAATGGCAGCCGCATGAGGTGTGGTCGAGCTGTGATGGCACTGTGATCGTCAGCCGCGGCGCCTGGCAGCGGCCAAACAGCACCGGCTATTTCACCACCATCTGGCAGCGCCAGAAGAAGGGTGATTACAAATGGGTGCTCGATCACGGCGATGTTCTGAAAGAGCCGCTGGACAAGCCCGAAATGCTCGCCGCGCATATCGCCGATTGCCCTGACAAGCCGCGTCGTCTGCTGGTCGCAAAGCCCAAGCAAACCAAGTCCAAGACGCTGCCACGGCTCGATCCGGCGAATCGCAGCGGCAAGTCTGAAGATGGCACGCTCAGCTGGGTGGTGACGGTCGATCCTTCCGGCGCGCGCAATCTTTCGGTCGACTGGTCCAAGGATGGCAGCATTGAGCCTATGCTGATCGAAGAGGTTGCTGCCGAAGACGCAGGTTGATTCAGGCACAAGCGACAAGCAAAATCCGTCCATCCCGAGCTTGTCGAAGGATCGATCTTTCTTCGTGCCGCCGCGCGCGGCCTCAAAAAAGAAGTGCAGTGCTTCGACAAGCTCAGCATGGACGGTTAGTGATATTTGGATCAATATAAGCGCCATGCTCGATCTGTTCATCTCGGCTTTCGTCACGCTGTTCGTGGTCATCGATCCGCCCGGCTGTGCGCCGATCTATGCTGGCCTCACCAGCGGCGCGACCAACCGGCAGGCGGCCACCATGGCGGCACGTGCCTGTGTTATTGCCGGGCTGATTCTGGTCGGCTTCGCGCTGTTTGGCGAGGCTCTGCTGGGCGCGCTGCATATCGAGCTCAACTCCTTCCGCATTGCCGGCGGGATCATGCTGTTCGTCATCGCGATGGACATGGTCTTCGAAAAACGCACCCAGCGCCGTGAAGAACGCGCTGAAAAGATCATGGCCCAAAACGCACAGACGCCCGAAGTGGAGGATGTCTCGGTATTTCCCATGGCCATGCCGATGATCGCCGGGCCGGGTTCCATCGCCACGATCATGCTGCTGATGGCGCGTGCTGAAGGCAGTGAGGCGACTCTGGTGATCCTGGCAGCAATGATGGGAGTGATCGCTCTGACATTCGTGGCGCTTGCCGCCGCCGGACCGCTGATGAAACTGCTCGGCACACGGGTCGAGGCGGTGATCACGCGGCTGCTGGGCGTGCTGCTGGCGGCGCTGGCCGCACAATATGTGGTTGATGGGATTAAGACAGTGCTGGGGTAAGCTCAGCCGCAGCCTTTACGCCAACCCAATCGCCTACTGCAACGTCACAACCTCATCATCACCATCGCGGCGGCCGAAGAATTGCATCAGCTGCACCATCAGTTCGCAGCGCGCGGAAATTCCCGGAGCCTCCAGCAGCGCCTGCTTCGATGCGGGATCGAACGGGGCGATCTGCGAGACGCCGTTGATCAGCGAATGATCATCGAGCCGCGCCACCGATTCCCAATCGACCCGGTAACCCTGCGCATCGGCAAAGCGGCGCGATTCGCGCTCGAACAGCGCGCGTTCGACCGGGGCCAGCGCCTCATGCTCATCGTCCTCGATCAGTGCAGCTTCGATCTGGCGGAACGGGGTGGTGACCGCAAGCTCGCGCAGCACCCGAAACCGCGCAACACCTTCGAGCACCAGATTGAAGCGTCCGTCATCCAGCGCCTCAACCATACCGATCTTGCCAAGGCAACCGACTTCGAACAGCGGCGATCCTTCGCCAGCACGTTGCGGCTGGATCATGCCGATGCGTCGATCACGCGCCAGTGCATCCTTCACCAGGGCCTGGTAACGCGGTTCGAACACGTGCAGCGGCAATTGCAGCCCCGGATAGAGCACGGCACCAGCCAGCGGAAAGATCGAGATGCGGGTGTCTGGCACCGGTCAGCCGAACAGGATTGTTGAAAGTCGCCGACGCGTTGCTGCCACCCACGGATCTTCCAGTCCGACCGCCTCGAAGATTTGCAGCAGCTTGGTCCGCGCCGCACCTTCGTTCCATTCGCGATCTGCCGCCACCATGGCGAGCAACCTATCTGCGGCAGCATCGCGTTCGCCGGCGGCAAAGGCGGCACTGGCAAAAGCGAACTGCGCCTCCATGTCATCCGGCGCAGCGGCGGCGGCGGCGCGGAGGGCAGCCAGTTCGCTGTCATCGGGCTTGGCCCTGGCCAGCTCAAGCGCAGACTTTGCCTGCACCAGCAGCGGATCGCCCGCGATCTTGGGGTCAAGCGACAGCAGGACCGCATCGGCGTCTTCGATGCGTCCAGCCAAAGTCAGTGCGCGGATCAAGCCGGCGTGTGCTGCAATATTGTCGGGCGCGATTTCGATGATCTGCGCGAAGATATCCGCAGCGCGGGTGCCATCGCCGCTGGCCAGCACCTCATCGCCCATGGCGATCAACGGAGTGACATCCTGCACCGGCTCGGCTCCGCCCGGCTGCACCGGAAATTTGGCGAGCAGCTGGTCAAGTATTGCTTTCAATTGCGATTCGCTGCGTGCATTGGTCAGATCGGCGACGGGCTGGCCCTGGAACATGGCATAGACCGCCGGGATCGATTTTACCTGAAACTGCGAGGCGATGAACTGCTCTTCATCGACATTGACCTTGGCGAGCAACACGCCCTTGTCTGCGTAGTCGGTGCAAACCTTTTCCAGTAGCGGTGCAAGTGCCTTGCACGGGCCGCACCATTCAGCCCAGAAATCGAGCACGACGATCTGCGTCATGGACGGTTCCACAACCGTATTGCGGAAGGTGTCGACCGATTTCTGGTCCTCGATGCTCAAACCCATAGTCGCCACGTGTCAGCTCCTTTTACGCACTCTTGCCATATGGCCCCTGCCACGGAAAATTGAAGACGGGAAGATTACTTGAAGAATCCCCTTGGCAATCGAAAATGCCGATGCTAACCGCGCGCCTCACCCCGGCCCACCGGATCAAACCAATGGGCCGCAAACGTTCGAGCGGGCGTAGCTCAGGGGTAGAGCACAACCTTGCCAAGGTTGGGGTCGAGGGTTCGAATCCCTTCGCCCGCTCCAGTTTTTCTCATGAAAAGCAACGCGTTAATGGCGGCCTAGTGGGGCGGCGATTGCCGTTTGTCGCGCCGGGGTAACACTGGGGCAACAGTGAGCGGCTGGCTACAGGATTGCCGTGCTCCTGCCGCGCTTGATTTTCGGCCAGTTCCGCCTTGCCCCGATGGCGCATTCAAGGTTAAGGGCGCGCCGCCATGCTTCATAATCTGCAACAACAGCCCGCCGACGCGCTTCTGGCGCTGATCAAGCTCCACAATGATGATCCGCGCGTCGACAAGATCGATCTTGGCGTCGGTGTCTATCGCACCGGGCAAGGCGATACGCCGGTGTTCGGTGCGATCAAGGCGGCGGAGAAGAAGCTGCTCGAAACGCAGACGTCAAAGGCTTATCTTGGCCCGGAAGGCGACATGGGCTTTGTCCATGCCCTGATGCCCTGGATATTTGGCAAGGCTGATCCCACGCGTGGCGGTCGCATTGAAGGTATGCAGACTCCCGGCGGCACCGGTGCGGTGCGCCTGTCGCTGGCCTTGGCCAAGCGCGCGGGCGTTAGCCGCATCTGGATGGGCACGCCCAGCTGGCCCAACCACGCGCAGATCGTCGCTGATCTCGGGCTTGAGCTGAAGACTTTCGCGCACAACACTGCCGATGGCTCCGCCGATATAGAGGCGCTGCGTGTTGCCCTCACCGAGGCCGGCCCCCAGGATGCCTTCCTGCTGCATGGCTGCTGTCACAATCCCACCGGCATTGATTATTCCCGTGATGATTGGGACGAGATCGCGCCGTTGATCGCCAAATCTGGTGTGTTGCCCATCATTGACCTTGCCTATCAGGGGCTCGGGGCGGGCATGGAAGACGATGCCTATGGCCTGCGCACGGTGCTGGCCGCCGTGCCGGAAGCGCTGATTGCCTATAGCTGCGACAAGAACTTCGGGCTTTATCGGGATCGCGTTGGCGCGGTCTATGTGATGATGGAGCGCGCCGATCAGTTGCCTGCCGCAATTTCCAACGGCCATGCACTGGCGCGCGCTGCTTGGTCGATGCCGCCTGATCATGGCGCTGCCGCTGTGCGCCTGATCCTTGAGGATGCTGCGCTCACCGCGATGTGGATCGACGAGCTTGACCAGATGCGTGAGCGGATGAGCCAGGTCCGTGCCAAACTGGCCGGTGCAGGCATGGCCGGGTCGGTCAATCTGTCACCGCTGGGCAGCCAGAACGGACTGTTCTCGATTGTCCCGCTGACAGGCCAGCAGATCCTCGCTATGCGCGAGAAGCACGGCGTTTATATGGCGGGATCGGGCCGCATCAATGTGGCCGGGCTGACCTCGAACAACATCGATCAGTTCATCGCCGCCGTTGCGGATGTCTCTGCCTGATGAACCGGCAACCGGTTCTCGAAGGAGACCGGCTGCTGCTTCGGCCTCTGGCACCCGGAGACTGGCAGGCGTTGTTCGCGGTCGCTTCCGATCCATTGATCTGGGAACTTCACCCCGCGCATGATCGCTGGCAGGAGCCGGTCTTCCATGCCTTTTTTGCCGGCGCAATGGCGGGTGGCGGGGCCATGGCGGTGATCGACAAGCAAACTGGCAAGATCATTGGCTCCTCGCGCTGGCAGGGGTATGATCCAGCGGAGGGCGGCTCGGTCGAGATCGGCTGGACTTTCCTCGCGCGCAGTTACTGGGGCGGGGCGTATAATCTTGAGCTCAAGCGACTGATGCTCGGCCATGCATTTGGTTACGTTGAACGGGTGATGTTCCGTGTCGGCGAAACCAACTGGCGATCACGGCGGGCGGTCGAAAAGACCGGAGGGCGGCTGAAAGATGCTATAGATTACAGCCAGATGGCGGGGCGCGAAATCGCGCATGTCGTCTACGAAATCACCCGCGCGAACTTCGCCTGCGGGCCGCTTGCAAGCTAACTGCGCAGGCTCTGCATCCGCTGTAGATAGCGCGCCAGCACGTCGATCTCGAGGTTGACCTTGTCACCTTGTGCCAGCGCACCCAGCGTCGTCACCTCAGCCGTGTGCGGAATGACGTTGAGCGCGAAGTGGCAAGTGCCATCGGCCTGATCGGTAACCTCGTTCACCGTCAGCGAAGCACCATCGACGGTGATTGATCCCTTGGCGGCGAGATAGGGTGCCAATTCTTTCGACACCGAAATGACGATGCGCTTCGAATCGCCTGCTGGGCTGATATCGGCCACGACGCCGACGCCATCGACGTGGCCGGTAACGATATGGCCACCAAGTTCATCACCCAGCTTGAGCGCTGGTTCGAGATTGAGCTTTGATCCCACCTGCCAGCGCCCCGGCACTGTGCAGGCAATCGTCTCGCCAGAGATATCGACAGCAAACCACGCATCGCCCGCTACCCCGCCGCGATCGACCACGGTCAGGCAAGTGCCCGAGCAGGCTATCGATGCGCCGATGGCGATGTGACAGGGATCGAACGGACAGGCGATCACGGCGCGCAGATCGCCGCGATCCTCGATCTTGCTGATGGTGCCAAGGGCGGTGACTATTCCGGTGAACATGGGAAGCGGTCGTATATCTCGAGCGTGTCTTTGCCAAGCTGTCGCTGGCCGGCAATATGCCATTGCTGGTCGCTTGCCAGGGCTTCAGGGGTGAATTCTGGCAGTTTAGCCACATCGCCGCCGATAAGAATCGGTGCGCGGTAGATCATCAGGCGGTCGACCAGTCCGGCGGCGAGGAAGGCACGGGCGACCTCTACGCCGCCTTCGACCATCAGATACTGCACCCCGCCCATACCGGCGATGGCCTGCGGGGAAGCCAGTGCGCACCAGCCCTCGGGCGCTTCACCGCGAGTCAGCACCCAGCGCGCCGGGCTGCGATCCTCGATGCCGGGCAAGCGCACATCGAGCCGGGGGTTATCAGCGCGCAAGGTGCCGCCGCCGACAAGGATCGCATCCATCGTGGCGCGCATGGCGTGGACGTGCGCGCGCGCCGCTTCGCCGGTGATCCACTGACTGTCGCCGGGGGGCCGGGCAAGACAGCCGTCTTCGGACAGGGCCAGCTTGAGCGTGACATGCGGGCGGCCAAGCCACGCGCGGGTGAGATATCCGGCTAGGCTGGCCGCACAGGCCGCGTTTTCGATCAGCTCGACGGCAATCCCGGCGGCGCAAATCCGCGCGATACCCTTGCCCGCCGTGCGCGGATCAGGATCGCCGCAGCCGATCACTACACGTGTCAGACCCGACTCCGCGACCAGATCGACGCAGCTTGGACCGCGCGCACTGAGATGGGCGCAAGGCTCGAGCGTGACATAAAGCGTTGCCCCGCGGGCTGCATCACCCGCCGATGCCAGCGCGACAGCTTCGGCATGGGGACGTCCGCCGGGCTGGGTCCAGCCGCGCGCAATCACCCGGCCCTGCTTGACTACGATTGCCCCCACCGCCGGATTGGGGCGTGACAGAGGCACCCCGCGCTGGGCAAGCCTGGCGGCGGCCTCCAGCCAGCGCAGATCGTCTGCGCTAGTTCTGGACATTCTGGACAAGCGGGGCAGTTTTCTTCAGCTTTTCGGCTTCAGCCGCCGCCGCTGCACTGGCATCGGCCTTGGCCCTCCTGTCGATGGCATCGACGTCCATCCCCGAAGCCCGGCCCAGCGCGCGATAGATATCTTTGATTTCTTCGGCGGTCTTGGCCTCATAGGCGAGGCGTTGTTCCTTTTGCTGCTGATTGCGCGCGATGCTGGCCCTGGTTTCAGCTGGGGTGCGATCTTTAGGCCAGGAATTGATATAGGTGATCTTGGGCTTGGCGGGCGGCACCCGCCAGGATTCATGCGTCAGGGCATAGAACAAACCCAGCGTTGTTGCCGCCGCAGCAATTGCGATGCGAAAGCGGTTGCCGCCAGCCTGACGATAGACTTCGCGAAAATCCGCGATTGCACCTGTCGGGCTGGCATTGCGCCAGATGGAGTTCTTGTCGAGACCTAGCATGAGCCTAATCTAGGGAATATGAGGTGATTGCGCCAGTGCTTCTGCTAACCAGTGCTTCTGCTAACCAGTGCTTCAGCCAAAAAGCATCTCAACCAAAATGCGCATAGAGCGAACGACCCTCGCGTTTCAGCCAGCGGTCTGCCGCTGGAAGATCACCGTCGAATATCAGCGCGAGATAGGCGTGAAACTGCGGCGAATGATCGAAATGCGCCAGATGCGCGACTTCATGCGCCACGACCGAGCGCCGCACATTGTCAGGAGCCATCACCAGCCGCCAGTTGATGCGTATCGCTCCCTTGGCCGAGCAGCTGCCCCAGCGCCGCTGTGCAGCCGACAGCAGCAGGGCGGGCGGTTCGCGTTCAGCACGGGCGCAATAATGGGCGAGATCTGCCGCCAGCAGCGCCTGCGCCTCGGCCTTCAGCCAGCGTTGCAGCCGCGAAGGCATATTGTGCAGCGGTCCGCCAACGTGGATCGCCTCGGCATGATGGCTGACCCGGCGTGCGGCCTTGGCATCATGCCGGATCGCCACGGCCAGCCCTCGAAACGGGATCATTGCCCCATCACCGATTTCACGCGGTGCAGGGATCTTGATCAGTTGCAGCTCCAGCCAGTCGGCCCGGCTGCGGGCAAAGGCCAGTGCTTCACGCGTCGGGGTCCAGCGCGGGATTGTCACCAGCACCGCGCCGCCATCGCTTGCCAGCCGCATGGTCAGCCGCCGAGCGCGATCATTGCGGCGCACTTCCACCGGCAGCAGTCTGCCCGCGACCTCGATCTGCTGCACCTCGCGCGGGTTTTTGCGCAGCCAGTCAAGCATGATGGGGTGCTATCATGCGGAATCTAATCGGTTTCAGTGCGATCATAGGCCGCATCCCAGACAATGTGGTTCTCGATCGGGCCGGCAAGATCTTCGGAGATCAGCTTGCCCCGGATGGATGCTCCGGCGCGGTGGACCGCCTCGCGATCACCGCTGATCAGATAGTGCCATTCGGGCAGCGGCTTGTCTTCGGCGCGCAACCGATAGGCGCAGGTGGCCGGAAGCCAGGGCAGCTTGTGCGCCAGCTTGGGGGTAAGCTGCACACAATCGGGCACCTGACGGCGGCGGTGCTTGTAATCAGAGCAACTCCCGGTGTGGAGATCGAGCAGCTGGCAGCCGACATTGGTTGGCCAGACACGGCCAGTGTCCTCATCCTCAACCTTGTGGCGGCAGCACTGGCCGCAGCCATCGCACAGCGCCTCCCATTGTTCACGGTTCAGTGATTCGATGGGTTTTTCCCAGAAGTGTCCTGTCACCATTGGCCGGTCACCGCACCCAGCGGATGAGTTCGGCGGCGATTGCTTTGGGAGCGGTCTTGGCGTCCTTGTCAATCGGCAACAAGGCAATCGGCTTGCCTTCAGGGTCGAACAGATAGGCGTTGCGGCTGTGGTCCATCAGATAGCCGCCCGGAATGTTCTCGCCGCGCGCGGAATAGACGGCGAAAGCCTTGGTTGCAGCGGCAATTTGTTCGGGAGTGCCGGTCAGTCCCATCAGGTCGGGTGAAAAGGCGGCGGCAAATTCGCCGACACGCGCCGGTGTATCGCGGGCCGGATCGATTGTTATGAAGATTGGCTGCACTTGCTTGGCGAGCTTCGGTTCGCTCCTGGCGTAAAGCGCAAAGCCGTTCATCAATCGCTGGACATCGGTTGGGCAAGCATCGGGGCAAAAAGTGAAGCCGAAATAGACAATTCGCCATTTGCCCTTGAAATCGGCCCAGCGGACCGCTTTGCCGCTCTTGTCAGCCAGAGTGAAATCGCCGCCAATCGTGGCTCCGGCCAATGGTGCCTGATCGAGCGGTTCCTGTGCCGGGCCGCAAGCTGCCAGCATCAGCGTGGCGGCGAAAATCATGGCGAAGCTGCGAATGCGACTGGTCAAGTTCATGGCGCGGCGGTTCATGCTCTGCTAAAGCGCGCCGCGCAAGATGATGCGGCTTGGCTTTAGACCGGATTCGGGCAAAGCTAGAAGTAACAGGAGGGAATATCGTGCGCAATCCTTTGTCCGTACTTGGTTACACGGCAGCTATCTGTGCATCAGTAGCCATGCTCGCCAGTCCGGCTGCGGCGCAGATGACCACCGGCTACAAATTCCTTGAGGCTGTGCGCAAGCAGGATGGCACCAAGGTTGAGGAGATGCTGTCGTCTATCGGATCAAAGGGCACGCCGGGCAGCGTCATCATCAATTCACGAGACATTTCCTCGGGCGATACCGCGCTGCATATCGTGATCGCCAAGCGTGAACTGAAATGGCTGACCTATTTCATTGCCAAGGGTGCGGATGTAAATCTCCGCAATTTCAAGGGCACCACGCCTTTGTGGCTGGCGGTCAGCTCCGCCTTTACCGATGGGGCCCAGCTGCTGATTGCCAAGGGGGCCAGAATCAACGATCCGGGTCCATCGGGCGAAACCCCGCTGATCGCTGCTGTCCATCAGAAGAATCTTGAGCTGGTGAAATCATTGATCGCCGCCGGAGCGGATTTGAACCGTGCTGACAGCTCGGGCCGCACACCGCTTGATTATGCGCAGCTAAATAGCAAAGGCGGCATGATCGTCACCGAGCTTGAGAATGGCGCCAAGGCGGCCAAAGTCCGCAAGGCCAAGACTTATGGGCCATAACTGATGACGCCCGATCTTACTCTGGCCGAGATGCGCGCAGCATTGGGGCCGCTGATTGCCGCTGAAGCCGCATTTGATGGCTGGAGCACGGCAGCGATAGTCCGGGCTGCCGATGTTCTCGGCATTCCGCAGGCCAGCGCGCGGCTCGCTTTTCCGGGCGGGGCAATGGCTATGATCGCCGCGTGGATAGGGTCGGTCGATGATGCCATGGCGGATGCCTTGCCCGCCAGCCAGTTGAGCAACCTGCCCATTCGTGAGCGCATCCGCCGCCTTGTGGAATTCCGCATCGATGCCGCCGCGCCGCACCGCGAGGCGCTGCGCCGCGCGCTTTCGATCATGGCCATGCCGCACAATGTTATGCAGGCATTGCAGCTCGGCTGGCATAGCGCCGATGCCATGTGGCGGCTCGCTGGTGATACGGCGACCGATTACAATCACTATACGAAGCGGATGATTCTGGGTTCGGTTTATACTGCGACACTGACGATCATGGTGCGTGATGACAGCGAAGGACTGGCCGATACCCGCACCTTCCTCGCGCGGCGGATCGATGGGGTGATGCGCTTTGAAAAGGCCAAAGCCCGGCTGCTGCGGCCAGCGGATGAGCATTTCAGTCCGGCGCGGTTTCTGGGCAGGCTGCGTTACCCGGCGCGTCAGGCGTTTTGACCTGAAGCAATTATTGCGAATGACTTGCAATTAGCCTTTCGATCTGCAAGCGAAAGCGTGATGACCCTCGATTCCCTCCCGATTGGCCTGTCGGCGCGCATCACTGCGGTGGACTGGTCGTCGCTTGCTGGCGAGGAAGGGCAGCGGTTGCGCGCACTCGGGCTTGATGTCGGTGCGAAAGTGGCGGTGGCCCATCGCGGGATATTTGCCGGGGCCGATCCGCTGGCGATTACAATCGGCCGGATGACGGTGGCACTGCGGCGGGTTCATGCCAAAGCGATGCAGGTTGAGGCGCTGGCACTGGAAACCGGGCAGGTGGAAGCCGCCTGAGATGAGCCGCACACGCACTGCTGCCCTGGTCGGTAATCCCAATGCGGGAAAAAGCGCGCTGTTCAATGCGCTTACCGGCGCGCGGCAGAAGATCGCCAATTATCCTGGCGTCACGGTCGAGCGCAAAGCCGGCAGGCTGATGCTGCCGACCGGCGAGGCGATTGAACTGACCGATCTTCCGGGGAGTTACAGCCTTCATCCGACGAGCCCCGACGAGGAGGTGACCCGGCAGGTCATCCTTGGCGAGTTACCGGGTGAGGCGGCACCCGATGTTCTGGTGCTGGTGCTTGATGCCTCGAACCTCGAACAGCATCTGGTTTTTGCGCAGGAAGTGATCGCGCTCGGCCGCCCGACTGTTGTCGCGCTCAACATGATCGATCTGGCGACACGCGACGGGCTGGTGCTGGATCCCGCCGCACTGGCAAGCGGGCTGGGGGTGCCGGTGATCCCCACCGTCGCGGTGCGCCGCCGCGGCCTGAACGAACTGGCGCGCGCCATTGCCGAGGCTGAAGCGCGCGAAGAGACTCATCCGCAACCGCATACCGGGCTGAGCGAACGTCGGCTTACCGCCCACGCCATAACCGATGCCGCGATTCTCTCCGAGACCGCCAAACATCGCCTCCACGCCCGGATGGACCAGCTGCTGCTTCATCCCTGGCTGGGGCCGCTGATCCTGTTTGCGCTGTTGTTTGTGGTCTTTCAGGCAGTGTTCACCGGCGCGACGCCGTTTGCCGATGCGCTGGATGCCGGGGCGACAGCTCTGGGCAATGGGGTGAGGGCAGTGATGCCGCCATCGCTACTGCGCGATCTGATCACCGATGGCGTGATCTCCGGGGTTGGTTCGGTGGTGGTGTTCCTGCCGCAAATCCTGATCCTGTTCTTCTTCATCCTCGCGATGGAAGCATCGGGCTATATGGCCCGCGCTGCTTTCCTGATGGACCGGCTGATGGCCTATGTCGGGCTTTCGGGGCGCAGTTTCATCCCGCTGCTCTCGAGTTTCGCCTGCGCGATTCCCGGGATCATGGCGACGCGGAGCATTTCCGATCCCAAAGACCGACTGACGACGATCCTGATCGCCCCGCTGATGACCTGCTCGGCGCGCTGGCCAGTCTATACAATGGTGATCGGGGCCTTCATCCCGAATACGCGTGTCGCGCCGCTGGTAGGGCTTCAGGGGCTGGTCGCTTTCGGCCTGCTGATCGCGGGTATCGTCAGCGCGATGGCGGTGGCGCTGGTGCTGCGCCGCTCTGTCACCAAGGGCGATGCCAGCGGTTTCATCATGGAACTGCCCAAATACCAGTTGCCGCGTCTCAGTGATCTGCTGCTGGGGCTGTGGCAGCGGGCGTGGATATTCCTGCGCCGCGCCGGCACGATCATCTTCACCGTCACCGTCGTGCTGTGGCTGCTGCTCAACTTCCCGCGTGCGGGGCAGGGCGAGAATCAGGTCGATGCCTCGTTCGCCGGGCACATCGCCAATGGCCTTGCCGTGGTGGTCAAGCCCATCGGGTTCAACCGCGATATTGCGCTGGCGCTGATCCCTGCCATGGCCGCGCGCGAAGTGGCGGTCGCCTCGCTGGCGACAACCTATGCCGTGGGCTCGGGGGATGATGCGGCGACTGTGGGCAAGCTTTCCGATCAGCTCAAGCAGCAATGGAGCCTGCCCACTGCGCTGGCTTTCCTCGCCTGGTTTGTTTTTGCCCCGCAGTGCATGAGCACCATCGCCGTCACCCGGCGCGAAACAAACGGGTGGAAATGGCCTGCCTTCATGTTGCTCTACCTGTTCGTGCTGGCCTACATCTTCGCGGGAATCACCTACTGGAGCGCCGTCGCGCTCGGGTTGTAGCGAAAGAGGATATAATGGCAGGCAGCGTCAACAAGGTCATCATCGTCGGAAACCTTGGGGCTGACCCCGAAGTGAAGAGCTTCCAGAATGGCGGCAAGGTATGCAATCTGCGTATCGCCACCAGCGAAAGCTGGAAGGACAAGAACACCGGCGAAAAGCAGGAACGCACCGAATGGCACACCGTGGCGATCTTCTCCGAAGGACTTGCCGGGGTTGCCGAGCGTTTTCTCAAAAAAGGCAGCAAGGTCTATATCGAAGGCCAGCTGCGCACCCGCAAGTGGCAGGATGCCCAGGGCAATGATCGTTATTCGACCGAGATCGTGCTGCAAGGCCCCGGCGCGACGCTGACCATGCTCGATGGCGCACCCGGTTCGGGCGGCGGCGGCCAGCGTTCAGGCGGCGGTGCCGGTTCCGGCGGTGACTGGGGCGGTGGTTCAGGTGGCGGGCAACGCTCGGGTAGCTTCAGCGGTGGAGCCAGCGGTGGCGGCGCAGCAGGAAGTTCCGGGGGCGGCGGTTTCGCCGACGATCTTGATGATGATATTCCGTTCTGATCTGGTTTGATCGAGGTTTGGAAAATCTGCATTTCCTGGCTCTAACCCCCGTCCATGCTGAGCTTGTCGAAGCACTGTCCTTATTTCTTGATGCCCGGCATGCCGCATGAAGAAAAGTGCAGCCCTTCGACAAGCTCAGGGTAGGCGGGTTAGAGCGCGATGCGAAAAAGGGAGCACCGGTTTTTCGCAATAAATCGCGTGAAAACAAATACTTTTGTAGCATGATGTGATACAGATTAAGCGCATCATGCTATAGCTGATAGGTAATCCAGAGTTACCGAGGCCAATTCCGCAGAGGTGCTATTTCTTCTTCAACGCCGCCAGCGCCGCAAAAGGCCCGCTTGATCCTTCATCCAGCAGGCCAGCCTTCATGCGAACAGCCTCCGCCTCCGGCCCTTCGGCATAGGGATCAATCGCCAAGGCCAGCCCTTGCGCCACTTCTTCCCCCAGATCGAACTGGGTGCCGCGGTACGGCACGAGATCAAGATCATCCTCGGCGAGCTCGATTTCCTCATCAGGCGTGGCATCATCCCTTGCCGGAACGAAGCGCAGTGCGATGGCCTCATCGATGTGGACGGGGAAATCCTCGGCTGAAATGGCGCAAGCTTGCACCACGTCGGCCACCAGCCGTCCATTGGCAAGAACCACAAATCCTTCGCGGGTAAGCGTGATTTTCGCTTCAAGCTGCTTGACGGCAACGATGCCAAAGCGCGCGGCGAGGCCCGCGCATTCTTCCTGTGAGGCGGTCAGCACCTGTGGTGTCTCGTTGATCTGGCGGATGTCGATCAACCGGGCAAACTCAGGATTGCTCACAGCGCAATATCTCCCGCCAGCAGGGTAGTGCCATCGGCTGCCGCAAGGTTTACCGCAAACGCGCGGACCATTTCGGCAGCAACGGCTGGATCAGTGTCCTCGTTCAGCGTTACATTGCGGATGATCGCCGCACAAAGTGCAGCATCACCCGCCTCAGCCAGCGCCGCACGATAGGCACCAAGCCGTCCGCCCAGCGCACCCATCAGTTTGCCCATATGCTTGCCGACCATCAGATCACCGACACCGCTCTGGCGCATCTGGCCGTCCATGTCGGCGACGAACAGCTCGGTCAGCCGCACCGATGGTTCGACAAGCTCAGGCTCGCGTTCCATACGCAGCAGCACGGCGCTGAGCACCAGTGTGATCGCATCAAAGCGGCCTTCCAGTGTATCGGCGACGCCGCCTGTCTGATACCAGCGGGGATCGCGTGAAAGTTCGACAATGCGGTGCCACAAAGGGCGATAGGCGGCCAGATCATCACCGCGTGGGCGAAGCAGGCGCTTGAGGAAAGACATGGGCATTCGCTCCCTTTGTTCAGCGACAATTCAATCCGCAGGCCTCAAGCGCCATTGCGATGTGGCGCGCTGGGCTTTAAGGCAGGCGCCGATACACGCAGGAACGGGGCCATGGCAATGGCGCTGGACCGGAGCGATACCGATCGGAGTAAGGCATGCAGGGTATTCGGCAGTTAACGACAGGCGCAGTAATGCTGGCAGCAGCAGGTGCCTTGGCGGGCTGTGCCTCGATCAAGGATCATCGCGGCTATCTGGTCGATCAGGCGCTGGTCGATGCCGTGCAGCCGGGTATTGATAATGCCCAGTCGGTGGAAAAGTCGCTCGGTCGCCCGACATTCGTCAGCGAATGGGGCCGCAAGGACTGGTACTATGTCTCGGTCGATACCAAGCAGTCGGCATTCGCCCGTCCGCGCACACGCGATCAGCTGGTGCTGCGGGTTTCCTTTGATGAAAAGGGCACGGTTTCCGCAGTAGATCGCACCGGCGTTGAAAAAATCGTGCGGCTCAATCCCGATTCACACAAGACGCCGACACTGGGGCGTGAGCGCAGCTTCTTTGAAGACCTGTTCGGCAATATCGGCACGGTTGGCGCGCCCGGCTTGGGTGGTCCCGGCGGCGGCGGCGGTCCGGGAACCGGCCCGAACGGAAGTTGATTTGATGCGCCCGCCGGGTCCGGCAAAGCTGGCCCCGCGCACGGCACCGGCCCGCTCCCCCGCCCGGCCACCCAACATAGTACCCTATGGGTGGCCGGGCGGGGGAGCGGGCCGTGCAGCTCCCGCCGTGAGGCGGACAAAATGTCTAGCTTGAACGCTGCCGGATCGCGCATATATCCAGCAGCATGAGCAATAACAGCGAAAGCCACGGTCTGATCCAGTGGCACGGCACCACCATCATCGGCGTGAAAAAGGGCGGCAAGACCGTCATTGCCGGCGATGGTCAGGTTTCCATGGGCAACACGGTGATGAAGCCCAATGCTCGCAAGGTGCGGCGCATTGGCGAAGGCGGCAAAGTCATCGCCGGTTTCGCCGGGGCGACGGCGGATGCCTTTACCCTGTTCGAACGGCTTGAAAAGAAGCTCGAACAACATCGTGGTCAACTGATGCGCGCGGCTGTTGAGCTCGCCAAGGACTGGCGGACTGACAAATACTTGCGCAATCTCGAAGCCCTGATGATTGTCGCCGATGCCGAGGTTCTCTTGATCCTCACCGGCAACGGCGATGTGCTGGAGCCGGAGGCCAAAGGCGAAGCAGCCATTTGCGCCATCGGATCGGGCGGTAATTATGCGTTGTCCGCCGCCAAGGCGCTCGATGATTATGAGAGCGATCCTGAGAAGATCGCCCGCCGCGCCATGGCGGTCGCCGCCGAGGTCTGCGTCTTCACCAATGACCGCGTGACGGTGGAAGTGATCGAATCCTGATGAAAGACAATCTGACCCCCAAGGCCATCGTCGCTGCGCTCGATGAGCACATCATCGGCCAGCAGGACGCCAAGCGCGCGGTGGCCGTGGCGCTGCGCAATCGCTGGCGGCGGCAACGCCTCTCGCCCGAATTGCGCGATGAGGTGACGCCCAAGAACATCCTGATGATCGGGCCGACGGGTTGTGGCAAGACCGAGATCAGTCGGCGCTTGGCCAGGCTTGCCGAAGCGCCGTTCATCAAGGTCGAGGCGACCAAGTTCACCGAGGTTGGCTATGTCGGCCGCGATGTCGAGCAGATCGCTCGCGATCTCGTCGAGGAAGCGATCCGTCTCGAAAAAGACCGCCGACGCGAAGCAGTGCGCGAGGCCGCCAGCCATGCGGCGATGGACCGGCTGCTGAAAGCTCTGGTCGGGGAAAGCGCGTCCGAAGCCACCCGCGAGAGCTTCCGCCAGCGGATCACCGAAAACGCGATGAATGATACCGAGGTGGAAATCGAGATTGAAGACACGCCGGGCATGGGGATGGAAATCCCCGGCATGCCGGGCGGGGTCGGCATGATCAACCTGTCTGAAATGATGAGCAAGGCGATGGGCCGCCAGAGCCTCAAGCGCCGCAAGCTCAAAGTGCCGGACGCCTGGGACAAGCTGGTCGACGAGGAAGCCGAAAAGCGGATGGACCAGGACGATGTGGCCCGCGTCGCGCTGGCCAATGCCGAGACCAACGGGATCGTGTTCCTCGACGAGATCGACAAGATCGCGGTCTCCGACGTGCGCGGCGGATCGGTCAGCCGTGAAGGCGTGCAGCGCGACCTGCTTCCGCTGATCGAAGGCACCACGGTGGCCACCAAGTACGGCCCGATGAAGACCGACCATGTGCTGTTCATCGCCAGTGGCGCGTTCCACGTCGCCAAGCCCTCGGACATGCTGCCCGAGTTGCAGGGCCGCCTGCCGATCCGGGTCGAGTTGAAGGCGCTGACCCGCGACGACTATCGCCGGATTTTGACCGAACCGCAGGCGAGCCTCACCAAGCA
>JANOYZ010000008.1:0-23361 GCA_031429135.1 Novosphingobium sp. | reverse complement strand
CTTTTGCCGCTGCTCCACCCAATCGGCATAGCCGCCGGCGACAATATCAACCTTGCCCGAACCATCGAGGCCGAGCGTCACCGTTACCGTCCGGTCGAGAAAATCGCGATCATGGCTGACGATCAGCACCGTGCCATCGTAGTCCGAAATCACTTCCTGCAGCAGATCCAGCGTTTCCAGATCGAGGTCATTGGTCGGCTCGTCGAGCACCAGCAGGTTGGAAAGGCGGGCAAATTCGCGCGCCAGCAGCAGGCGCGAACGCTCGCCGCCCGATAGTGTGCCGACGCGGGCATCGGCCATTCCGGGATCGAACAGGAAGTCTTTGAGGTATCCCTGGACATGCTTGCGCACCCCGCGCACATCGACCCAGTCACCGCCCTCGGCGAGAATATCGCGCAGCTTCTTTTCGGGGACAAGCAGGCTGCGCTGCTGATCGATGATCACTGCATCGAGCGTCTTGGCGAGGGTGACTTTGCCGCTATCCGGCTCCAGTTCACCGGTCAGCAGCTTGAGCAAGGTGGTCTTGCCCGTGCCATTGGCGCCGACAATGCCAATCCGGTCACCGCGCGTGATGCGCAGGGTGAAGTCCTTGATGATCGTGCGCTCAGTCTCATTGGCACCAAATTTCTTGCTGACCTTATCGGCGACGATCACCGCCTTGGTCTTCACATCATCGGTGCCCAGCGCGATCTTGGCAGTGCCGGTCGGGCTGAGCATGGCGGCGCGCGCTGCCCGCATTTCATAAAGCTTTTCCAGCCGGCCCATGTTGCGCTTGCGCCGCGCGGTGACGCCGCGTTCCAGCCAGTGCGCCTCGATCTTCAGCTTGGCATCCATCTTGTCGGCAGCGCGGGCTTCTTCAGCAAAGATCTGTTCCATCCACGCATCATAGCCGCCAAAACCGACCTCCTTGCGCCGGATCGCCCCGCGATCAATCCACAAAGTCGCTTTGGTCAGGCGGGTGAGGAAGGTGCGATCATGGCTGATGACCACAAAGGCGCCGTTGAACCGGGCGAGCCATGATTCCAGCCATTCGATAGCTGCCAGATCAAGGTGATTGGTTGGTTCATCAAGCAGCAATATGTCGGGATTGGAGGCCAGCGCGCGGGTGAGGGCTGCCCGCCGCCGCTCACCGCCGCTGGCATTTTCCGCCGGACGGCTCATGTCGATGCCCAGCTGATCGGCAATGGCTTCTACCTCGTGGCGTTCGGGGGCGTCTGGCCCGGAAAGCGCGAAGTCCATCAGCGTGTCAAAGCCGGTGAAGAATGGGTCCTGCTCAAGCATGACGACCTTGGTGCCGGGGCGGATCGAGCGCTTGCCCTTGTCCGCCTCGATTTGCCCGGCGATCATCCGCAGCAGCGTCGTCTTGCCCGCGCCGTTGCGACCGATCAGTGCCAGCCGGTCGCGCTCGCCGATGGTGAGATCAAGATCGGTGAAGAGCCAGCCCGAGCCATGATGCAGGCTCAGACCCTCCCAGCTAAGTATCGGTGCGGCCATGGTGGGGCGCACTAGGGGCGGGGCGGGGCGTTGACAAGGGCGGGGCCTCGTCCGAATGGAAAGCCATGCGCACCATATGGCTCAACGGCGAATGGCTTCCTGAAAGCGGGGCTAAGGTATCAATCTTCGATCGCGGGCTGCTGTTTGGGCAGAGCGTCTATGAGGTCGTGCCGGTGCTGGGCGGACGGCTTGCCAATTATCCTTACCACATGGCGCGGCTGTCGCGGTCGCTCAAGCTGGCGGGGATTGCCGATGCGACGGACTGGCGGTCTGTGTTTGAGGAAGCCGTGGCGCGAAATGGACTGATCGAGGGGCGGGTCTATTTGCAGGTGACAGGCGGCGTAGCGCGGGATCGTGATTTCCTCAGCCCCATTCCTGCACCCGAACCGACGCGCATCGTCTTCACGCAGGAAGCGCAGCTGATTCACAATCCGCAGGCCGAGGCCGGGCTGAAAATCATCCTGCGCCCTGATCTGCGCTGGCAGATACGCGCCGCCAAAACCACGCAGCTGCTCTATGCCGTGCTGGTCAAGGAAGAGGCGCGCACCGCCGGGGCGGACGATGCCTGGCTGGTCGAAGGTGGCGTGATTACCGAAGGCTCAAGCGCCAACGCGCATATTATCGACGCGAGGAGCGTGCTGGTCTCGCACCCGGTCGATCACGGCGTTCTGCCGGGGGTAACGCGCATCTGTGTGCTGGAGATCGCCTGCGCCATGGGGTTGACGGTGGAAGAGCGTCCCTTCACGCCGGACGAACTGTTCGCTGCGCGTGAAGCCTTCCTCTCTGCTGCCGGATCGCTGGTGATGCCGGTTGTGGAAGTCGATGGGCGGGCGATTGGGGATGGCAGCCCCGGCCCGATAACCCGCGAAATCAGGACGCGGTATATCGCTCTCCTTACTGGCAGATAAAGGGAACAACTGGTTCAGCTGCACGTTACCTTGGGCATATTACAACAAGGGGAAATCCCGGTTTCCCCAATTGCCAAGGAGTAATTCCATGTCCCCCATGCGCCAACTGTTCGCAGCTTCCACCATAGTGCTTGCCGCATCGTCCGCCCTCGCGGCAGAAATTCAGATCCAGTCACAGGGACCAGTGATCGAATTAACCGTCAGCCAGACGGTCAACGCACGTCCTGATACCGCAGTTGTAGGCGCCGGAGTACAGACCCGCGCCATGATGGCGAACGAAGCAGCACGTCTCAATGCGGTGAAAATGGACGCGATTATAGCCAAGCTGGCGGCTATGGGTATCGCCAAAGACGATATCCAGACCTCGAACTTCAGCATAAGCCCGCAGTTTCAGTATTCCAATACGCAAGAGCCACCCCGCTTTCTGGGCTATGATGTCAGCAATCAGGTCAGCGTCAAATTGCGCAAGATGGACAGGATTGGTGCCACACTCGACGCTTTGATCGCGGCTGGCGCAAACAATTTTTTCGGGCCTAACTTCATGCTTGAGGCGGATGGATCAGCCAAGACGGCTGCGCGCAAAGCGGCTTTTGCCGATGCCTCTGCCCGAGGCCGCGAACTGGCTTCATTGGCGGGATATTCGGGCTTGCGGCTGCTCGAAGTATCAGAAAACTATGCTTCGAACCGGCCGATGGCGATGGATTCTGCTGCAAATGTCGTTGCCGTATCAGCAGAAAAACGCACCCCGATCGAGCCCGGCCAGGTGGGAACCATGGCAACCCTGACGGTAAAATATGAAATGACGCGTTAGGGCTGCTGTGTGAACCCCCGGCAGCGCAGCATTCACTTGTTGTTCAATAGGAAGGGTTTAGGCAAACAGGCATGATGACCCGCCTCACCCTCCTCCTTTCGCTTGCCGCTTCCGCGCTGTCGGTTCCCTTCGCTCACGCCGCTCCCGGTGATGAGCAGGGGCAGGTGCGCAAGGAAATGCGCGCGGGCAACGTCCTGCCGCTGCGCGAGATTGAGGGGCGGGTGTTGCCGACAATGCCGGGAATGCAGTATCTCGGGCCTGAATATGATCCCGCCGCGATGGCTTACCGGCTGAAATTCATCAAGGATGGCCGGGTGTTCTTCGTCGATGTAGATGCCCGTTCGGGCCAGATCCGTTCACGCCATTGATGCCCACCAACATTGATACCCGCAACATTGACGACATGCGCCTTTCGCCGCATGGATTTGCGATAGATAGATTAACAGGGAACAGACGATGCGCATCCTGATCGTCGAGGACGAACCAACCCTTGGCAAACAGCTCAAGACCACGCTGGAACAGACCGGCTATGCTGTCGATCTTTCGGTCGATGGTGAAGACGGGCACTTCATGGGCTCTACCGAAGATTATGATGCGGTGATCCTCGATCTCGGCCTGCCCGAGATTGATGGGCTGACCGTGCTGGGCATGTGGCGCAAGGAAGGCCGCAAGTTCCCGGTGCTGGTGCTCACTGCGCGCGATAGCTGGTCTGACAAGGTGGCGGGCCTCGATGCCGGGGCTGACGATTACCTCGCCAAGCCATTCCAGACCGAGGAGCTGATCGCCCGCCTGCGCGCGCTGATCCGCCGCGCCTCGGGCAACAGCTCGAGCGAACTCACCGCCGGTGACGTGCGGCTGGACACCCGCTCGGGCCGTGTGACGCTTGCTGGCGAGCCGGTGAAGCTCACCGCGCAGGAATACAAGCTGCTGTCTTATCTGCTGCACCACAAGGGCAAGGTGGTCAGCCGCACCGAACTGATCGAGCACATCTATGATCAGGATTTTGACCGCGATTCCAACACCATCGAAGTCTTTGTCACCCGCATCCGCAAGAAACTGGGTGCCGAGGTGATCACCACGATCCGCGGGCTGGGCTATAGTCTTGATGATCCCGCCGGGCCGGGGCGGGGCTGACGCCGCCATATTCCGTCTGCCCTGAGCTTGTCGAAGGGTTGTCCTTAGTTGCGAGGTAGCAAACAAGTGCAGTCCTTCGACAAGCTCAGGACCGACGGAAACGGATAGGGCGGCGAATAATGCCCAGCAAAGCTCAGCAACCCGATTACACCGCTCCCGCCCATACCGGGAGCCTTGGTCGCCGTATGATGCTGATAGCGGCGGCGTGGATCACCGTGCTGCTGCTGCTTGGCGGTGTGGCGCTGGATCGTTCGCTGACCAGCCTGGTCGAGCGCAATGGCGATGCCCAGCTCGCCAATATGCTCAATGCCATGGTCGCCTCGGCTGAAATCGGCCCGGACGGCGAAATCTATTTCAACCGGCCGCTGGGTGATCAGCGTTTTCTCGAGCCCAATTCGGGCCTCTACTGGCAGATCAGCGGCAAGGATCATGAGGATTTCCCCTCGCGCTCGCTGTGGGATCGCAGCCTGCGGGTCGATGCGGGGCACGTCGATGCCCAGCCGCACAGCTACAGCAGCAACCAGTTCGCTGCTGAGCCGTTGCGCGTGATGGAGCGTTCAATCATCCTGCCGGGCAGCGAGACGCAATGGCGCTTCGTGGTGGCGGAAAGCCGCAAGGAACTGGATGCCCAGATTTACCGGATCCGCGCCATTCTCTCGTGGAGCTTTCTGGTGCTGGGGCTCGGGCTGTTCCTGATGGCGGTGTTTCAAACCTGGTACGGGCTTGGCCCCTTGCGCCGGGTGCGCCGCGCGATCCAGCGGATGCGCACCACCGGCACCAACCGGGTGACCGAACCGCTGCCATTGGAAGTCCAGCCGCTGGTCGAGGAACTCAACGCCCTGCTCGCCCATACCGAGCGGCAGGCCGAAGAAGCGCGCACCCATGCGGGCAATCTGGCGCACGCGCTGAAGACCCCGCTCACGGTGGTGATGAATGCCGCCACCGCCCATGCCCCCGATCTCGCCGAGACGGCAATCCGCGAGGCAGCGGTGATGCGGCGGCAGGTCGATCACCACCTCGCCCGCGCCCGCGCGGTTGGCCGCCGCGCGGCGGGGCTGTCGCATGCATTGGTGGCGGATAGCGCCGATGCCGTGCTGCGCGCGGTTACCCGGCTGTACGAAAACACCCGCTTTGACCTTGACGGAAATCGCGAGGCGGCAGTTTCCATCGAGCGGCAAGACCTTGACGAAATTCTCGGTAACCTGATTGAAAACGCCGCCAAATACGGCGGCGGCAGTGTCTTCGTCACCATCGACACCCTGCCGGACGAAAAGGCAACGTGTGAAATCTGGGTCGAGGATGATGGCATGGGCATCCCCGAAGCAGAACGCACCCGCATCTTCGATCGCGGCGCGCGGCTGGATACCGGCAAGCCGGGGACGGGATTGGGGTTGGCGATTGTCCGCGATGTCGCCGAGATTTACGGTGGTTCGGTCGAACTGGATGAGAGCGAGGATCTGGGCGGCCTGCTGGTGAAACTGCGGCTGCCAAGATCGCGGCAGGTTTAGCTTTCGCGCGCCTTTTCATGGTGCCGGATCACCTCATCAATCACAAACCGGATGAACTTCTCGCCGAAATCGGGATCGAGCTGGGCGTCTGCGGCCAGTTTTCGCAGCCGTTCGATCTGGCGATCCTCACGCGCAGGGTCAGAGGCGGGGAGGGCGTGCTGCGCCTTGTAGGTGCCGACCGCCTTGGTGATGCGGAAGCGTTCGGCGAGGATGTGGATCAACGCGGCATCGATATTGTCGATGGAGGCGCGGAACGATGCCAATATGGGATCGGCGGCGGGGGCTGGTGGCGTTTCAGACATCGCTTCACCGCTAGCATGAGAAAATGTGCATTGCCATTGCCCCGTTTGCACTTGCGTTCGCATCGCGACCATCGCAAGGCCTCAGTCAAATGAGCGCTGACATTATCCCCCTCCGTCCCCGCATGACCGAGCCATCGCTGGCACCCCTGCTGGCGCTGACGGCACCCGGCATGAATGCGGTGAACGCGATCATTCTTGAGCGGATGCACAGCGAGATTCCGCTGATCCCGGCGCTGGCGGGGCATCTGATTTCGGGCGGCGGCAAACGGATGCGCCCGATGCTCACGGTCGCGGGCGCGGCGCTGTGCGACTATCACGGTACGCGCCACCACTTGCTCGCCGCCGCTGTGGAGTTCATCCACACTGCCACGCTGCTGCACGATGATGTCGTCGATGGCTCTGACCTGCGGCGCGGCAAGGACACCGCCAACATTGTCTTCGGCAATCCGGCGACGGTGCTGGTCGGCGATTTCCTGTTTACCCGCGCATTTGAACTTATGGTTGAGGATGGCAGCCTCAAGGTACTGAAAATCCTCTCGAAAGCCAGCTCGGTGATCGCCGAGGGTGAGGTTGATCAGCTGGTCGCCCAGCGCAAGATCGAGACGGGTGAGGAACACTACCTCCAGATCATCGGATCGAAAACCGCTGCCTTGTTCGCCGCCGCCACGCGCATCGCCGCCGTGGTCGCAGAGCGTAGCGAAGCCGATGAGCTGGCGCTGGATGCCTTTGGCCGCAATCTCGGCATTGCCTTCCAGCTGGTGGATGATGCCATCGACTATGATTCCGATGCCACTGAAATGGGCAAAGGGCGCGGCGATGATTTCCGCGAAGGCAAGATGACCCTGCCGGTGATCCTCGCCTATGCGCGCGGCAGCGCCGAGGAACGCCGTTTCTGGGAAGATGCTATCGCCGGCTTCCGCATCGAGGATGAAGACCTCGCCCATGCCACCGCGCTGATCGCCCGGCACGATACTGTCTCCGCCACGCGTGAACGCGCGCGCCACTATGCCCAGCGGGCGATTGATGCGATTGCGGGCTTCCCGGCAGGCCCGGCGCGCCTCGCCATGGCCGAAGCCGCTGAATTTGCGGTTACGCGGCGCTATTAGGATCAGCTGAAATTCAGGCTGGTGCCTGGACAACCTTCACGGCACTACGGCTGGACGGAGGGATAAAGCTTGGCTAACCGCCGCGTTGTGCAGATTGACGCCGCCCTGATGCCCACCCGATACCGTGGACAGCCCACCCGGACCGAGCGGGGAATCGCGTTGCTGCTTTCGGCGGCAATGGTTTTGCTGTTCGGTCTGGTCATTGTCTGGATGGGCTATTTCGACAAACAGATAACCAAGGTGCGCGAGAGTTTTACCGCGATCACGATGTCACCTGCTTCGTCTTCCTCCGCCGCCAAAAAACAGGCGGCGGAAAAGCAGCAGAAGGCCAGGGTGCAGCCAGCCATCACCGATCGGGTGGTGCCGCCGGTAGTCCCGCCCAAAATTGCCATAGCCACTGCGCCGCCGATAGCAGCGCCGATGATCACGCTGTCTGGCGACGATTTTGCCGCCTCGGATATTTCGAAGCTGGGCAAGAGCGGGGCTGGTTCGGGCAATTCCAAAGGCACGATGGGGCCGGGTGAGGGGCCGCAAGGCCAGCGTCTTTACCGCGCAGAATGGCACCGTGAGCCCAGCCGTGCCGAACTGGCCGGCTATATGACCGAGCAGAGTGTCGGCGGGAAATGGGCAGAAATCGCCTGCCGCACGATCGAGAATTACCGCGTCGATAATTGCCAGATGCTGGGGGAATCACCGGCAGGTTCGGGTCTGGCACGGGCACTGCGGCAGGCGGCATGGCAATTCCAGGTGCGCCCGCCGCGGATCGACGGCAAGCCCCAGGTAGGCGCCTGGGTCAAGATCCATTTTGACTTTGTGCGTGGCCAGGCGAACTGACGCGGTGTGACCAGTCTGCCAATCCACGCCGTGCTGCCAAGCCTGCTCGATGCGCTGCGGGAGCGCCGCTCGGCAGTGCTGATCGCGCCGCCGGGTGCGGGCAAGACCACCGCTGTGGCTCCGGCGCTGCTGGCTGAGGACTGGTGCAGCGGCACGGTGATCCTGCTCAGTCCTCGGCGCGTTGCCGCGCGTGCGGCGGCTGAGCGCATGGCCGAACTGATGGGCGAGAAGGCGGGCGACACCGTCGGCTATCTCACCCGGCTGGACAGTAAACGATCCGCCAAAACGCGTATTCTGGTGATGACCGAAGCGATCTTTGTCTCGGCGATTGTCAAAGACCCCGAACTCAGCGGCATTTCCGCCGTGCTGTTTGACGAGGCGCACGAGCGCCACCTCGATTCCGATCTCGGCCTCGCGCTTGCCATTGAGAGCAGCCAGGTGCTGCGCGAGGATCTGCGGTTGCTGGTGATGTCAGCAACCATCGATGGCGCGCGGTTTGGCGCATTGCTGGGCGGCGCTCCGGTGATCGAGAGCGCGGGCAAGGCCTATCCGCTCACCTTTCAATGGCTGGGTGCGCGGCCTGAACTCAGGGTCGATGATGCCATGGCCACGGCCATTGTCACCGCTTGGCGCGAGGAAACAGGCGATATTCTCGCCTTCCTGCCCGGCGTCGGCGAGATCGAGCGCACGCGTGAGCGGTTGGTCGAAAAGTTGCCATCGGCGCTGGTGCTGCCGCTCCACGGCCAATGCGATCCGGCTGACCAGCGCGCGGCGATCAGGCGTGATGGGCAAGGGCGGCGACGGATTGTGCTGGCCACTGCGATTGCCGAAACCTCGCTGACTTTGGACGGCGTGAGCGTGGTGGTCGATGCGGGCCTGTCGCGCCGTGCTGAATTTGACAAGGCGGCGGGCGTCACGCGGCTGGTGACGCACCGTGCCAGTCAGGCCGCCGCCGCCCAGCGCGCGGGCCGTGCAGCACGGCAAGGGCCGGGCGTGGCCTATCGCCTGTGGGAAGAGGCTGGCCATGCTGGTCGCGCCGCGTTTGATCCGCCCGAAATGCTGGTTTCTGACCTTGCCCCGCTGGCGCTGACGCTGGCGCAGTGGGGCGCGGGCGATGCGGCGGTAATGGCGTGGATCGATCCGCCACCAGCACCGGCGATGGCGGCGGCGCGCGGCTTGCTGACCAGTCTTGGGGCGCTCGATGCCGGGGGGCGGATCACCAGCCACGGCGCAGCGATGGCAAACCTGCCGCTTGAGCCGCGCCTCGCGCACATGTTGCTTCATGCCGCGCAGCATGGCGCGGAGGATCAGGCGGCGCAAATCGCCCTGCTATTACAAGAACGCGGGCTTGGCGGACGCGGGGAAGACCTGTTGGCGCGGCTGGATCGCTGGCGGGGGGATCGATCGCCAAGGGCTGGGGCTTCGCGGAAATTGGCAAGTGGTTGGGCCAGGGCAGTTCGCGGGCTTCGACAGCCCCAGACAGCAGCCCCACCCTCCGGTGCTATCCTCGCCGAAGGGTTCCCCGATATGCTCGCCCGCCGCCGCGATTCCTCGGGCGAGCTGTGGCTGACCGCCGGGGGGCGGGGGCTGCGGCTTGATCCCGCTTCCAGCCTGATCCGTTCGGAATGGCTGGCGGTTGGCGAAGCGCAGGGCGATGCCAAAGGCGCGCGGATCACCGGCGCGATTGCGCTGAGCGAAGCCGAAGTGCTGCGCTGGCTCGGCCACCGGATCGAACGCCGCCAATCGCTCAAATGGCTGGCTGAGGAACGCCGGGTCGAGGCGCTGCTCGAACAGCGGCTGGGGGCGATCACCATTGCGCGCGGGCCTGATCCGAAGCCTGATCCCGCCGCTATTGCCACCTTCCTTGCAGGCAAGGTGCGCGATGAGGGGCTTGGCTTGCTGCCGCTCTCCGCAGCCAGCCTTGCGCTGCTGTCGCGCGCTGCCCATGCCGGACTGGCTGCGCTGACCGCGCAAGCCTTGCGTGATTCTGTTTATGACTGGCTGCTGCCGCTGCTCACCCGCCGTCTCGATGCGCTCGACAAGGGGGCGCTGCATAATGCCCTTCTCAGCCGACTGGACTATGCCGAGCGCCAGCAACTCGATCGGCTGGCCCCGCCACAGTTCACCAGTCCGGCGGGCACCCACCATGCGATCGACTATGCCGATCCCGGCGGGCCATCGGTGGAACTGCGGGTGCAGGCGCTGTTCGGGCTGGATCGGCATCCCATGTTTGGCCAGCCCGCACAGCCGCTGCTGCTCAAGCTGACCTCACCCGGTGCCAAACCGATCCAGACCACCCGCGATCTCCCCGGTTTCTGGCGTGGGAGCTGGCGCGATGTGGTGAAGGACATGAAGGGCCGCTATCCCCGGCACCGCTGGCCGGACGAGCCGTGGACCGAATTGCCGAGCCTCAAGACCAAAAACGCGTTTAATACTTCGACAGGCTCAGCATGAGCGGGGCTTGATTCCCGCCGCGATTCGGGACAGGGCTTACCCCATGAGCGCACGCATCTTTCAACGCCCGAAGAACGCCATGCAGTCTGGCAAGGCGAACACGGATCAGTGGATCCGTGAATTCGATTCCTCTGAAGCCCGCACCGCCGATCCGCTGATGGGCTGGGCGGGATCGGGTGATATGCAGGCGCAGGTTGTGCTCCAGTTCGCCAGTCAGGCTGAAGCCCAGGCCTATGCGACCCGGCACGGCATCGCGGCAACGGTTCACGCTTCGCCCCCGCGCCGCCTCAAACTGCAAACCTACGCCGACAACTTCCGCTGATTGTGCTTCGGGCTTGCGGAATCGCGAGCCTGCCGCCATATGCGCGACCGGGAGTCCGGGCGGGCGTTTGCGTTCGCCAATCTGGTCAGATCCGGAAGGAAGCAGCCACAACGGATAGCGACGGGTCGTCCGGCTCCTTTATCTCGAAATGAATGGCAACTTCAGCTGGCCCGTAAGGCTGGCGGCATCGCTGTCATAGGCGTCTCCCAGGCCGAAGCGTTCCACCGGTGCGCGGCTTGATGCGCATGAGCGGAACATGCGGTCCCACACCGTCAGAACCTCGCCATAATTGCTGTCGGTTTCCGGCTGCCATGCCGAATGATGGCGGCGGTGAAAATCGGCGGTGACGAACAGCAGCGCGGCAGTCCGGCTCAACCATGGCATCGGCGCAACATTGGCGTGGCCAAACCCCATGGTCACCAGCTTGGCAAGGCCGTGCGCCATGATGCCCAGCGGATGCAGGCCCAGCGCGGCGATCACCGCGAAATCGAAGGGGACAATGATCAGGATGCTTGCCGGGTGAACGCGAAAGATCGTCGAGAGATCAATATCGTTGTCGGAATGGTGGACCCGGTGAAGCCGCCACAGCGGCTGCGACAGATGCGAGACACGGTGAAAAATGTAGCCAGCCAGATCAAAGGCCAGGAAGCTCAGCACCACCTTGAGCCATAGCGGCCAGCCGGTCAGAGCGAGCAGCCCCCAGCCTTGCGCTTCAACAAAGGCGGCCATGGCGGTATCGGTGATCGCCGGGATGGTATGGATCAGGGCGAGTGACAGACCCAGCAACAGATTGACGGAAAGCCGAGGACTGGCCGGGGTGGCGGATTTCTGGCCGGGGATGACCAGCTCGATCATGGCAACGCCGATCAGGATCGCCCAATATGTGGCAAAGCCGCTGATGCCATCGCTGAGCCAGAGCAGCCATTCCTGCCAGCTGTTCATCTGTCGTGGCGCTCCATCTGCTTGGCTGCGGCATGTCTGTGTGCCTTGCTGCGCCTTTGAATGCCGCAAGAGCGCCGCCAAGACCATAGTTATGGTGCTGGACTTTAACCATGCCCTAACTAGTTCTGATGCATCATTCTCCGAGGGAAGAGGGATTCAGAATTATGCGTCGTATTGAAGAATTTGCTGTTATTACAACGGTTTCAATCATAGCCAGTGCCGCACCAGCCTATGCCGGCATCTGCGCTCCGGCTGCGCCTGCGCCCGTGATCGGACTTGGCATCCCGGCACTCGCCGCATTCGGCCTCGCCTACAAGCGCCTCCGCGGCAAGTAGGTCGCTCTGCTCCTCAGTTGCTCTTTGCGGAGGAAATACCCAGACGCATCAGGTGTTTCCCGGCTGGACTTGCCAGCAGGTCAGGCTTAGGCTTGTGTCAGTTCATGTGACTCTGGAGGTAACTATGCGCCGGTTTATTGACGTTTCAATCGTGGTGATGGCCGCAGCAGCATCCTCTGCACCGGCCTGGGCCGGCTTCGCACCTCCCAGCGCACCGGGACCGGTAATCGGCCTTGGTATTCCGGCGCTGGCTGCTTTCGGGCTGGCCTATCGCCATCTGCGCAATCGCAAAGGGAAGTAAAGCTGGCACAAGTAGCAGGAATTCGGCGGACACTTTCCCGCGATGCGCTTTACGGTTTTGTCTATCTCCTGCTGACGCTCAACGCCCTGCCCACCTTTGTCAGTGAGTCGGTGCAATCGCATGGCTGGCGGGATGCGGTTATCAATCTTTTTGATGTCAGCGCGATTGTCTGGCTGGCGATTGCAGCTGGTCTCTCTCTGTTATGGCAGCAGAGTGGGCGGGGAAGGCCCGCCTCGCTCGATTGGCTGTTGGCAGGGGGCGCCGTTCTCTCTGCCCTGATCCCGCTGCCTCCCTTGAGCGGGGCGGCGCTTTCGGGCGCGGCTCTGTGGGGCTGGCTGACCTCGGCCCCTCATACATCCGGACGCCGAGCCGCAGCGATTTTCCTCAGCCTCTCCACTTTCCTGTTCTGGGGCCGTATCTTTCTGGCGCTGGGTGCCGGACCGCTGCTTTCGGCGGACGCTGCCTTTGTCTCGATGATCTCGGGGATGCCAGCCTTTGGGAATGTGCTGCAATTTACCGATGGCACCAGCTTTGTCATCGCGCCGGGCTGTTCTTCACTGCACGGTATCTCGCTGGCGCTGATCCTGTGGACCACGGCGGTGGCCTGGTTCGATACCCGCATCACCGCGCGGCTGCGCTGGACTCTGGCGCTGGCGGTGTTCGCATCGGTGCTGATCAACGGCATGCGGCTGACGATGATCGCCTGGTATCCCAAGGATTTCGATTATTGGCACGTTGGCCTGGGCGCAACGATCTTTGGCTGGTTTTCGCTCATCGTTATCACCGCCGTGGTCTATCGCGGCATTTCGGATCAGCAGCATGCAGGCGGCTAGGATTGCCGGAGCCCTGTTGATTGTCTTTTCGCTGGTGGTGAAGCTGCGCGGTGACTATGCTGTGCCCTTTGATGACAGCGGCATGGCGCTGCGCACCCTGGCGTCGCGGATGGCCGCCGATGGCTACACGGTGAACCTTGAAATCGGGCAGCGCAATCGCGTGACGGCGCTGCGCGGGCCTTGCCGCATGGTGCTGCGCCTGCTCGATCCGCATGGCACGACCCATGCCAATACGGCACGGACGCTGGCAAAGGAGGGACGGGTCGGCTATATCTGGCGCGGCGAATGGCGTGATGATCTGCCGCGATTTGGTCCGTTGATGAACTATTACTTCAAGCGCGAACTGACCCGGCAGGGCATCTCCGCAAGCCGACAGCCAGTGTGGATAGCGGCGCTGGGCAAGGGCTGTGAGCCGCTGCCAGATGCGCGGTTTGCCGATATTGCCGTGACGCTGCTGCGCGCCGGTGAGTGAATGCCGCAAATCGGCTTCGACAATTCTGCTCCACATGCCTAACTAGCGGCAATGGACGAATCCACCGACATCTTTGGCGAAGACCCGCATGGCGAAGCCGGCCCGAGCGCGGCTGATCTCGAGGCTGCGGGGCAGTCTGCCCTGTTCGGCGGGCCGGAGCCAGAAACTGCGCCAGTTGTGGCGAATCCCGTCGCGACAACCACGCCAGCAGTGACCAACCAGATCTACCGCGTCCTCGCGCGCAAATACCGGCCGCAGACTTTCTCCGAGCTGATCGGGCAGGATGCCATGGTCCAGACGCTGGCCAATGCGATCAGGCGTGATCGGCTCGCCCATGCCTTCCTGATGACCGGCGTGCGCGGGGTGGGCAAGACTTCCACCGCGCGGCTGATCGCCAAGGCGCTTAACTGCATCGGGCCGGACGGGCAGGGCGGTCCTACCATTGATCCATGTGGGTTGTGTGACCCTTGCAGTGCCATTGCAGAGGGGCGTCATATCGATGTGATCGAGATGGATGCGGCCAGTCACACCGGCGTCGACGACGTCCGCGAGATTATCGAGGCGGTGCGCTATGCCGCCGTATCGGCGCGCTACAAGATCTATATCATCGACGAAGTTCACATGTTATCTCGCAATGCTTTCAATGCCTTGCTCAAAACACTTGAGGAACCACCTCCGCATGTGAAGTTTCTGTTTGCTACCACCGAGGTGGACAAACTTCCGGTCACCGTGCTGTCGCGCTGCCAGCGATTTGACCTGCGCCGCATCAAGGCCCCGATGCTCGCCGAACACTTCGCCAAGATATGCAAAGCCGAAGGAATCGACGCCGATGCCGAGGCGCTGGCGATGATCGCAGCGGCGGCCGAAGGCTCGGTGCGCGATGGCCTGTCGATCCTCGATCAGGCGATTGCCCATGCCGATATGGGCGGAGATGGCCACGTCGGCCCGGTGCAGGTGCAAGAGATGCTGGGGCTGGCCGACAAATCGGTGCAGCGCCGTTTGCTTGCCGCGCTGCTGGCGGGAGATGCGGCATCGCTGCTCGAAATGGTCGATGCCCAGTTCGCGCTGGGGGTGGAGCCGGTCTCGCTGATCCGCTCGCAGATGGAACTTGTCCACCGCGTCACCGTCGCGCAAGTCGGCAAGAACGGTGCCGATGCCTCCTCGGCGGAAGAACGTGCGGCGATAGACGAATGGGCGGCGCGGCTGTCGCCCGGTCAGCTCCACCGGCTATGGCAATTGCTGCTCAAGGGGCATGACGAGGTCAAGGCCGCGCCCGATCCGCTGGCTTCGGCAGAGATGGCGCTGCTGCGCGTGATGCATGCCAGCGACCTGCCCGATCCCGGAACCTTGGCGAAGAAGCTGCAGGAGGCTGCGGTGCAGGCTGCGGCTTCAGCTCCCACCACGAGCGCACCCGATGGCGCACCCGCACCCACCGCTGCTTCGGCTGACTGGAGCGGGCTATGCGACAAAGTTGAACACAGCGGCCAGTTGCGGATCGCCCAGATCATGCGTGACTGGATGCGGGTGGTGGAACTCAAACCCGGTGAACTGCGCTATGCCCTGGTTGAGGGCTACCCCGGCGATCCCGCCCCCGAGCTGCGCGACGCCCTGTTGCGCGCTACGGGAGAACGATGGGAGGTAACGCGCAGCGAGGGTGAGTCCATGCCGTCGATGCGTGAACTGGCAGAAGCCGCCAAGGCAGCCGAAGACGCCGCCATGCGCAGCTCGCCGCTGGTTGCTGCGGCGCTGGCCGCCTTCCCGGACGCAGAATTTGTTGATGAAGAGGCCGCTTCGTCTGGCGGAAAATTTAACCGGAGCCGTTTCGCATGAAGTCGATGGAAGAGATGATCAAGGCCGCACAGGCCGCCGCAGAGACCATCCAGAAGCAGATGTCCGAAGCCCAGAACACGCTCGAGAAAATCGAGGTTGAGGGCGTGTCCGGTGGCGGTCTGGTCAAGATCCGCTGCACCGCCAAGGGCCGCGTGATCGGTGTGGCAATTGACGATAGCCTGATGGGCTTAAGCGAAAAGCAGATGCTCGAAGACCTCGTCGCCGCCGCCTTCAACGACGCGCGCGGCAAGGCCGATGCGGCATCGGGCGCGGAAATGGAGCGGATTCAGGGAAGCATGGGCCTGCCGCCGGGGTTCAAGCTGCCGGGGATGGGGTAATCACCGCGCGCTAATCAAACTTCAGCAAGGCCGGGGCCCACAGGTTCCACCAGTCACTAGTCGCGATCCACGGTGAGATCAGGTGCAGCGGTACCATGACCAGCGTCGCGATCATCGTGGCGGGGTGGATCCGGCCCAGCAGCCGGCGATCATGCAGCGCCAGCGGGATCAGGAACAGATCGGCCAGAATGTTCGGTCCGAAATCGGTGAACGGCTGCCAGACCGGCAGCGGCAGGAACCAGCGCGAGATTGCCGGCCCCACAAGGTTGAGCGCGGCGGCATACATGAACCGTCGGTGCCATTCGATACGGCGGGTCACCATCAGCACAGCGGCAATCACCGCCATCGTGAACAGAGTAATATCGACGACATTATACAGAGTGAACTCGAATGGCCGCGCATGGCCGCGATCAATCCGGGCGCGTGCGGCGAAAAGCGTTAGCCACCAGCCGAGCGGGATCAGCGTGCCGCTCACCAGCAACGCTGCAAGCCCGATTTCGCGGTGCCGGACCACTTTGCCGCTGGCCGCAAGGCGCGTCTGCCACACGTATAGCCCCATCCAAGCAAAGAAGGCGGCAGCATGGATGTGATGGAGCAAGACAAAGCGGTGTGATCCGCTGGTCCAAGGCAACAGGTAGGTGAAGGGGAAACTGCTCAGCGCCAGAATGACCATGATGATCGCGGTGCGCGCAAAAAACTGCGTTCGCCGTGCGACTGCTGATGCCATAAAGCTGTTCCCCCACTTGCCCTGAAACGAGCCTGATCCGTTTGGCGCGCATGTCAACTCTTGAACGAACCGCATACCCCATCCACAACCCTTCCTCATTCCCCCATTGCACCGCGCTAAGGCCAACCCCATATCTGCGGCCTAGCCCCGGGTCAGCCGGGAGGTGCGAGTACCCGCGCCAGATTGGACGGATAAACGAATGATTCTTCTTCCCCTGCTTCCTTTGCGCGATATCGTGGTGTTTCCCGGCATGGTCGTGCCGCTGTTCGTTGGCCGTGAGAAATCGGTGGCCGCACTTGAAGCGGCGATGGCGGGAAACAAGGACATCTTTCTTGTCGCCCAGCTTGATCCGGGCTGCGATGATCCAGTGGCGGATGATCTTTATGACATCGGCGTGATTGCCACGGTGCTTCAGCTGCTCAAGCTGCCCGATGGCACCGTGCGCGTTCTGGTCGAAGGCCAGAGCCGCGCCCGCATGGAAAAGATCGGCGAAGAGGGCGATACGCTGGTCGCCGAGATCGAAAAGATTGAGCCGGTTACCGCCTCGGGCAACGAAGTCACTGCGACGATGCGCACGGTGGTTGAGCAGTTTGGCGAATATGCCAAGCTCAACAAGAAGCTCTCGACCGATGCTGGTGCCAATTTTGCCGAGCTGGTCGATGCCGGGTTGCTCGCCGATGGCGTTGCCGCGCAGATCGCCGCCAAGGTGGCGGACAAGCAGGCGATGCTCACCGAAGCCGATCCGCTCAAACGAATGGAAATGGCGCTGGCCTTTATGGAAGGTGAGCTCGGCGTATTGCAGGTGGAGCGCAAGATCCGCGGCCGCGTGAAGCGCCAGATGGAAAAGACCCAGCGCGAATATTACCTCAACGAACAGATGAAGGCGATCCAGTCAGAACTGGGCGGCGGCGATGGCGAGGAAGCCAACGAGATTGCCGAGCTGCAGGCCAAGCTTGATAAGCTCAAGCTGTCCAAGGAAGCCCGCACCAAGGCCAGTGCCGAGCTCAAGAAGCTGAAGTCGATGCAGCCGATGAGCGCCGAAGCCACGGTGATCCGCAATTACCTTGAAGTGTTGCTGGGCCTGCCGTGGGGCAAGAAGTCCAAGCTGAAGCGCGATATCGCCAAGGCGCAGACGGTACTCGATGATGATCACTATGCGCTGGAAAAGGTGAAGGACCGCATTGTTGAATACCTTGCGGTGCAGGCGCGGACCAACAAACTCAAGGGGCCGATCCTGTGCCTTGTCGGACCTCCGGGCGTCGGCAAGACCTCGCTGGGCAAATCGATCGCCCGCGCGACGGGGCGCGAATTCATCCGTCAGTCTTTGGGCGGTGTCCGCGATGAGGCCGAAATTCGCGGTCACCGCCGCACCTATATCGGCTCGCTACCGGGCAAGATCATCACCAATCTCAAGAATGCCGGCACCAGCAATCCGCTGTTCCTGCTCTACGAGATCGACAAGATGGGTCAGGATTTCCGCGGCGATCCGGCATCGGCGCTGCTTGAGGTGCTCGATCCGGAGCAGAACTCAAAGTTTCAGGACCACTACCTTGAGGTCGATTATGACCTTTCGGACGTGATGTTCGTCTGCACCGCGAACAGCCTCAACCTGCCGCAAGCCCTGCTTGACCGGATGGAGATCATCCGGCTCGAAGGCTATACCGAGGACGAGAAGGTAGAGATCGCCGAGCGGCATCTGTTTGCCAAGCAGATGGAAGCCCATGGCCTCAAGCCCGAAGAGTTCGCGCTGACCAACGCAGCACTGCGCGATCTGATCCGCTACTACACCCGCGAAGCCGGTGTCCGCACACTCGAGCGCGAGATTGCGCGGCTGGCGCGCAAGTCGCTGCGCAAGATACTTGAAGGCAAGGAAAAGAGCGTGACGATCACGCCCGAAAATCTCGCCGACTATGCCGGGGTGCAAAAGTACCGCCACGGAGTGTCTGACGAGGAGAACCAGGTTGGTGCCGTGACCGGCCTTGCCTGGACCGAAGTGGGCGGTGAATTGCTGACCATTGAAAGCGTCACTGTGCCCGGGAAGGGCGCGGTCAAAACAACCGGCAAGCTGGGCGAAGTGATGAGTGAAGGTGTGCAGATGGCCTTCAGCTTCGTCAAAGCGCGGGCACCTGCTTACGGCATCAAGCCCTCGATCTTCAACCGCAAGGATCTGCATATCCATCTGCCCGAAGGCGCGGTGCCCAAGGATGGCCCGAGCGCGGGCATCGGCATGGTTACGGCGATGGTTTCCACGCTCACCGGAATTCCGGTGCGCGCCGATCTGGCGATGACCGGCGAGGTGACTTTGCGCGGGCGGGTGCTGGCGATCGGCGGCCTCAAGGAAAAGCTGCTGGCCGCTCTTCGTGGAGGTATCAAGACGGTGCTGATCCCCGAAGAGAACCGCAAGGATCTTGTCGAGATACCCGCCAACATCAAGGCCGGGCTGGAAATCGTGCCGGTCGCCCATGTTGATCAGGTGCTGGCGCTGGCACTCACTCAGCCGATTGAGCCGATTGAATGGACCGAGCAGGACGATCTGGCCAGCCAGCCGGGGCATGGGGTGTCACCCGCTGCGGGGACATCTCTGACCGCGCATTGATGGGCGGTTCGGGCGCTGTTGCGCCGTGAAACTGATTCTTGCTGCAATGCGGCGAATCACCAAGAGAAGTGCCAGATTTTCGCAGGAATGGGCTTTTGTCGCTTTGCAAGAGCATCATCTGAACGAAAATGGCCAATTTCCGGGGATAATGGGCATCAATTCGCGTCATTTCGCTTTGACACTGCGCGTAAAACTCGCTCAATTCCCGCCACTTCGAGGCGATTCCAAGAAGTTTCCGTTTTCCAACCAAGGTAGGGGGTTCCCGATATGAACAAGAACGAACTGATCGGCGCAGTAGCGGATTCAAGCGGCCTGACACGCAGCGATGCCACCAAGGCTGTTGAGGGCGTGTTCGATGCCATCACCGGTGCTCTGAAGAAGGGCGATGAAGTCCGCCTCGTCGGCTTCGGCACCTTCTCGGTTGCCAAGCGCAAGGCTTCCACTGGCCGCAACCCGCGCACTGGTGAGCCGATGACCATCAAGGCATCATCGCAGCCCAAGTTCAAGGCTGGCAAGGGTCTGAAAGACGCGGTCAACTAAACATCGTTTTTTCGCGGGCAGGCCATACGCCTCTGGCCCACGTGGACAAGAAAACGCCGCGCCCGATATCTTCGGGCGCGGCGTTTTCTTTGGGCAGAAGATGTCGCTTATTGAGTCGATCAGTTCACCAGCTTGATCAGCGCGGTTGGTGCCGAATTGGTGCGGACATTGACCGTCCAGCCAAGGCGCTGGCCGGCCGGATCGGCTTTCGGTCCCTCATCCGTATTGTTGGCCAGGATCTGGCCATTGGTAGTCAGGGTGAATTGCCCGTCAAGCTGCGGAATCTTGGGCATGTCCTTCTTCTCGGATTTGTTATCCATTGCGCGCTCCATCGCGCTCATCTGCGCCAGCTGCATGAAAGGATTGCCACTCGCACCTGCGCCAAAGGCCGGTGCGTCAATCCGCACTGTTCCATCACTATGCAGGGCAAGCTGGACAAAGGCATTGGCCATCGGGAACCGCTCGATTGTCGGGAAAGTAAAATCGTGATCGAGTTTGCCACTGATGGCAAAATCCACCTCGAACAGCCCATCACCCTTATAAACTACTGACTGCCAGCCAGCCTGTTTGCGCAGCCGCGCGGCTAGCTCTTCTGCGGCCTTGGGATCGGAGGGATCAATTCCGCCAAGGAAGGGTTTCATTTCTTCTGCATCCTTCTTCGACTTTTCAGCCGAGGCTTGCTGTTCGGCTTCCCAGCCTTCCTTCTGGGCGACGATTTCGCTTGGTGTGCAAGTTCGCTCAGCACCCTTGCGGTTGAAGCAGGGCTCCGGCTCAAAAGTTGCGTCACCAGGCTTGCGGCCCATCTCGGCGAGCTTGGTCAGTGCCAGCAGATATATCTCGCCCCTGTAGGAGAAGGCGAACTGGCCATCCTTGCGCAGATCGAGGTTTGAAATGAACTTTCCGGGCGAGAGCATGCAAGCGGCAAGCGTCAAAGTCACAAGGACTGCCAAGCTGAAGGCGCTGATCCGTTTGAATGTCCCGGTTTCCATGTATCCCTCCTGTTAAAGTTCGCGCATCGCCATGGCATAGAGCGCCACCGCTGCGGCATTCGAGACGTTGAGGCTTTCCATCGCCGCGCTGATCGGCAGGCGGGCGAGCGCGTCGCAATGCTGGGTGATGTTGTGGCGCATGCCTTCGCCCTCGGCACCGAGCACCAGCGCGACCGGGCCACTGGGCAGCGCCTCGGCGAGCGTCGCCTCGGCCTGACCGGCGAGACCAATGCGCCAGTATCCCGCCTCAGCCACTTCTTCGAGCGCACGGGCCAGATTGACCACGCGGACCCAGGGCACGATTTCCAGCGCGCCTGAGGCCGATTTGGCGACCGTGCCCGATTCGGGCGGGGCATGGCGGTCTTGCGTCAGGATGGCGCAGGCGTTGAAGGCGGCCGCCGATCGCAGGATCGCCCCGACATTATGCGGGTCGGTTACCTGATCGAGCACGATCAAGGGCCGCGCAGGATCACCATGCAGCACATCGCCGAGGTAGACATCCTCGAGCGCATCGCATTCCAGCACCAGACCCTGATGCGGGGCATCGTGCGCTACCAGTCGGGCAAGATCGGCACCCTGAGCCCACTCCACCTTGAAATCAGCAGGTAATTCACCACTGAGCGATGCAACGCCCTCGCGCGTCGCCCACAGCTTGCGATGATTTCGCTCAGGATTGAGCAGTGCTGCCTCGACCGCGTGCCGTCCCCACAGCCGTACTGCCCCGGTCGAAGCCCGCCCGCTGCCACGCCCGCCCTGCATACGGCCCGCGCGTCCCCGCAATGCCCGCTTCGGCTTGCCTTCACTTTGATTAGTCATTCAAACACCTGATTGAGTGGTTCCAGCGCCGCTCATGCCCGTCACCCCATTGACAGGCAAGCCTCGCTTCGCCATGTGCGCGCTCTCTCGGCTGGATGGCTCCCTTGCGGGGCCGTAATAACGGGGCAACCCGGTGCCAGCATGCTGGTGTGGACAGGTGGCCGAGTGGTTAATGGCAGCAGACTGTAAATCTGCCCGCGAGAGCGTACGCTGGTTCGAATCCAGCCCTGTCCACCACCCAGCACGTTATCGGTTTGAAAAACCTATAATTTTTCAAGGTTAGCCAAATTGGGTTCGCCAATCAGTTTGGCGTGGGCGGCGTCGGCGATGGTGCGGCGGTTGGCGGATTCGGCATAGCAGGCGAATTCGCGACCGGTTCTGTGGCTGGTTTTGTGGCTGGTGACGGCGCGGCCTTGCAGCGGGGTGGTGCCGCTTTCGGCGAGGCGGCGGTTGGTGGATTTGCGCAGGCCGCAGTGCGGCAGGTCTGCCTTGCCGTCGGCGTAATGGCCGCCTGCGCAGTGAAAGGCCGGAATTCTGGAGTTCACACAGACCAAGTCCGTGTTCATCGATTTCTCAGCCGATACGGCAGCAATCCAGAATGCCGGCAACCAGATCCTCCAGCGGTAACTCCTTGTCGACCGCCCCCATGCCGATGGCTGCGGTAGGCGCTTCATTGACCATTGCGCTGGCGCGGTCCTGGGCGAAGGTGCGGCATCCGGCGTCACGCATCAGTTTAAGCCCCTTCGCGCCATCATCGCCCATGCCTGTCAGCACGGCAGCTGTCGCGGGTACGCCGGCTCGGGCAATAGTGCCGAACAGCAGGTTGGCTGAGGGTCTTGATCCATCAATCGGCTCGCGTTTGACCAGCCGGATGCGTGATGGAGAGCCCGGTTCGAAAACGACATGGCATTCGGGATCGGCGGCGATATGGATCGTTCCCTGGTCAAGCGATGCACCATCCTTGGCTGAGCGTACCGAGCATTTCAGTTCGCTGTCCAGTTTGGCGATGAAAGTTGCCACCAGTTCGGGTTCGCTTTGCAAGGTGATCACCGTCGGCGGGCAGTTAGCCGGAAAGCCTGCCAGCAAGGTTGTCAGCGCATCGATACCCCCCATCGAAGCGGAAAAAGCCGCGATGTGGCCGTTCCATTCGAAATGTGCATCGGATGACTTTAGCTCACGGTGGCGCGGCCGATCAAGAACATTGCTGTTGGCGGCGGCGAGCACGATCTTGCCAAGCTTGCCGACTGATTTGGCGAATTGTTCGGGCGTAGCGCGCATCGGCTTGGGAAAGCACTCGACAGCGCCAAGCTCATAGGCCCGCAGCGAAGTTTCGGTCCCGCTTTGTGTCAGGCTGGAGAGCATGACCACTGGCATGGGCTGGTTGCTCATGATTTCCTCCAGGAATTCGATACCGCTCATGCCTGGCATTTCTACATCGAGGGTGATGACGTTGGGCTTTAGCGCGGCGATCTGTTCGCGGGCATCCGCTGCATTGATAGCCACACCGATGACCTGAACGTTTTTGGCTTGGTCAAGCACATCTGAAAACAGGGCACGCATTGCTGCCGAGTCATCGACAACCAGAACTCTTGCATCATGCATTTTTCGCAGACCTTCCAGTTTGAGACTGAATACTTCCCGAAATGGGATGGCTGCATTCTAACCGGGAAAACCATAGCAAAGGCCTCATTCTGACTAGGTATTTCACTTTAGAAAGGCCGAAATTAACCATTCGCAGGTCGTCGTTAGAAGAACCCTTGTGCTCAGCA
>JANOYZ010000007.1:0-3176 GCA_031429135.1 Novosphingobium sp. | reverse complement strand
GTGTGGCGGCTGATTGTGTAGGAGAAAGACGTGAGCTCGCCCGGCGATGGCAGTTCGCCATTAAGCAGCAGGTAGCAGACATCCAAGAAGCTCGAATGCTCAGCCAATTGCCCGATGGGATAGCCGCGATGCAGCAGAATGCCCTCATCACCATCAATATAGGTCAGCGCGCTTTCGCATGCCGCCGTTGAGGTGAAGCCCGGGTCAAAGGTGAACATCCCCGACTGGGCATAAAGCTTGCGGATATCGATCACGTCCGGCCCGACAGAGCCGCTCAATACCGAATAATCGAAATCCTTGCCGCCCGCGCTCAGCTTTGCGTTACCCACCCGTATTCTCCTCAACTCAAACCTGTTCAGCGGCCTGTGTTTGCGCGACGATGCGCGCCAGGCTTTCCTCCCGCCCCAGAAGTATCAGAACGTCAAAAATTCCGGGACTTGTAGTTTGCCCGGTCAAGGCCGCGCGCAGCGGCTGCGCCAGCTTGCCAAGGCCAAGCCCCCATTGCTCTGCCAGTCCCTTGAGATTGGCCTCGAGCGACTCGCTTGTCCAGTCTGCCTCAGACTCAAGCGCGGCGGCGATCCGGCTGAGCATAGCGCGCGCATCATCAGTAAGCAGCGCGGCGGCCTTGTCATCGAGCGGCAAGGGACGCTGCGCGAACAGAAAGTCCGCAGAGGCCCCCAGCTCGTTGGTATCCTTGGCGCGAACCTTGAGAAAGGGCATCGCTTTTTCGAGTAGCGCCAGGTCCGGATCACCCGGCATGATCGTGCCGACCAGTGCCGCCAGTCGCGCATTGTCTGCCTCGCGCAAATAATGGCCATTGAGGTTCTGCAATTTTGCCAGATCAAATCGCGACGGGCTCTTGCCGACATGCGCAATATCGAACCATTCAACAGCCTGATCGCGGCTGATAAGCTCATCATCACCGTGCCCCCAGCCAAGGCGCAGCAGATAGTTGAACAGCGCCTCAGGCAGAATGCCCAGATCATCACGATACGAATCAACACCAAGTGCGCCATGGCGTTTGGATAGCTTCGCGCCGTCAGACCCGTGGATCAACGGAACGTGGGCATATTCCGGTATTGGCCAGTTCATCGCATGAAGGATGATCAGCTGGCGGAAGGCGTTGTTGAGGTGATCATCGCCGCGGATAACATGGGTGACACCCATGTCATGATCATCGACGACAACCGCGAGCATATAGGTCGGTGTGCCGTCCGAACGCAGCAGCACGAAATCGTCAATCTCGGTATTGCTGACAGTGACTTCGCCCTGGACGAGATCGCGAATGACGGTTTCGCCTTCGCGCGGGGCTTTGATGCGGACGACAGCAGCTGCACCTGATGGTGCGCTTGCCGGATCGGCATTCCGCCATGGACTGGCAATGCGGAAAGGCTTGCGCTCTGCCTGCGCCTTTTCGCGCAGTGCGGAGAGTTCCTCAGGTGTCAGATAGCAGCGATAGGCGTTGCCCGATGCCAGCAGTGCTGCGGCAACTTCGGAATGCCGGGCCGATCGCGCGAACTGGAACACCGGTTCGCCATCGCCTTCAAGGCCCAGCCATGTCAGGCCATCGAAGATCGCGGCGATGGCTGGTTCGGTCGATCGGGCGCGGTCGGTATCTTCGATGCGCAGCAGATAGCTGCCGCCGTGATGGCGCGCGAACAGCCAGTTGAACAGCGCGGTGCGCGCACCGCCGATATGCAGATAGCCGGTCGGCGAGGGGGCGAAACGCGTGACGACAGGGCGGGCTGGTGCCGCCACTACGTCTGATGCGCTGCCGCTTGCCATCAAACCAACCTTCCTGTCCTATGGCCGCCTATGGGGGGCGAGGCTAAAACTGTGCCATATGCGGGTGATTCGCCGAAGAAGTTCGGCGTTCCCGCTGCATTGCAGCAATTCCCTTGGCGCGTTGCGCGCCGCTTGTCCAGCGGGCTTGAACCGCTTGAACAATTTCTTGGTCGCGCCGGGTTTGATCGTGCTCCATGGCTGGCAGTGGCCTTTGCCATGGGCATCGCCGCATGGTTCATGATGGATAACCAGTGGCAGTGGCTGGGTTTCCTTGCGGTGATGCTGGCATTGGTCTTGGCCGCGCTGGCATTGCTACGGGAAAATGGGAACTTTCCCTATTTACAACAGGCAGTTGCGGGCATGGCGCTGGCGTCAGCGGCGGGCTGCGGCACGGTCTGGGTCAAGTCAGACATGGTGGGATCGCCTGCCATTGAACGGCCAATTGTTAGCAATATCGCCGGAATCGTCATCTCGCGGGAGGAACAACTGGCTGAAGGGCGGGTTCGGCTCACTATCGCGATAGGTGAAGAGGGCACCGCCCGCCCGATCAGGGTGCGCATCAATGTACCGCTGATCAAGGACGCTGCGCTCGCGCAGGAAGGCGCAGGCGTGCGCCTCAAGGTCCGTCTGGTTCCGCCTGCGCCGCCAATGCTTCCAGGCTCCTATGATTTTGCCCGCGCCGCTTGGTTTCAGGGGCTTGCCGCGACGGGAAGCGCACTTAGCACGGTTGAGGTGGTGAAAGCCGGAAGCAGCGGCGATGACTGGATCGCGCGGCTGCAACGGCGGCTGTCCGCGCATGTGCGGACGCAGGTCCCGGGATCAGCAGGCGGCATTGCCTCAGCCTTTGCCAGCGGTGATCGCGGCGGCATCACCAAGGCGGATGAGGATGCCATGCGCGATGCCGGGCTGACGCATCTGCTCTCGATCAGTGGCCTGCACGTCAGCGCAGTGATCGCAGCGACCTATCTGATCGCCATCCGGCTGCTGGCACTGTGGCCGTGGCTGGCGCTGCGCTTTCGGCTGCCCTTGGTTGCGGCCGGCACCTCAGCTCTGGCGGGGATCGCCTATACGCTGCTGACCGGGGCTGAGGTGCCGACGGTTCGCAGCTGCATCGGTGCCATGCTGGTGCTGATCGCTCTGGCACTGGGTCGCGAGGCGTTGTCGCTGAGGATGCTGGCGGTGGCGGCCTTTCTGGTCATGCTGTTCTGGCCGGAAGCGGTGGTCGGGCCGGGATTTCAGATGAGCTTCGCCTCGGTGATCGCCATCATTGCACTGCATGGCAGCAGCCCGGCCAGAACTTTCCTTGCGCCGCGCGAGGAAGCATGGTGGCATCGCGGGCTCAGGCGGTTGGCGATGCTGGTGCTAACTGGTGTGGTGATCGAACTGGCGCT
>JANOYZ010000006.1:0-14699 GCA_031429135.1 Novosphingobium sp. | reverse complement strand
TCGAGGCTGACAGCCGCTTTCTATCCAGGCGGTTTATGTCAGCATCGAACCTGTTCTGGTTGCCCAAATATGAGCAAGTTGATTTCCGCATGGGCTTCGAGTTCCAGAACTTCACCATCGAAGGTTTTATCGAGAACGCATTTAACAACAAGGCACCGCGCACTGGCACCAGCACGGTCGATTATGGCTACTTCGATCTCAATTCCTTCAACCTCCCACGCGGAGCACTGGTGGCGCTGTCCCCCAAGACAACCTGGGGGATCAAACTGGGGGCGAAGTTCTAAAACATCGCGCGGAAAAGCGGCTACCGGTTTTCCGCGAGTAGCGATGCGATATCGAAGACTCATAGAGCATGATGCGATTCAGATTTAGCGCATCATGCTCCAAAGCGGGATTATATCGGGAATTACCTCTCATTTTCAGGGAGGACGGGAAGGGCGGCGCGCAAGTGCTGCCCTTCTTCCTAGGGAAATCGAGGAGCTGTGCGCTACCTGCCGAACGCAGCCTTGATAGCATCTCTCAGCACTGCACTCTGCTGGGGCAACCTATCCCCGCCAGGGGCGCCGCCGTAGATGGCGGTGGTTTTTCCCAGCTGAAAGCGACGGACATAAGGTTTTGCCCAATCGGTCCCTGGTGGTGGGCCCATATAGGTGCGGTATCCAGGAAATCCGTCAAACATCAGCGCCGAATGGGAGAACAGCATATCGGTGTTTTCAGCCATGAATTCGAGCGGACTCGCCACGGCCACGGTGAATCCCTCGCTTTCGGCACGGCGGTAAAGTTCATGAACGGAGATTTGCTGGTTGTCAGGATCTTCTAGTGCATCGGCAAAGCCTTCGGGCGCAAGATGGGCTTCAACCCGGGCATAACCCTTGGCTCTCAATATTGCTTCGGCCTGCGGAACCAGTCGCTGGTCGAGTGCGGCGACCCGCCCGCTCCAGCTATCGCTTTTGAGCAGACTTACCGGCAGACCATGCAGAGTGAGAATGCCCATCGCAGACTGACCCGCCGCGCTTGCCTGTGGCACACTGCGCGCAAAATTATCGAGCACCAGCCGGTCAAAGGCTGGCTGACTGGCCATATAGGGAGCGATGACGATCTTGATTGGCTTGCCACCGTGTTTTTTGCGCCATTCATCAACTGCCTTGCGAACCCCGACGAAGGAACCACTGAGTTCTTCGAAGTCTGAATAAATCGGCTGGGTGCTGGCCAGCACGATTGTGTCTGCACCGGCATTGAGAACGCGGAACACGGCCTGCTCTTTGCTGTACGGATCGAAGGCATCAACCACTTCCCCCGCCACGATCGGATGGTTGGCCTTGATTTCGCTGAGCGCCCCCTGCGCCATGGCCAGCGTCTGGCTGTAGTGTGGCAGATAGCCGTCCGGCAGTTCCGGATAATAGATGAAACGCGCCTTGGCGACTGTCTTGGCAGCCGAAGTGCGCATCCCCTGCTTGCGTGCGGGATAGAGGTAATAACCGAAATCGTGGGGAATGGTGGTCGATGGCATTTCCCAACGCAGCTCGTCGCGGCGGAATTTCTCCACCCAGGGCACACCATCGAGATCGCTGTCACGCCCCCAAATATCCATCAACCGCGAGGGAGTGTAACGCTTTTGCTGAAACGGCTTGCCAGGATCGACCAGCACCACACCGCTATCCGACCCGGCCAGCACATTGACCGGCCAAGGAATAACCTGAGTGAAGATTTTCTCGACGAAGTTCGAATAGAACCGCTGATCGAAGTGACCGGGCTGCATCAACGCGACCACCACGACCCCAGCCTTGCCTGTGATTTCCGTGTCCCCAGCCTCGATCAGGGCTTGGCCGGACCAGTCAGGTCCGCGATTGGCATACCACAGGCCCGCACCGACGACGCCGGAAAAAGCAAGAGTGCGCCAGGTGACACCCCAGAGGAATTTCGCGATCATACCGCCCGTCCTACCTGCTTCTTACTCTTCGTGCCGTAATGGCTGCAGTGTAGCAAGTGCGCGAGACGCACCGCCTCTACTATCCACTTGGCGAACAGGCGAAGGCTAGGGCAATGATAAGCAGCGGGAGCAAGGCATGAAGCTGTCATGACCGAGGCGGTGACAATTATCGGTGCAGGGCTGGGCGGGCTGACCTGCGCGCTGGCTCTGGCCCGCGAAGGCTGCCGGGTCGCCGTCTATGAACAGGCACCCCAGCTTGGCGAAGTCGGGGCCGGGATCACGCTTGGTCCCAATGCCAGCCGGATCATGATTCACCTTGGCCTTGAACAGGAGATGCGCCGCCTTGGCGTGATTCCCACAGTCCAGCTGACCCAGAATCTTCAGACCGGCAAAATTCTGCTCGAACGCGAGCGTGGCGATGCGGTCGAGAAACAATACGGCGCGCCTTACATTCACCTGCACCGTGCCGATTTGCACAGTCTGCTGGCCAATGCGCTGGAAGTGGCGCAGCCCGGCGCGATCCGTCTGGGCCATCAGTTGGATCATATTACCAGCGACGATGAGTGGGCTCAGTTACGTTTTACCAACGATGTCAGTATCAGAGCGGGCGTGGTTATTGGTGCTGACGGGGTAAAATCGGTCATCCGTGACAGACTTTTTGCCACGCAGCCGCCGCTGTTCACCGGGCAGGTCGCCTGGCGAGGGGTGCTGCCGCGCGCCGCCTTGCCTGACCACGTGCAGAGTTTACTGCCGGGAATCTGGATCGGCGAAAAACGGCTGTTCATGCGCTATCCGATCCGCGATCAGAAGCTGGTCAATTTTGTTGCTTTCGTCAATCTGGAGGGCTGGGAAGAGGAAGGCTGGGCGATCGCCTCGACCCGTGAGGAACTGCTCGGCCACTATGCCGACGCCGAACCTCGGCTCAAGACGATGATTGCTTCGACCCCGCCCAAACAGTTGTTCAAATGGGCGCTACACGCGCGCGCGCCGCTGGACAGCTGGATCGCCGGATCGGTGACGCTGCTCGGCGACGCAGCGCATGGTATGCTGCCTTTCATGGGCCAGGGAGCGGCGACCGCGCTTGAAGACGGCATGGTGCTGGCGCGCTGCCTGGCGCAGTTTCCCAAGGTCGATGCACTGCGGCGCTATGAGGCTGCGCGGCGAACCCGCACCACCATGGTGCAAACCCAATCGCGTCTGCTCGGTCTGCAATTTCAGGGCAAGGATCCGGAAAGCTTCGGACAGGGACCGATCCTGAACGAGGATACGCTCGGGCTGTTTGGTTATGACGCAGTGAACTGTCCGATCTGACTGAAGAGGAAGCAAGCATGGCCAATGTGGTGATAACTGGCAGTACACGCGGGATTGGGCTGGGTTTGGCCAAGGAGTTCCGCCGTCTTGGCCACAATGTGGTGATCAGTTCGCGCGGTAGTGCAGCGGTTGACTCAGCTGTGGTCGATGTGGGCGCCGCGCCGGGCAGCGGTACGGTGGTGGGTCAGCCCTGCGATGTCAGCCAGAGAGACCAGGTGCAGGCGCTGTGGGATGGGGCGGTCGCTGCGCTTGGCCGCATCGACATCTGGATCAACAATGCCGGTTTGACCGGCCCCAAGCGCAATATCGCCGACCTCAATTATGCACAGATCGCGCCGGTGGTTGCGACCAACATCTGGGGGATGATCTGGGGTACGCAAGTGCCGCTGGCGGGGATGCAGGCGCAGGGCGGCGGCAAGATATTCAACTTCGAAGGGTTCGGCTCGGACGGGATGACAGCGCCTGGCCTCACCGTTTATGGTTTCAGCAAGCGAGCGCTGACCTATTTCACCAAGAGCGTAAACAAGGAGATCAAGGGGTCGCCCGTGCTGCTCGGCACGATCAGCCCGGGAATCGTCGTCACCGATCTTCTAGAAGAATCGAAGGATGCCGATCCCGCGCAATGGGAAAAAACAAAAAAGCTATACAATATCCTGGCCGACCGGGTCGAAACGGTCGTGCCATTCATCGCCGATGAAGTGCTCAAAGCAAGTAAGCCGGGAACTGCGATCAAATGGCTGACAACACCCATGGCCGCGTGGAGGTTCATGTCGGCGGGTATCACCAAGCGCAAGGTGATGCCTGACTGACTGCCCCATTGATTGCCTTTGTCAGCGCATTTCCGTTCGAGATGGAAGCCATTTCGTCGTCCCTTCGGGATTTGATTAAACTGGCGCATTGCAGCGTCGAGAAGTCTTGAAATATTGACATATTCCTGAGTCTTCTCTCCTTGCACCGAGCCAATTTTCTTCAAACCTCAAGCCCGTTGGTTATGGGTCCCGACCCAGTAACCCAAGCTTTTGAGCAAGGCCTCGCTCTCACTCCACAGACGCGCTGCAGCGGCATCGTCCAGCGCCGCATCACCAGGGACTTCCTCGGCCTTCCGATAGAAATATCGTCCGGGATTGTGCCCGCCTGCGGGGTCGGTGGCCAGCCAGACCATGGTCTCGGCAGGCTCGTCGGGCGAGACCGTGAGCGCTGAGGCCATGTGGGTTTGCATTGCCTGATCACCGTGGCTGGCAAAGTTGCTGGCGACAACACCGGGGTGCATGACCTGCGCCACGATCCCATCGGGCATCGCACGGCGTGCCAGTTCGCGGGTGAACAGGATGTTGCCAAGCTTGGCCTGGCAATAGGCGGCGACGGCATGGCCGGTGTCGAAGCTTTGCAGATCGGCAAAATTGAAGCCCTGGCTGTGGCGGTGGGCGCTGGAGCTGACGGCGATTACCCGCACTGTGCTCGCCGGCTGGCTGGCGGCGGTTGATTTGAGCAACGGCAGCAGCTCGCGGGTCAGCAGGAACGGTGCGAGGTGATTGGCAGCAAAGGTAGCCTCGGTTCCTTCAGTTGTGGTGATGAGCCGGTCACGCACACCACCCGCATTATTGATCAGCACATCGAGGCGGGGGGTGAGCGCCTTAACCTCATCGGCAACGCGCTGCACGTCAGCCATCAGGGTGAAATCACCGCGCAGCAGGGTGAAACTGCCGCCGTTGCAGCAGGCGGCGGAAATCTCATTCACGGCAGCGGCGCTGCGCTCGGCATCGCGGCCCGTGCCGATGACCTGCCAGCCTTGCGCAACGAGCATACGCGCTGCGGCCTTGCCGATGCCGGCGCTGGTGCCGGTGAGCAGTGCTACGGGGCGGTCGCTCGGGCTGGTCATGTCGGATCCTCGGCAATAGAGTGAGCGACAGCTTCTTGCGGGGGAGCCTTGCCAGTCAGGAAGAACAGCACGGCCCCGATCAGGGTCGCCCCTACTGACAGCAACAGGAAGGGTGTGTAGCTGTCATATCTGTGCAGTGTCAGGCTGAGAAACAGCGAGCCAATTGCCGCACCAAGGCCGATGGCAGTGGTCAGCAGGCTGAGCAGCAGGCTGTAGTTTTTCATGGCAAACCGGCGCGAGATCAGGAAGGCACCGATATCGCCCTCGGCCCCTTGCGCAAGGCCGATGATCAGCACCGCTCCGCAGAGCAGCCACACCGCTGTTACCGGTGATGCGAGGATGAGGAAGCCGATTGCCGGCAGCCCCAGCGCGGCAATCGCCACAATATGGGCGGAAATCCGGTCAAGCGCCAAACCACAGCCAAACCGGCCAACGATCACCCCGATGGCATAAAGCGAGACCATCCAGGTCGCAAGGGAATCGCTGACGCCATTATCCATCACCACCAGCTTGAGCTGAGATGAGGCGAACACCTGTGGCAGGTTCACCAGAATCATGCCGCTGAGCAGCAACAGGAAAGTGCGGTTGCCCAGCAGGCCTAGCAATTCCGCACGGCTAAGGTGCAGTTCGTGCTTCGGCTTTGCCGGGCCGCGCCTGGTCCGGCCCATCAGCGAGATGGCGACGATTCCACCCACAGCAGACACAGCGGCCAATGCCAGCCAGCCTGCCCGCCAGCCTTCATTGCGGATAAGTGTGCCGAGCAACGGGGCGGCAATTGCTCCCACCAGCGGCGGTCCGGACATCAGCACCGACAGCGCGATACCACGCGCCGTATCGAAGCGTTCGACAATCACCCGGCAGAACACCATCGAGGTCGTGAGAACGCCGAATACGTGCTGGAGCAGATAGATCATGAAGAACTGGACGATGGATCCAGTCATTTGCGTATAGGCGATAAATCCCAGCGGGACGGCGCTGAAGCCCACCATCGCGGCGATGCGCGGTCCGAAACGATCGGTAAAACGTCCGGCGAGGGGGATAAGTGGCATGGCGAGCAGCGAGATCGAGCCGATCAGTGCGAATTGCGCTTTTGACCAGTGAAACTCCTGCATCATCGGCGGGCCCATCAGGCTCATGGTGTAGTGGCTGATCGCCGAGCCAAGTGCCATGCCCATGCAGCAGCCGAGCAAAGTCACCCAGTTCAGCTTGAATTCGCGAAAGTACAACTGGTCTCTCCCAAATGACCGCCTTCAGACGGTTCTGACGCCTTCCACAAACAGGCGGACGGTGAAGGTAATGCGTTCTTCGATCTCGTCATCGGTCATGTTCATGCCTGAGACGATCATGCGCACCGGGCCGCCGATAACCATGGACATGAACGATGCTGCGGCAAGTTCTGGCCGATCATGCGCGGCGGTTCCGGGCAAGGCATGACGGCGCAACTGGCGTGCGACGAAATCGATGATCGGTCCGGCACCACGCTCGAAGGCCTCGGTCATGATCGCCGGAAAGCGATAGGATTCGGTGTTGACTATGCGCTGTAATTTTAGCCCTTCAGCGGTCAACAGGTGGCGCAGGCGCAGCCGTGCGACCGCGATCAGAGCTGTTTCCAGATCATCGCCATCCAAGGCATCAAGCGCCTGATCCGGCACCATTACCCGCTCAATTGCGCGGCTGACGGCGGCGAGGAACAGCGACGCCTTGTCTTCGAATTTGGCATAGACGGTGCGCTTGGTCATGCTGACGCGGGTGGCGATCATCTCGATAGTGGCGCGTTCAAACCCGTGTTCGAGGAACAGATCGAGCGCGGTATCGAGCAATTGCTCAAAGCGTGCCTCTGCCTGCTGCTTCGTCGGCCGTCCAGCACCCTGCCGGATGGTCTGGCGGGCAGGGGGGATTTCATCCTTCAAATCGGCTGCTCCCAAAAAATCGCTTGCACCGGAATGCGAATCGTCAAATAATGATACGCATAAGATGCCATTTGTCGAGTCTTTCGGTATTGGCCAGTAAAGGATCCCGATCATGACCTCAGCAATTGAGAAACTGACCACGCTGGTCGATGCCCCGGATCGTTTCGATTACCCTGCGTCAGAGCTTCGCGCTCTGCAAGTCGCGGCGCTGAATGAGCGGTTTCAGGATCGCAAGACCCGGATCAAGCTGCTGGCCCACCGCGCCAATGAAGCCGGAACCAGCGAGATCACTGCGGTGGAGGACATAGTCCCGCTGCTGTTCCCGCACACCGCCTACAAAAGCTATCCCGAAAGCTTCCTGATCGAGGAAAAGTGGGATCGGCTGACCAAGTGGCTGGGCACAGTCTCGCCCTATCCGATTGAAGGCGTTGATCTTGAAGGCGTGGCCGATATCGATGAATGGATCGAACGGCTCGCAGCCAAGGGCTATTTCATCTCGTGTTCCAGCGGTACTACCGGCAAGTCCGCCATGCTGATCGCCAGCCAGCAGGACATGAACTGGTCGAAGCTAGATACGGTGGGTGTTTTCTCATGGGGGTCGGGCGTGCAGCCAGCGCAGGACCGCATGATGATCGGCTGCGCGCCGGTCGCCACGGTGCCCAAGAACCTGACCATTGGTGCGGCGCAGACCGCAGCATTCTCGAACCCGGAATGGCCGCGCTGGAACTATCCGGTGCCGCCGATTACTGTCGGTTCGCTGACCAAAATGGTAGTGATGCGCAAGAAGATGGGAGACGGCACCGCACGACCCGATGAGATCGCCGCCTTCGAAAACACCTCGGCAGAGCGCCAGCAGGTGCTCGACGATGCCATTGACCTTACCGCCGATGCGATCATCGCCAACCGCGACAGGAAGCTGATGGTTTCCGGACTGTGGAGCGGGCTCTATGCCGTAGCCAAAGTGGTGCGTGACAAGGGCTATCTGGCCAAGGACTTCAACCCGGATAACTGCATCTATGTCAGCGGCGGGCTCAAGCGCGCGTTGCTTCCGGACGACTATCAGGAGTTCGTGCATGGCACTTTCAACATTCCCGAAGGCCGCCATTTCCAGAACTATTCGATGCAGGAGCTTAATTCCGGCATGCCCAAGTGCCGCGATGGCGGGCGCTATCATGTGCCGCCCTGGATTGTCCCGATGATCCTCAATAAGGAAGGTGACACGCTGCTGCCTTTTGACATCAAGGGCGGCGAGATCGAGGGACGCGCGGCGTTCTTCGACCTCTCGCTCGATGGCCGCTGGGGCGGGATCATCACTGGTGACAAGATTGCGCTCGATTACAGTGCCTGCGCTTGCGGCAACAAGGGGCCATCGATCCGCGACAACATCGCGCGCTATGCGGATATTGAAGGTGACGACAAGATCGGCTGTGCGGGCACCATCGATGCCTATGTCAGGGGCGTGGCATGAACCAGATCATCGAACTTATAACCGATACGGCGGAACCCATCGTCTCGGCACCGTTTTTCCTGCGCGGCGAATTGCTCGAAGGCAAGGACGTGATCCAGAAATCGCGCGATCTGGGGGTTACCTTCGCAACACCGCATATCCCCTTTGACCGGGCGATCCCGCCGCGCACCGAAGTGCCGCCATTGCTCAATGTGCCGCTCGCCGAAATCATCGACTTCCTGTGCATGACCGGCGACCGCATCCGCGATCCCAGGAACGAGTTCATGGCTGAATGCATCGAGCGGATGTGCTCCACACATATCTTGCCGCGTGATGTGGTGGCCAATCAGGCGATGTATGCGGCAAGCTATCTCGACAAGCGCAAGCTGATGGCCGAAGTCGAGCAGAACTTCCCCGATCCGCGCGCGCTGGATGAGTGGATTCCCAAGCAGGACTTCACCGGTCGCAAGAGCTTCATCCGCGCCTTTGCTCCGCGGCTGATCCATGTGCTGCCAGGCAATTCGCCGGGTGTTGCGGTGAAATCGGTGGCGCAAGGGGCGATGGTCAAGGCGATCAACCTGTTCAAGATGAGCTCGGCTGATCCTTTCACCATGGTCGCGATTTTGCGCATCATGGCGGATATCGATCCTACTCACCCCATCGTCAAATCGATGTCGGCGGTTTACTGGCGCGGCGGCGATGATGCCACCGAGCGCGTGCTCTATCGCCCGCAGTATTTTGACAAGATCGTTGCCTGGGGCGGCGGAGATGCGATCAACAACGTGGTCAAATATCTCGGCCCCGGTTTCCAGCTGGTGTCGTTCGATCCCAAGACCTCGATCTCGATGGTCGGGAGAGAAGTCTTCGCAAGTGATGAGCGCATTGATGAGGTGGCAAGCCTCGCCTCGGCTGATGTCATGACGCTCAATCAGGAAGCCTGTGTCGCCAGCCGCTTTCAATATGTCGAAGGCAGCGAGGAGCAGGTCAACAGGTTCTGTGCCGCACTCCACAAACACATAGCTGCCCGCGCTGCGGCTTCAGGCGATCACCGTCCGCTCGATATGGACATGAAGGAACAGGTCGAGGCGCTGATGATGATGGATGATGACTATGGCGTCTGGGGCAAGACTGACGGCAAGGGTCTGGTAATCCGCTCAGAAGAGCCGGTCGATTTTCATCCGATCAACAAGACCGCTAATGTCGTGCGCGTTGATCGGCTGGATGATGCGGTGAAGTGGATCAACGTCGCGACGCAAACGGTGGGGTTCTATCCGTTTGACCGCATGGCTGATTATCGCGACCGGCTGGCGGCAGGCGGCGCACAGCGTGTTGTCCACCTGGGAGAAGCCGGTCCAAGTACCATTGGCAATCCGCATGACGCGATGTACGCCTTGCATCGCTTCGTGCACTGGATGGTGCATGAGGATGGTGTCGAAGGGTAATAAGCCCGCGACTGAGGGAGAGTTCGCTTGGCAACCTATATGATTTTCATCCGCGAGGGCGAAGTGACCGATCACGAGGCAATGACCGCCTACCAGAACAGCAACCGTTCGGGGCCGCCGCCAGAGGGGCTGAAGCCGCTGGTGGTCTATGGCGCGCTGGAAACGCTCGAAGGCGACAAAGCGGACGGCGTCGTCATTCTTGAATTCCCAGATAAGGAATCTGCCAGCAATTGGTATTATAGTCCTGATTATCAGGCAGCGATCAAGCATCGGCAAAAAGCCGCTCCCTATCGCTGCATAATGGTGGAAGGACTATGATGTTGAGCCGGGTACTGATCGTCGGACTTGCGATTATCTCAGTTAGTGCGGTGGCCAAGCAGACGCTGGCACCGGCTCCGCCAGTGACACCGGTGCCCGGCAACTTTCTCGCCCTGAAAGGCTATTTACCCGCCGGTGCGACGCCAGACGGCCTTGCGCTGAACCCGCCACCACCAGCCACCGGTTCCGGCGCTGAAGCGCGTGATATCGAGGCGTCGAAGACCGCATTGGCGCTGCGTGGATCACCGCGCTGGGATATGGCACGGCGTGATGCCGATATCTTCTCGCCGTCCGTCACCAGCACATTCTCTTGCGCGGCGGGGATCAATCTGGGGCCAAAGACCACGCCGAAGATCGAACAACTGATGCTCCGCGTCGCGCGAGACCTTGCCATATCGACGCGCGCGACCAAGCAGAAATACATGCGCCCACGCCCGTTCATGGTGAACGGCGAGGCCACCTGCACGCCCGAGCATGAAAAGGTGCTGCGGGCTGACGGCTCCTATCCATCAGGCCACAGCGCGATTGGCTGGGGCTGGGGGCTGATCCTGGCCGAGGTTATCCCCGGACGCACAACGCAACTGGTTGCCCGGGGCCGCGCCTATGGAGACAGCCGGCGGGTCTGCAATGTCCACTGGCTGGTGGATGTCGAGGAGGGGCGGATTTCGGGCAGTGCGGTTTTGGCACGGTTGGCTTCAGAACCTGCCTTCCTAGCCGATGTTGCCGCAGCGCGCGCTGAAGCGGCAGCTCTTGCCGGCAAGAGCAATGTGGCCGGGTGTGATGCTGAAGCTGCTGCTCTGGCTCAGCAATAGGCTCTATCGCCCCGGCGCTCTCGAGTCACGGGTAGCAGTGCTTTGATTGCGCCTGATGGCTCCGGTGATAGGCTATGCGTTCAGCAGGTCAGTAGCTGGGAGGGAGTGACACAATGCCCGGTTTTCACCCCAGCTGCCATGCCGTCGCCACGCCTGATGCTCTGGCCTTTGTCATCGCCGATAGCGGCGAGACACTGACCTATCGTGAACTGGACGAACGCTCGAACCGCGCGGCGCAGTTGCTGCGTGCTTTGGGTCTGAAGCCGGGTGATCGCCTTGGTGTGATGATGCGCAATTCGCCGGAATTTGCAGCTGTTTATTGGGGCGCAACGCGCAGCGGGCTGTTTGTCACGCTGCTTTCAACCCATCTCAAACCTGCCGAAGTTGCCTATATTCTTGGCGACAGTGAGGCCAAGGTGCTGGTGCTTTCGGCATCGCTGGGCGAAACCCCGCATGCGCTGGCCGCTGATCCTGCGGGACTGATCCCCGGAGTTGCGCACATTTTCTATGCGGGCGGCGAAGCCATTCCCGGCGCTGCTTCGCTCAGTGCGGCGATGGCGGCGATGCCTGTCACGCCAGTTGCCGATGAGATTTCCGGTTTTCACCTGATCTATTCCAGCGGCACCACCGGTCGCCCTAAAGGCATCAGGATGCCGTTCACTCCCGGCCCGATTGACGAGTTCAATCAGTCCGAAGGCAAGCCGATGTTCTACGAGCCGTTCAAGCCGCTCGTCGCCTTCAACGCCGGGCCGCTCTATCACGGGGCACCGCTCAGCGGCATGATCGCTTCGCATCGCCTTGGCGGCACATTCGTTACCCTGCGCAAGTTCAGCGCCGAGGCTGCGCTGAGCGCCATGCAGGAGTGGAAGGTCAATACTGCGCAGTTCGTGCCCACCATGTTCGTGCGGATGCTGGCGCTGCCTGACAAAGTGCGGCTGGGCTTTGACTTTTCGGAACTCAAGCTGGCAGTCCATGCAGCAGCGCCTTGCCCGGTCGAGATCAAGCGGCGGATGATCGATTGGTGGGGGCCGATCATCTATGAATATTACGGCAGCACCGAAGGCGTTGGCGGCACTGGCATTGCTTCCGAGGAATGGTTGAAAAAGCCCGGATCGGTGGGGCGCGCGGGGCTTGGGATCATCCATATCTGCGATGATGATGGCCAGGAATTACCCGCCGGGGAAAGTGGTGCAATCTATTTTGAAACCGTCGAGGGCCGCACGATTCATTATCTCAACGATGCCGAGAAAACCCGCAAGGCCAGCCATCCCGATCATCCGAACTGGTATGCCGTGGGAGACATCGGCAGGCTGGATGAGGACGGTTATCTGTTCCTCACCGATCGCAAGGACTTTATGATCATCTCGGGCGGGGTGAATATCTATCCGCAAGCGATCGAGGATTGCCTGATCGTCCATCCCAAGGTGCTTGACGCTGCCGTGATCGGGGTTGCCAACCCTGAATATGGCGAGGAGGTCAAAGCGATCATCCAGCCGAAGCTGTGGGCCGATGCCGGGCCTGAACTGGAAGCAGAACTGCGCGATTGGTGCCGCTCGCGGATTTCACCGGTCACCAGCCCGCGCAGCTACGAATTCGTCGAGGAGTTGCCGCGCATCCCCTCGGGCAAGTTGGCCAAGCATGAATTGCGCAAGCTTTACGGCAACCCGGTGGCGATAATTTGATTTTTCCTCTCGCATGGGATGGATGAAGGGACTGAATGTCACAGATCGCGCATAATCTCGCGGAACTTGCACCCATCGGTCCCTTGACCGACTGGCTGGATATGCATGTGCCAGAACTTGGCAATGGGCCGCTGGCCACCACGATCCTTTCGGGCGGCACTTCCAATGTGGTGCTGACGATAGATCGCGGCGAGGGCCCGATGGTCTTGCGCCGTCCGCCTGCCGTGCCGCCGCCCGGCGCGGAAAAGGGTGTGCTGCGTGAGGCACGGATACTCACTGCGCTGGGCCAGACCGATGTGCCGCACCCGCATTGTTATGGTGCCTGCGCGGATGCCGAGGTGATCGGGCGGCCATTCTATGTCATGGAAATGGTCAAGGGCTGGGCACCCAACCTGCGTGACGAGAAAATTCACAACGAACCGCCGTTTGACCGGATGCCCTATATCTACGGCATTCCCTTCGCGATCATCGATGGCCTGATCAAGCTGGCCAATGTCGATCACGTCGCCATTGGTCTGGGCGACTATGGCAAGCCGGGCAAATTCCTTGAACGGCAGGTGGATCGCTGGGCTGGGCAACTGGCAGGCTACACTGATCGCTATGCTGGTTACAAAGGCCGCAGCTTCCCCGGCTATACAGAAACCGAGGAATGGCTGCGCGGCAATGTGCCGGCCAATGAAGTCACCGGCATTATCCACGGCGATGTTGGCACGCCCAACATGATGTTCCACCACGGCCCGCCGCCCCGGCTTGCTGCGATGATCGATTGGGAGCTTTCGACCATCGGCGATCCGATGATCGACCTTGGCTGGTTTACCGGCGGAATGCGCGATGAGGATGATCCGGACAAAGTGTTCCCCACCGCTTTGCAGAACCCCAGCCTGTTCCCGACCAAGCAGGAGCTTGCCCGCTATTACTGCGCCGGCACGGGCCGCAATTTCCGCGATTACGAATATTTTTCGCTGCTCGCCAAGTTCAAGTCGGGCTGTCTGCTCGAATACAAGGTCGCCGCTGCTGAAGCCGGGCAACTGCCCAAGGATGTCGGGCGCTTTTTTGCCCGCATCGTCGATAACTGCTTCCGCGAGTCGGCAGCGCAGATCGCGAGGATGACATGATCGATTTTTCCGTAGAGCCAGAATTTCAGACCAAGCTTGACTGGATGAACCAGTTCGTCCGTGAAGAGTGCGAGACGATGGACCTGCTGTGGCCCGAGCAGGGCATCCAGTTTGATCCATCGCAGGCCAGGGCGCGCCAGCATCTGCTGCCGTTGCAGGCGCAAGTGAAGGCGCAAGGACTGTGGGCCTGCCACCTCGGGGCTAATCTTGGCGGACCGGGCTATGGTCAGGTCAAGCTGGCACTGATGAACGAGATTCTGGGTCGTTCCAACTGGGCACCGACGATCTTCGGCACCGCCGCGCCGGACACCGGCAATTCCGAAATCCTCGCGCTGTTTGGCACTCCCGCACAAAAGCAGCAGTACCTCGGGCCGCTGATGGCGGGCGATATCTTCTCGTGCTTTTCGATGACAGAACCGCAGGGCGGTGCCGATCCCGGCGTGTTCATCTGCAAAGCCACGAAAGACGGCAATGAATGGGTGATTGATGGCGAGAAGTGGTTTTCCTCGAACGCCCGCTTTGCCACTTTCTTCCTCGTCGTCTGCGTCACCGACGCCGAAGCACCGCTGACCAGTCGGATGAGCATGTTCGTGGTCCCAGCAGAAACGCCGGGGATCGAGATTATCCGCAATGTCGCGATAGCGGGGGAGAGCCCCTATGAAGAAGGCTCGCACGGCCATATCCGCTACAACCAGGTCCGCATTCCAGCCGATCATATCCTCGGGCTTCCCGGTGATGGGTTCAAGGTTGCGCAGGCGCGGCTGGGTGGCGGACGGATCCATCATGCCATGCGCACCGTCGGCAAGTGCCAACGCGCACTCGACATGATGCTCGAACGCGCGGTCTCGCGGGT
>JANOYZ010000005.1:0-6524 GCA_031429135.1 Novosphingobium sp. | reverse complement strand
CCCCGCCGCTGTCAGTCACATAGACGCAGTGCGCGCCGTAGCTTTCCATCAGCAGGGCCTGCTGCGCCAAAGCCTCGGGCCCGATCATGTGGCTCATCATCCGGAAGCCGGATACATCCATGCCCAGATCGCGGGCGATCCCGATGTGCTGCCGCGAAACATCGGCCTCGGTGCAATGCGTCGCCACCCGGACCGAGCGGACGCCCAGGCCATGCGCGCGGCGCAATTCGTCGACCGTCCCCAGCCCCGGCAGGATCAGGGTGGTGAGAACGCATTTGGTCAGAACCTCGGCAACCGCTTCCAGCCATTCCCAATCGGTATGCGCGCCAAAGCCATAGTTGAAGCTGGTCCCCGACAGGCCATCGCCGTGGGCAACTTCGATCGCATCGACGCCCGCCGCGTCAATCACCCTGGCAATGGCGCGCACATGATCGAGCCCGTACATATGGCGGATCGCATGCATCCCATCGCGCAGGGTCACGTCCTGGATGTAAATCTTGTCGTGCCGCTCAACCTCGAACCCGCTCATGCCGCCATCCTCCGCGCGGCGAGCAATTCGCCGGTGGCCTTGGCTGCTGCGGTCATGATGTCGAGATTGCCCGAATAGCTTGGCAGATAATCGCCCGCGCCTTCGACCTCGAGGTAGATGCTGGTCTTGATGCCGATGAAATCTCCCAGCCCTGGAATATGCAGGGGGTTGTTATCGCCATAGCGTTCGAACTGGACTTCCTGTTTGAGCCGGTAGCCCGGAACGTATTTCTGAACCTGCGCCACCATCGCCTTGACCGAGGCGCGGATCGCTTCTTCGTCGCCGCCTTCGGAAAGGGTGAAGACCGTATCGCGCATGATCATCGGCGGTTCGGCCGGGTTGAGGATGATGATCGCCTTGCCCTTGACCGCGCCGCCAACCTGTTCGATCCCGCGCGCGGTGGTGCGGGTGAACTCATCGATATTGGCGCGGGTGCCGGGCCCGGCCGAGCGCGACGAGACCGAGGCAATGATCTCGGCATAATGGACCTTGGCAACCCGGCTGACCGCTGCGACCATCGGGATTGTCGCCTGTCCGCCGCAAGTGACCATATTCACATTGGGCGCGCCCAGATGCTCTTCCATATTGACCGACGGGATGATGAACGGGCCGATCGCTGCCGGGGTCAGATCGACCACCTGGATCCCATCGGCGCGCAAGGCGGCGTCGTGGGCCTGGTGGGCATAGGCAGAGGTCGCATCGAAGGCGATCCCGATCTGGGGATAGCAGGCCAGCTTCTTCAGCCCCTCGATCCCTTCATGCGTGGTTGCGATCCCGCGATCGCGCGCCATCGCAAGACCTTCGGAGGCCTCATCGATTCCGACGACTGCCACCAGTTCCATGTTCTGGGGGTATTTGATCATCTTGATCATCAGATCGGTGCCGATATTGCCCGATCCGATGATCACTGCCTTTACCCGTCCCATTTCAATCCTTCACACAAAGCGCGCGGTGCATCCGCCAATCCCGTGGAGAGTCATTTCAAAAGTATCGCCTCTGACCGCCGGTGCCAGCGGCACAAGCGAGCCGGACAGGATGATATCACCCGCATCAAGTGTCACGCCAAAAGCGCCCAGAGTATTGGCCAACCAAGCAACCGCCTGAGCCGGGTTGCCTTGCACCGCAGAGCCATAACCTTCGGACAGCGGCGCACCATTTTTGGTAACGGTCACATGCAGGCCGGGAAGATCATGATCACGAGGATCTGCACGGGCATCGCCGATCAAGAAAACTCCGCAAGAGGCATTATCGGATACTGTATCGATAATTCCGATCTTCCAGTCATCGATCCGGCTGTCGACTATCTCGAAACATGGCGCGATGCTCTCGGTAGCCACAATGACATCAGCTACGGTCACGCCGGGGCCATTCAGGCAGTCTTTGAGGATGAACGCGATCTCAGCCTCAGCGCGCGGGGCAATCAGCGCCTTGGCATCAATATCGATATCGCCGGTTACCTGCATCCAATCAGTCAGAAATCCGAAATCGGGCTGGTGGACACCGAGCATGTCTTGCACAGCCTTTGAAGTCACGCCGATTTTCTTGCCGATAACCCGCTCTCCATCCTTGCGGCGGCGTCCCAGGAAGTCGAGCGAGATGGCATAGGCATCAGTTACGGTCAGCGATGGATTGCGCGTACTCAGTGGCGGAATCGTCCGCCGCTCGCGCAGGCAATCGTATAGTTGCGCGCCGTATTTCGCGGCTATCTCCTCCGCAGTCAGCGTCACTTCAAAAAATCGATCGAATAGCGGTTGAATTCCTCTGCCCGCTCTACTTGCACCCAGTGGCCGGTGCGGGCGAAGGTCAGGCAGCGGGCATCGGTGCATTGATCGAGGAAATAGCGCGCACCGCTTTCGGGGCAGAATTCATCATTATGTCCCCACATGACGAAGATCGGTTGCTTGAGCTCGCCAACACGGGGGCCAAGATTGGGCGTGCGCATCCGCGCCAGCACGTCCTTGGGCTGCGTCCGTGCCACCGCAAAGCGTTCCTGCACCAGCGTATCGGGGATCCTTGGCGCAAAATCGGGATGGACCAGATTTCTGATCAGCCGACGCTGTTCCTCCAGATTGAAATCGGGACTGCCAAAGCCCGAAACCATCCTGGCGATCCCCGGCATGGTGAAATAGCTCGCCTGCTCTTCAACGCAGCCCGGTGCCATCAGGATCAGCTTTTCGGCAAATTCGGGATGATCGAGCGTCATCTGGATAGCAACCCCGCCGCCCAGCGAATTACCGATCAGCGAGGCCCGGGTGATCCCGTGGGCGATCAGGGCTTCAAACAGTGTGTCGGTAAACAGCTGGAGCGTGTAATCGATCCCCTCAGGCTTGGATGATGCGCCATAGCCGATCATATCCGGCAAGATCACCCGGTAACCGGCGGCGACAAAGGCGTTGTAATTTTGCCGGAAATTGGAAGCACCCGAAGCGCCCGGTCCGCTGCCGTGGATGAACACCACCACCGGCCCCGCACCGATTTCCTTAAGGTGAATGTCATAGCCACCCGCGACAGAGTAAGTCGCCTCTCGAAGTTCGGTCACAAATTATCCCTCAAAGGAATGTGAAGGCAGGCTCTTCACCCAGCATCGTCCCAACCACATCGCCGGTACGATTGGCCGGATCATTGGCAACATGGGCACGCGCAGCATTGAGATCGAGCCATGGCTGGATAATCTCGCTCGACATATAGATCGCCCGCCCGCCCAGCAATTGCACCACATCATCAACCAGCCGCGCCAGCCGGCGCACGACGGTGGACGACTGATAGGCATAAAGCGCCCGTTTCTCCATCGGAATGGTCTCACCCCGTTCGGCAATCGCCATAAGATCGTCAAAAGTGAGCCGCAGCGTTGCCTCCATCTCAAGGGTTTGCGCATGCGCGGCAGCAATCGCGGCATGGAGAACCGGATCGGCCTTCGAGGCCTTGCCGGTGTTGGTTGACACCCGGTCTTTCATGATTCCCATGGCAGCATTGATCGCCGCCCGTGCTCCGCCAAAGGCTGCGGTCGAGACCGAACGGACAAATACCTGCGCCCACGGCAAGGTATAGAGCAGCGCGCTGTTTTCAGCCTGCCCCGGGTTCTGGCAAAGGAAGCCGTCCGAAGCCTTATGGGTCCGGTAATCTGGCACAAAGGCCCGGTCGACCACGATATCCAGGCTGCCGGTTCCCTGTAAGCCAAAGGTGTCCCAGCTTCCTTCGATGATGCGATAATCCGAGCGCGGTAACAGGAAGGTCCGCATTTCAGGTGGGCCTTTGCCGTCGGGCGGAAAGATCAGGGCACCAAGCAGAATCCAGCCGCAATGCAGCGAACCGCTCGAAAAACCCCAGCGTCCTGAGAGGAAGAATCCGCCATCTGTATGTTCGACCTTACCGACCGGCTGGTAAGTGGACGAAACCAGCATGGCATGGTCGTCGCCCCAGACATCCTGCTGCGCCTCTATATCGAACAGAGCCAATTCATAAGGATGGCATCCGAGCACACCATAGACCCAGCCGGTGGACATGCAGCCCTCAGCCAGCAGTTTCTGGACATCGAAGAAGACGTTTGGGTTCATCTCGTAGCCGCCAAAGCGTTTGGGCTGGAGAATCCTGAAAAACCCGGCCGCCTGCATCTCGGCAATCGATTCCGCTGGAACATTTCTCGCCGCCGTGCAGTGTTTTGCCCGCGCCTTCAGGGTGGGAATCATGGCCCGCGCGCGGTTCACCAGTTCTTGATGCGAGGGCATTGCCCCTGCTTCTGGCTTCATTGCAACAACGCTGACCATAGCTGCCTCCTAATACACGCCTCGACTCAAAGTTCGTCAAAACGGGACATTCGTAAAAATTACTGCCATTTGATACGCAAATCGTCAATCAAAAAGCGATTTTGCTTGCGATTGTGGCTGTTTCAGTGTGAATGGAAGCATTATTCCGCGATTCAGCGACTGTGGGGACAGCGAGTCTTGGCGATACAAACCGATCTTGATCTGACCGGACAGGTTGCCATCGTCACCGGTGGCACCAGAGGGTTAGGCAAAGCGATCGCCAATGCCCTTGCGCAGGCTGGCTGCCAGACCACCGTCTGCGGCCGGACCAAGCCTGAGATACTGGGCGACCGGATCGAATATATCAAGGCTGACGTGCGCGATCCTGATCAGGCCCGCAATCTGGTCGATGCTGTCGTTGCCAGGTTTGGCCGGATCGACATATTGATCAACAATGCGGGTGGAAGCCCGGCAACCGATGCCGCATCGGCGAGTCCGCGGTTCGTCGATGCAATCCTGAAACTCAATCTGGTCGGCCCGCTTTATCTGGCGCAAGCCTGCTATCCCCATATGGCCAAGGCAGGTTCGGGCAGCATCATCAATATCGCCAGCGTTTCGGGAGCCCGCCCTTCACCCGGCACTTCAATTTATGGAGCCGCCAAGGCCGGGCTGCTCAATCTTACTCAAAGCCTTGCCCAGGAATGGGGACCTGACAACATCCGGGTCAACGCCATCATCGCCGGGCTGATGACGACAGAAAATGCAGAAGTCACCTATGGCGATGCGCAGGCGCAGGCAGCGGTTGCCCGCTCGATGCCGCTGGGCCGGATGGGCACCGGCGATGATCTTGCAGGGGCGGTGCTATGGCTTTGCACACCGCTTGCAAGCTGGGTCAGCGGCGCACGAATTCAAGTCGATGGCGGAGGCGAGCGCCCCCACTTTCTCGATCTGGTAAAGGGAGTCTGACGCCAATGAGTGTGAAGGCGCTTGGCTATGTCGTGGTTGAAACCGCACAACCGGAGCGATGGGATCATTTCCTGACGCAGATGGCCGGGGCGATGCGCACTGCCGATGCAGCCGACGGCGCAGCGCAATACCGGATCGATGAACGGCCTTTCCGTTTCAGTATCCAGCCGGGAGCGGAAGAGCGGATGATAGCAGCGGGCTATGAGCTGTCCGACAAGGCCGCTTTGGATTCCCTGGCTCAGGCAATCCGCGCCGCTGGTTGGCCCGTAGAGCTCGCAGAAGCGGATGAGGCGGCATTGCGTTGCACATCCGACATGTTCCGTACCAGCGATCCGGCTGGAAACAGCCTGGAGTTCTTCTGGGGTGGGCTCAGCGATGCGGCTCCCTTTGTCTCCCCGATAGGGGTTCCATGCTTTGTTACTGGGTCCATGGGAATGGGACATGCCGTGCTTTCGGCCCCCAATTTCGATGAGACGGTTGCGTTCTACTGCGATGTTGTCGGCTTTGGCAAAAGCGACATGCCGCGGTTCTATTTTATGGGTGGACCACCGCACGATCCCGGCGTGGGTTTTGCGTTTCTCCATGCTGACAATGGGCGCCATCACAGTCTGGCAATCGGCGAAGGCCCTGTGCCGCCATCAGGCTGCGTCCATCTGATGCTCGAAATGCCAAACCTGATCGAGGTCGGCAAAGCGCATGACCGAATGCGACAGTTCGGCTATCAAGAATCCGCTTCGCTTGGTCGCCACGTCAACGATGAAGTAACCGGGTTCTATGTGCAGACGCCGTCCGGTTTTGATCTTGAAATCGGTTGCGAGGGACTGGTGATCGACCCTCAAACATGGCTGACCACGCAACACACAGAAATCAGCGTCTGGGGCCATGTCTGGGCATGGCAGGAAGCCATGAAGAAGGCGGCGGAATAAGCCATGCTCGACAAGCGGATGAATACGGCGCAGATCGTCGCACAACTTTCAGACGGGATGACACTGGGGATCGGCGGCTGGGGGCCACGGCGCAAACCGATGGCACTGGTCCGCGAAATCATGCGCTCGAGCCTCAAGGATCTGACCTTGGTGGCCTATGGCGGCGCGGATGTCGGGATGCTGTGCGCGGCGGGCAAGGTGAAGAAGCTGGTCTTCGCTTTCGTCTCGCTTGATGCGATCCCTCTGGAACCCTGGTTCCGCAAGGCGCGCGAAGCCGGGCAGATCGAAGTGCTCGAACTGGACGAGGGCATGTTCCAGTGGGGTCTCAAAGCTGCCGCCTTCGGCCTGCCCTTCCTGCCG
>JANOYZ010000004.1:0-6906 GCA_031429135.1 Novosphingobium sp. | reverse complement strand
CGCGGCGCAAACCCTCCGCTCATTGAAGACAAATAGAAGGCAATCAATGACCAACAGCGAAGACATCTACATCGTCAGCGGCGTTCGCACCGCGATCGGGGACTTCGGCGGGGCGTTGAAGGGCTTCATGCCCTCCGATCTTGGCGGCAAGGTTGCCACTGAGGCGCTGGCCCGCGCCGGAATTTCGCCCGATGACGTTGAGCACGTCGTTATCGGTCAGGTCATGCCGACGAGCGCCAAGGATTCCATGCTCAGCCGCGTCATCGCGCTGAATGCTGGCATTCCCTTTGGCACTCCCGCGCTCACGCTCAATCGCCTGTGCGGATCGGGTGTGCAGGCCATCGTCTCCGCCGCTCAGATGATGCAGCTGGGTGAGGCATCGATCACGCTTGCGGGCGGCGCGGAGTCCATGTCGAACGTGCCTTATCATGACCACGGCGTGCGCTGGGGCAGGAAGATGGGTGACAATACCCAGATCGATGCGCTCACGCAGGGTCTGCAAGATGCCATCGGCGGCTATCACATGGGCATCACCGCCGAAAACTGCGCCGCGCGCCATCAGGTAACCCGCGAGGATCAGGATGGGCTGGCGCTCGAAGGCCACCAGCGGGCTTGCCATGCCATTGCCGAGGGCCGCTTCAAGGAGCAGATCCTTTCCATCGAAATCAAGACCCGCAAGGGCGTGACGCTGTTCGACACCGACGAGCATCCGCGCGCCGATACCACGGCGGAAACGCTCAGCTCTATGCGGCCGGCCTTCCTGAAGGACGGCACTGTCACTGCCGCCAACGCCTCGGGCATCAACGATGGCGCGGCAGCTGTCGTGCTGGCAACTGGCGCGGAAGTTGAAAAGCGCGGGCTGAAGCCGCTGGCGAAGATTGTCGCCTGGGGCCATGCGGGCGTTGAGCCGGAATATATGGGCGAAGGCCCGATCATGGCCGTGCCGATTGTGCTGAAACGCGCCGGGCTGACGCTCGATCAGATGGACGTGATCGAAGCCAACGAAGCTTTCGCCGCACAGGCGCTGGCGGTCGCCAAGGTGCTCGGCTTTGACCGCGCAAAGCTCAATCCCAATGGTTCGGGCGTTGCGCTCGGCCATCCGGTCGGCGCGACGGGCTGCATCCTCACGGTCAAGGCGGCTTACGAACTGAAGCGCACTGGCGGCAAATACGCGCTGATCACCATGTGCATCGGCGGTGGGCAGGGCATCGCCATGATTATCGAGAACGTCTCATGAAACTTGGAAGATTGAACCACATCGGCGTTGCCACGCCCGATCTTGACGCATCGATAGTATTCTACCGCGATGTCATGGGGGCGGCTGACATTACCGAGCCGTTCGTGCTGGAATCGCAGCAGGTCCGCGTCTGCTTCGTCAACACACCCGGAGAAGACGGCACGGCTGGCACCCAGATCGAACTGCTCCAGCCGACTTCGCCGGATTCGGCAGTCGGCAAGTGGCTCGAGAAGAACCCGCTCGGTGGCCAGCACCATATTTGCTATGAAGTGCCAGACATTCACGCCGCGAAAGCGGAACTCGAGGCCATGGGCAAGCGCGTGCTAGGCGAACCCCGCATCGGCGCGCACGGCACCTTGATCATCTTCGTCCACCCCAAAGATATGGGCGGGCAACTGACCGAGATTATGGAAACTCCCAAGGGGGCACACTGATGGCTTGCGAACGCGTAATCCTTGAATTTGAGGGCGATGTTGCCGTCCTGACGCTCAACCACCCCGATACACGCAATGCGCTTTCGTGGTCTCTGGCGAGCGAGATGAGCGATGCGCTGGACAAGCTCGGCAATGCGCGGGCACTGGTGATTGCTGGCGCGGGCAAGGGCTTTTGTTCAGGCGGCGATATGGCCTCGGGCGTACCGCAAGGCATGGGCTTTGGTGATATGATCAAGAAGGGTCTGGTTGATGCGATCAACCCGATGCTGCGCAAACTGGCCGCGCTGAAAATTCCGGTGGTGGCGGCGGTGAACGGCGCGGCAGCCGGGGCAGGCGCGCCGCTGGCGCTGCATGCAGATTTCGTTATCGCCGGGGAAAGCGCCTTTTTCTACTTCGCCTTTCCCAATGTCGGTCTGGCGCTAGATGCTGGAGCCAGTTGGCTCTTGCCGCGCCTCGTCGGCACGGCGCGCGCCAATGAGGCGCTGGTGCTGGCCGAGCGGATTCCTGCGGCCAAGGCGCTCGATTGGGGCATGATCTACAAGGTGGTTCCAGACGAGGCGCTGCTGGCCGAGGCCAAGGCGCTTGCCGCCCGTCTCGCTGCGGGACCAACCGTGTCATACGGTCTGATCCGTCAGGCCGTGCAGTCCGGCTGGGGGTCGGACTATGAAACGGCACTTAATACCGAAGAGGAAGCGCAGCGTATCTCCGGCAATTCAAAGGATTGCCTGGAAGCGGTTACGGCATTTCTTCAAAAACGCGCCCCGGTCTTCCGGGGGGAATGAGGCATATCATGGCGAATATCGATGACTGGCAGGCAGCCGCCGCGAAAGAGGTCAAGGGCAAGGATCTGACCTGGAACACGCCAGAGGGCTTTGCCATCAAGCCGCTCTATACGGCTGAGGACGCTCCCGATCCCGGTCTCCCCGGCTTCGCGCCGTTCACTCGCGGTGTCCGCGCCTCGATGTATGCGGGGCGCCCCTGGACGATCCGACAGTACGCTGGTTTTTCGACAGCCGAGGAATCGAACGCTTTTTACCGCCGCAATCTGGCTGCCGGGCAAAAAGGGCTGTCAGTCGCCTTCGATCTTGCCACCCATCGCGGTTATGACAGCGATCACCCGCGCGTGGTCGGCGATGTTGGCAAGGCCGGGGTGGCGATCGATTCGGTCGAGGACATGAAGATCCTGTTCGACGGCATCCCGCTGGATCAGATGTCGGTTTCGATGACGATGAACGGTGCTGTTATCCCGATTCTGGCGTTCTTCATCGTCGCCGGTGAAGAGCAGGGCGTGCCAGCGGCGCTGCTTGATGGCACCATCCAGAACGACATCCTCAAGGAGTTCATGGTCCGCAACACCAATATCTATCCGCCCGAACCAAGCATGCGAATCATCTCAGACATTATCGCATATACCAGCGCCAACATGCCGAAATTCAACTCGATTTCGATCTCGGGCTATCACATGCACGAGGCCGGGGCGACGGCGGTGCAGGAGCTGGCCTTCACCATTGCCGATGGCAAGGAATACGCCAAGCGCGCCATGGAAGCCGGGCTCGATATCGATGCCTTTGCCGGTCGGCTCAGCTTCTTCTTCGGCATCGGCATGAACTTCTTCATGGAAGTGTCCAAGCTGCGCGCCGCGCGTACGCTGTGGCACCGGGTGATGGACGGGCTGGGCGCCAAGAGCGAACGCTCGAAAATGCTGCGCACCCATTGCCAGACCTCGGGCGTCTCCTTGCAGGAGCAGGACCCCTATAACAACGTCATCCGCACCACGATCGAGGCGATGGCCGCAACATTGGGCGGCACCCAGTCGCTGCACACCAATGCGCTCGACGAAGCCATTGCGCTCCCCACTGATTTTTCGGCGCGCATCGCCCGCAACACGCAGATCGTGCTGGCGGAAGAGAGCGGCATCACCAAGGTCGTCGATCCGCTCGGCGGCTCCTATTATGTCGAGGCGCTGACCGCGACGCTGGTGGAAGAGGCGTGGAAGCTGATCGAGGAAATCGATGCCATCGGCGGCATGACCAAGGCGGTCGCTACCGGGATGCCCAAGCGCCTGATCGAGGAAGCTGCAGCGGGCAAGCAGGCGCGTGTTGACAAGGGCGAGGACGTGATCGTTGGCGTCAACAAATACCGCCTCGCCAGTGAAGAGCATCTCGATACATTGAACATTGATAACCACGCGGTGCGCGATGCGCAGATTGCCCGGCTCAAGACCACGCGCGCGGGCCGTGATGAGGCGCAGTGCCGTGCGGCGCTCAAGGCTCTCACTGAAGGTGCACGAGCAGGGGGAGAGGGCAGCGCGTGTGCTTCGACAAGCTCAGCACGAGCGGATGTTGTTGCTGATCTATATCCAGACTCCGCTCAGCCTGAGCCTGTCGAAGGCCACGCGCCAAGCGGCGAGTTTAGCGTGGGTGCTTCGACAAGCTCAGCACGAGCGGGTTTTGAGAATAACCTCTTGGCTTTGGCCGTTGACGCAGCCCGCGCCCGCGCCACACTGGGCGAAATTTCCGATGCGATGGAGGTGGTTTTCGGTCGCTATGGCACTCAGCCAGTTCCGGTGACCGGCATTTACGGCAAGGCCTATGCGGCTGATGCACGCTATGCGCAGGTGCTGGACGGGGTGGAATCGGTTGCCCGCCGTCTGGGCCGCCAGCCGCGTTTGCTGGTCGCTAAAATAGGTCAGGACGGCCATGATCGCGGGGCCAATGTCATCGCCTCGGCCTTCACCGACATGGGTTTTGACGTTACCAGCGGGCCATTGTTCCAGACGCCGGAAGAAGCCGCCGCGCTGGCGCTGGCCAATGATGTGGACGCGGTGGGGGCATCGTCGCTCGCCGCCGGTCACAAGACGCTGATCCCGGCACTGATCGGCTTGCTTAAAGAAGCCGGACGCCCGGATATCAAGGTTGTCGCGGGTGGTGTCATCCCGCCGCAGGACTATGATTTCTTGCGAGATGCGGGTGTGCAGGGCATCTATGGCCCCGGCACCAATGTGGTCGAGGCCGCTGCTGACATGCTGCGCCTGCTTGGCCACAACATGCCGCCGCCAGGAAGCGAATTGGGGGCCAGCGAACAGGAGGCTGCTGAATAATGGCAACTGCAATCACAACACCCGCTCAGCCTGAGCTTGTCGAAGGCCGCGCGTGTGCTTCGACAAGCTCAGCACGAGCGGATGTTTCGCCCAGGTCCGACTGGACCCGCGCGGAAATCGCGGCAGTCTTCGACCTGCCCTTCACCGAACTGGTGTTCCGCGCCGCCGAAGTCCACCGCCAGTCGTTCGATCCGGCTGAGGTCCAGCTGTCCACGCTGCTATCGATCAAGACCGGCGGCTGCGTTGAGGATTGCGGCTATTGCTCGCAGTCGGTCTCGGCTGACAGCGGCGTCAAAGCTACCAAGCTGATGGGCGTCTCCGAGGTGCTGCAATCGGCGGCGCGGGCGAAGGACCACGGCTCCACCCGCTTCTGCATGGGTGCCGCCTGGCGCAATCCGAAGGACCGTGACCTGCCCGCGATTGTCGAGATGGTGAAGGGCGTTCGCGCCATGGGCCTCGAAACCTGCATGACGCTGGGTATGCTCGAACCGCATCAGGCGGCGCAACTCGCCGATGCTGGCCTCGATTACTACAATCACAACATCGATACCTCGCCCGAACGCTACGCGCAGGTGATCACCACCCGCACCATGGATGACCGGCTGCAGACGCTGGATTATGTGCGGCAAGCGGGGATCAACGTCTGCTCGGGCGGCATCGTCGGCATGGGCGAGACTCGCGTCGACCGCGTCGGCTTCATCCACACGCTGGCGACGCTAGAGCGGCATCCGGAGAGCGTTCCGGTCAATGCATTGGTGCCGGTTAAAGGCACAGTGCTGGGCGATATGCTGGCCGATACGCCGCTCGCCAAGATCGACGATATTGAGTTCGTGCGGACCGTTGCCGTGGCGCGGATCACCATGCCGGGCTCGATGGTGCGGCTGTCGGCGGGGCGCGAGTCGATGTCCGAGATGACGCAGGCGATGTGCTTCCTTGCGGGCGCGAACTCGATCTTCACCGGCGACAAGCTGCTGACGGCCCCCAACGCCGGGGACGACAATGACGCGGCGATGTTCGCAAGGCTCGGGCTGAAGGCGATGGCCGTGCAGCAGACCGAGGCACAGGTTGCGGCGGAGCGGATGCCGAAGGGCTGCGTGAAGCTGGAGGCGATGGGGTGAGGCTAAAGCTGCTCATCGCAAGCTTCATTGCATGGTCGTTTCTCTTGGCATTCTGGCTGTTTGCCAACTGGTTCGCATGGTCAATGGCCGACTTTGATTGCGTCGCTGGATATTGGAACTGCCGCCGACATTTGATTGCTCCAACCGCAATGCAGGTAGGGATACCAACCCTGCTTTGGCTCGGATTGGTCTCTTTGTTAGTGCGTGAATGGAAGAAGACCTGATGTTCAAAAAAATCCTCATTGCCAATCGTGGTGAAATCGCCTGCCGGGTCATCAAGACCGCCCGACGCATGGGCATCGCTACCGTGGCGGTCTATTCCGATGCCGATGCCCGCGCGCCGTTCGTCAGGATGGCGGACGAGGCGGTGCATATCGGTCCTTCGCCTGCCTCGGAAAGCTACCTGATCGCCGACAAAATCATCGCCGCTGCCAAGCAGACCGGCGCGGACGCTGTCCATCCGGGCTATGGGTTCCTGTCCGAGCGCACCTCCTTTGCCGAGGCGCTGGCCAAGGAGGGCATCGCCTTCGTCGGCCCGCCGGTGAACGCGATTGCCGCGATGGGTGATAAGATCGAGAGCAAGAAGCTGGCGCTCAAAGCGGGCGTCAACGTCGTCCCCGGCTTCGTTGGCGAGATCGAGGATACCGAGCACGCGGTGCGTATTTCGGCAGAGATCGGCTATCCGGTGATGATGAAGGCCTCGGCCGGCGGCGGCGGCAAGGGGATGCGGCTCGCCTATGACGAGAAGGACGTGCGCGAGGGCTTCGAGGCGACCAAGCGCGAGGGGTTGAATTCGTTCGGCGATGACCGCGTGTTCATCGAGAAATTCATCCTCAACCCGCGCCACATCGAGATCCAGATCCTCGGCGATCAGCACGGCAATATCCTCTACCTCAACGAGCGCGAATGTTCGATCCAGCGCCGCCACCAGAAGGTGGTCGAGGAAGCGCCGTCGCCCTTCGTCACACCCAAGATGCGCAAAGCGATGGGCGAGCAATGCGTCGCGCTGTCCCGCGC
>JANOYZ010000003.1:0-1537 GCA_031429135.1 Novosphingobium sp. | reverse complement strand
CCTTGTCTCCGCCGCACAGCAGGATGATAAGTTCGCTTCCCCGGCGGATGAAATAGACGCGGTAGCCCGGGCCATAATCGATCCGCATTTCCGAAACTCCGCCTCCGCCAGCGGGCTTCACATCGCCAAAATTGCCCTCGGCAGCGCGCGCGATCCGGGCGGCAATCCGCGCGAATGCCCGCGCATCCCGTAAGCCCCCAAACCATTTCGCAAATTCTGGTGCCTGACGGATTGTGAGCATACTTGTAACTTATAAATCACATTCCACATGAAATCAAACGGAATTGAAGCTGCACCCGCACACCGCACCGGCCCTGCGATGAATCGCCTTCCCCGCTTGCGCTTGCTCCGACCACGCGAAACACTAGTCTCCAGCAAACGGTAAATTCTGGAGAGTTCTGAAAATGGCGCAAGGCGGCGGTCGCATTGACGAGAATGGCCCGGTTCAGCTGGCCGATGGCTGGACCTGCGCGCGGCTGACGCAGCCGAGCCGTCTCAGCGGGGCCAATGGCATTCGCACCGGCAAGGATGGGCGGATCTATGTCGCGCAAGTCGCTGGGAGCCGGGTCAGCGCCATCGATGTGGACAGCGGCGTGATCGAGACGATCAGCCAGGTCGGCGGAGGAATTACTGCGCCCGATGATCTGGTGTTCGATGATGACGGCAATCTCTATTGCACGGAAATCACCGAAAACCGGGTCAGCGTGCTGCATGCCAATGGCACCAGCGCGATCCTTGCGGGCGATATCAATGTCGCCAACCCGATCACGTTCCATCAGGGTCAGCTCATTGTCGGTGAGCTGACCATGGACGCGCGGATCATGGAGCTTGATCGGAATGGCGGGAGTCCGCGCGTGATCGCGGACGGGATTCCGATGGTCAATGCCTTCGATGTCGGCCCCGATGGCAAGCTCTATTTCCCGGCGCAGGCGGCCAACGAGATCTGGCGTGTCGGGCTGGATGGCGGCGCGCCCGAGGTGGTGACCAAGGATCTGGGTGTGCCCGATTCGGTCAAGTTCCACCCCGATGGCTATATCGTCTCGACGCAGGTCTATTCGGGGCAGGTGCTCAAGATCGATCCGCGCACCGGTGAAAAATCGCTGCTCGCCGATATCGGTCCGGGCCTTGATAATGTGACCTTTGTGGGTGGGCGGACCTTCGTTTCGCACATCACCGGTTCGATCCATGAGATTACCGCGCCCGGCGTGGTCAAACCGCTGGTCGAAACCGGGCTGCAATGGCCACTTGGCCTTGCGGTTGCTGAAGATGGCACGCTGTTCATCGCTGATGGTGGATTTATCTATCTGCTTGCCCCGGGCGGCACAGTCCAGCTTTCAGGGCACCTGTTCTCGCCGGGCTTTCCGGGCTGGGTGCGCGATGTTGCCGCCGCTGGTCCGGGCGAATGGGTGGTCACCACGGCCAACGGCACGGTAAACCGCTTCTGGCCCGAGCGGCAGGAGAGCGAGGCTGTAGCCAGCGGTTATGGCGTGACCAGCGGCGTGGCGATTGCGTCCGATGGCGCGGTGGTCTTCGCCGA
>JANOYZ010000002.1:0-12379 GCA_031429135.1 Novosphingobium sp. | reverse complement strand
CAAGTGCAGCTTCTGCGCCTTTTCAAAGACTTCATCCAAGGGCGGTTACCGCGATAAACCCTATGTGCTCGATTTCGGGCAGGTCGCGGAGCGAGCGCAGGAAGCCGTCGCCAAGGGCGCAACAGAAGTCTGCCTGCAAGGCGGCATCCACCCGAGTTATACCGGCGACACCTATGCAGGCATACTTGAGGCGGTGAAGTCGGCTTGCCCGGATCTTCATGTCCATGCCTTCTCGCCGCTCGAAGTCAGCCAGGGCGCGAAGACGCTGGGTGTTTCGGTGGAGGATTACCTGCGCCGCCTGAAGGACGCTGGTCTGGGTTCGCTCCCCGGCACGGCCGCAGAAATTCTCGATGATGGCATTCGCATGCAGATATGCCCGGACAAGCTGATGACGCAGGAATGGCTCGATGTGATCGCCACCGCGCACCGCGTCGGCCTGCCGACGACATCGACGATCATGTATGGTCACCTTGAGGAGCCGGTTCACTGGGCGCGGCATTTGCTGGCTCTGCGGCGGCTTCAGGGTGAGACCGGCGGCTTCACCGAATTCGTGCCGCTGCCCTTCGTCCACATGGAAGCACCGATGTATCGCAAGGGTCTGAGCCGCCAAGGGCCCAGCTGGCGTGAGACGGTTATGATGCATGCCGTGGCGCGCATCGTTCTACACACGCGGATCAGCTCGATCCAGTGCTCATGGGTCAAACTGGGTGCCGAAGGTGCCGCAGCGGTGCTCTGTTCCGGGGCGAATGATATCGGCGGGGTGCTGATGAACGAGTCGATCAGCCGCGCTGCTGGTGCCAGCCATGGCCAGGAACTGACGGTGGAGAAACTTGAAAGCATCGCCAGCACCGCCGGTCGCCCGCTGCGCCAGCGCACCACGCTATACAAGGCGGTGGAGCGCGAGGCGGAACCTGCTTAGGGCCGCAGCACCCAGCCGCCATCGACGTGGATGGTCTGGCCGGTAATCCAGGCACCGGCATCGGAGCACAGCAGCAGCAAGGTGCCGACCAGTTCATCGGGCTCGCCGCGCGGGCGCATGGCGCAGGTCATGTTGAGGAACTGGATGAAAGGCGAATCGTCAGGCACCAGCAGCTTGCCCGCATCCGATTTGACATTGCCCGGCGCGATGGCGTTGCAGGTGATGCCATCTTTGCCGAATTGCTTGGCAAGGCTGGTGGTCAGACCGACCAGCGCCAGCTTGGTGATGCCGTAAAGCCCGCTTGCCGGAAAAGCACCGCCAGAAGTCTGGTTGACGATCCGCCCACCGCCCCCGTTTATTTTGGCGCGCGCGCGCATCGAAGGCACCACCGCGCGGCTGCACAGCAGTGCGCCTTCTAGGTTCACGGCAAAAGCCTTGTGCCAGGCGTCCATCGTGACAGTCTCGAAATTGTCATAGCTGATATCGACCATCAGCGCGGCATTGTTGACCAGAACATCGACGCCGCCAAAGGCCTCATTCGCCGCTGCTGCCATGGCAAGGGTGCTCGCTTCATGGGCAACATCGACGCCGAGGCCGATGGCCTCGCCGCCTTCCGCAACGATTTCTGCGGCTACTGCCTTGGCACCAGCCTCATTAAGGTCAGCCACCACCACTGAAGCACCGGCATGGGCAAGCCCCAGCGCATAGGCACGCCCGATCGAATTGCCGCGCCCACCCGCGCCGGTTACCACTGCGACTTTGCCGTCAAGTCGGAACTGATCAAGATTGAAGCTCATGGTGGATATCCTTATCGGGCTGGCAGATTCGCGGACCATGTCGCATGGCAGCTCTTTGCTTCGTCATTGCGAGGAGCGAAGCGACGAAGCAATCCAGAGCCTCACGCGAACCGCTCTGGAATGCTTCATTTCGTTCGCAATGACGAAGACAATTGATGCCATGTCCTCACGCTCTAACCAGATTTTCAGCAAGAAAAAGCTCTGCCTGAACGGGGGAGCGATATTGCTAAAATTGATCGGCAATATCCAGCATCGCGGCCAATTTCTTCGGAGCCACTGCCCGCCAGCTGCGCTGCAACCACTCGCCAATGGCTGGCCAGTCATTGTCCCCTAGATCCAGCCGGATAGCGATCCAGTCACCGCCGAAATAGGCGGGGCGGTAATAGCGAGCGGCATCCATTTCGATCAGCTGTGCCTGTTCATCAGGACCGCTGATCTTGACCAGCACCGCCAGCTTGCCATCGCCGTGGTGATCGCGGCTGATATAGGCGAATTTCTTACCCTTGACGATGCCGAAGCAGGGCATGCCATGTGAGATAACCTCGTCGGCATCGGCCAGAGCCATGGCGATTGCGCGAACTTGATCGATCACGCTTTCGGGTGATCGTTCGCGCGACACCAGACCGGCAAGGCAGCGGGAATAGAGCTGATGCTCGGCGATCAACACGCGCGCAGCAAGGGAATCGGGGGCGTCACCCGCCAGCACTGCCACCGGCGTCTGGCCCAGAATAGGTCCATCGTCCAGCTCGGCTGTGACAATATGGACGGTGCATCCCGCGTGGCTGTCACCAGCTTCCAGTGCGCGTTCATGCGTATGAAGGCCGGTGTACTTCGGCAGCAGTGATGGGTGAATATTGACCACCCGGCCCTGCCAGCCGCTGACGAATTCCGCAGTCAGGATGCGCATATAACCGGCCAGCGCGACATATTCAGCGCCGCTCGCGCGTATGGCGGTGTCCATCGCCATGTCATGGTCAGCGCGCGCCAAGCCCTTGTGGGACAGTGCGAAAGTAGCGATGCCTTCTGCTGCGGCGAGCCTCAGTCCCCCGGCTTCCGGGTTGTTGCTGGCCACCAGCACAATTTCATAGGGGCAATCATCGGCGCGACTGGCATAGAGCAGGGCAGCCATATTGGTGCCACTGCCCGAGATGAGCACGGCGACCTTTGCCCTCTCAGCCAAGATGGACGGCTTTCCAGTCATCGCGTGCGCTCCACACATCAGCTTGGCCCTGAACGGTGCAACCGCGCGCGCCAGATTCTATGCCGCCGATAACGAACACCGTCTCGCCTGCCGCTTCGAGATCAGCCTTAACGCCGGCAACGTCATCCGCCGCAACCGCCAGCACCATGCCGACACCACAGTTGAACGTGCGCGCCATTTCCTCGGGCTCGATATTTCCCTGGGCTTGCAGGAAGGCCATCAGTCTGGGCTGCTGCCATGAACCAGCGTCAATCCGGGCGTGCAGATGCTTGGGCAGCACCCGCGGCACGTTTTCCAGCAGACCACCGCCGGTGATATGGGCGAGCGCGTGGATACGGCCCCCTGACTTGCTAAGGCCTCGGATCACCGGCAGCATGCTCTTCACATAGATTCGCGTCGGCTCGATCAGGTGATCGATCAGCAGGCGGTCAGCATCGAACAGGGCAGGGCGGTCCAGTTTCCAGCCCTTGTCAGCGGCCAGGCGGCGCACGAGAGAGTAACCGTTGGAATGAACCCCGGAGCTGGCGAGGCCAAGCAGCACGTCGCCCTCGGCAACCTTGTCACCAGTCAATTGCTCGCCGCGCTCAACCGCACCGACGCAGAAACCGGCGAGATCATAGTCACCGGCAGCATACATCCCCGGCATTTCCGCAGTTTCGCCGCCGATCAGCGCGCAGCCCGCTATTTTGCAACCCTCGGCAATGCCGGCAACGACGCGTTCGGCGATGCCGCTATCGAGATTTCCGGTGGCGAAGTAATCGAGGAACAGCAGGGGTTCTGCACCCTGCACGATCAGATCGTTGACGCACATGGCGACCAGATCAATGCCGATCTGATCATGCCGGTCATGATCGATGGCCAGTTTGACCTTGGTGCCGACGCCGTCATTGGCGGCGACCAGCAGCGGATCGATGTAGCCCGCCGCTTTCAGATCGAAGAAGCCGCCAAAGCCGCCAAGCTCGGCGTCTGCGCCGGGGCGGGCGGTGGCTTTTGCCAGCGGCGCGATGGCTTTCACCAGCGCGTTTCCAGCGGCGATAGAGACGCCAGCCTGCGCGTAGCTGTAGCTCTGTGGGGACGGTTTATCAGACATTGCCAGCCGCCTAGCCTTTTCGCGCTTGGATTTCCACGGATGATTGGGCAATAGGATGCCTGTTTTCCCCGATGGCAGTCGCAACCCTCCCTTCACGCCTCATGGCACACCGGCTTGGCCGGGCCGCGCGCATCGGCCTTGGCCTTGCCGTGCTGGCGGCAATCGGTCTCGTAATTGCCGGATCAGCGCGGCTTTTCGCGCAAATCGAAGGCGATCGCGGCATCGCCCCGGTGGCGGTGACGAACGATATTGAAGTCGGCGGCATCGATGTGAATGTCACCGGCAAAAGTGCTGACGAGGCGCGCAATTCCGGATGGGCTGAAGCCAGACGCAAAGCCTGGATCAAGCTTGGCGGCTCTGCGATGCCCGATGGTCAGCTCGATTCGCTGGTTTCGGCGATAGTCGTCGAGCAGGAACAGATCGGTCCGCGCCGCTATATTGCCAGGCTGGGCGTGGTGTTTGATCGTGCCCGAGCCGGGCAATATGTCGGCACTGGCGATGGCGGACCGGCCACGCATTCGGCACCGATGCTGACCGTGCCAGTGCTCTATTCGGGCGGAACGGCTCAGGTCTATGAAGTGCGCGGACCCTGGCAGTATGCCTGGGCGCAGTTCAAGGCGGGATCAAGCGGGATAGACTATGTCCGGCCTTCAGGCGGTGGCGGTGATTCGCTACTGATGAACGCCGGGCAGACCGGCAGACGCTCGCGATCATGGTGGAGCAATATTCTCAGTTCGTTCAACGCTTCGGACACGCTGTTTCCAATTGCCAGGCTGGAGCGACAATGGCCGGGCGGTCCGATCCGCGGGACTTTCACCGCGCGATACGGGCCGGACAACAATTTCCTCGGTTCTTTCACGCTCAACGCCAATGATGAAGCCGCGCTGCCAGCCATGCTGAACGAGGCGGTGAAGCGGATTGACAGGCTTTACAATGATGCCTTGAGCAAAGGCATGTTGCGCCCTGATCCGACATTGAATGCCCAGCCGGTGCTCGACCCCGCACTCGCAGCCTTGATCGCTGCCGCCGTCAAGGCTGATGCTGCGGCCAGTCCCACTGACTCACCCACCGCAGGCACCACGCCCGGTGCGGTAACATCTCCGTCGCCACCCACGCCGACGCCGACAGTCGAAGCAAAGGTCACCGCGATCACCGTGCAGTTTGCGTCACCCGATGCCAGGGCTGTCGATTCGGCATTATCCTCGGTACGCAGCGTCCCCGGTGTGCGCGGTGCTTCGACCACCAGCCTGGCCATGGGCGGCACCTCGGTAATGCGGGTAAGTTTCGCCGGTTCGCTCGAAGATCTGCGTGACGCCTTGCGCGCCCGGGGCTGGTCGGTTTCTGCTGGCAGCAATGCACTCAGCATCAGGCGCTGAATTGATGACCCAGATTCCGCTGCCACTGGCCCGAAAGGCGGGAAACAATCCGTCACGAATCGTGGTTGGCGCGGCAAATTCCGCTGTTCTTGATGCCTTTTCACGCGCTGCTGACTGGCCATTTCGCACCGCCGTGCTGTTCGGCCCGCCGCGCGCTGGCAAATCACTGCTGGCGCGCTGGTTTGCGACAAGCGGGCTGGGCGAGGCAATCGATGATGCCGAAAAGCTGGACGAGGCTGATCTGTTTCACCGCTGGAACCGCGCGCAGCAAAGCGGGCTGTCGCTGCTGATCGTCGCCAATGCGGCAGACGGGGGCTGGAATATCACCCTGCCTGACCTTGCATCGCGGCTGGGATCGGCGCTGCATCTGGAAATTGGTGAGCCCGATGATGCCATGCTGGCCGATCTGATCGCGGTCCATGCCGAAATGCGCGGGCTGGCGCTGGGGCCGGATGCGGGTGCCTATCTTGTCCCGCGGGCAACGCGTTCCCATCTGGGGGCTGAACAGCTTGTCAGCGTGATTGACCGGCTCAGCCTTGAACGCAAACAGGCTCCCACGCTGGCCCTCTGGCGGGATGCGCTCGAAGAGATCAACGGGGTGGCGCAACCGCGCTTGCTTTGACGGGGCAATTGGAGAAGAATTGCGGCAATGTTTAACGATCTGACAGACTATCTGGATTCGATTGTCGCGCGCGATCCAGCTCCGCGTTCGCGCTGGGAGGTGCTGCTCTATCCGGGTGTGCTGGCGGTGGGAATGCACCGGATTGCCCACTGGCTGTTTGAGGCGCGGCTCTATTTTCTTGCGCGCTTCATCAACCACTGGTCACGCGCCATGACGGCAATAGACATTCACCCGGGCGCCAAGATCGGCAAACACCTGTTTATCGACCACGGCTTTACCGTGATCGGTGAAACGGCTGAGATCGGCAATAATGTGACGATCTATCAATGTGTCACGCTCGGCGGCACCAATCCGGCGAATGGTGTGGGTGGCAAACGCCATCCAACGCTGCTTGATAATGTCATCGTCGGATCTGGCGCGCAGATCCTCGGGCCGATCACCGTCGGACAGCGCGCTCGGATCGGTGCCAATGCCGTGGTGACCGATGATGTTCCCGAAGGCGCGACGATGATCGGCCTCAAGGCGCGGTCAACGCTGGTTGCGGTCGAGACCTGGGCGAAGGAATTCATGCCCTATGGCACCCCCTGCAAGGAGCCGTGCGAGCCGGGCGGAAAGCGATTTGAAGATCTGGAGCTGGAACTGACCGCGCTTAAGGCGCAAGTCGAACAGCTGCTGGCTGATCGCAGCTCTGCCAAGCCGGATAGCCCGGCCCCGCGCAAGCGCACGCGGGGCTAGGCCGGAATGGCGCATGGCGGAGCAAGCATGAGTGGCTGTGGCGCTCAGATTCTTGCATTTATACCGCAGCGCCCGCTCCAGATCGGTTTTGAGCGGCAGGAACTGACCCGTATCCTCGATCTCTATGGCCGCATGGTCGCGGCCGGCATGTGGCGCGACTATGCCATGGACTTTGGCCGCGACGCCGCCAGCTTCAGCGCCTTTCGCCGCGCCGCCGAACGCCCGCAGGCGCGGATCGAAAAGTGTCCCGAGCTGCGCAGCCGCCAGGGAATGTGGACCCTGTTTGGCGAAGGCGGCCAAGTGCTCAAGCGCGGGCATGAACTGGCGGGAGTGCTGTTCCCTCTGGAACGGCACCTGCTCAAGCTGGTCGAGGACTGATCCTATACAAACGTCTGGCTGACATGGCTGTTAGATTTCTGTGAGGCTGTCACCGCTGTGATGATCCTGAAGAGGAAAACCGAGGCGGCAATCATCAGGATAGAGGACAGGATGACCATGCCCGTATTGACCCCGCGCGGTGCCACGAAACGCATGTAAGGCATCGAATCAACCAGCGCGACATAGCCGAGCAAGCCTCGCAGAAACATTGCGGCAATGAAGCAACTCCACCATGATGATACGTCAGGCACAGGTGAGAGTATCTGCCAGACGTCCTCACCCGCGCTTCGATTAGCCAGTTCGCGCATGGCCCGAAACGGCGTGACCAGATTGATGAAGGGAACGAAGAAGCTGCCCACTGCCCAGCCCGGGGTATAATTCAGGCTTTCCAGTCCCATATCTCGCAGGTTAGCCCATGCGCGATAGACCCAGAACATCATGGCGATGATCACCAGTAGGGTGAACAGGATCATGGCCACGGCGGATAGCGGAATCAGAAACTTCAGCAGGTTCACCTGCCAGCTGTCAAAAGCCAAGGCATAGATCAGGCCATAGGGTGAAGTCAGCTCGTAATAAAGAATAGCGCAGTTCATCAGCAGGAACAGTGTGCTCAGCCCCAGATAGACCAGCAACAGGCCGCGCGTCGCATTGGCGCGGCGATCAAGCGATTGCAGGCTGTCAGCTTGCCCGTTTCCCATAACAAATCCCCCCAGACTGTTTCGTGCAGACTAGGGGCAGGATTGAAAATTGCAATTGTTGCAGCTACTTGTGTTGCAGTTATTTGCCCGCCAGCTTCGTCAGCGCCTCAAGCGCCCACTGCGATTGCTCCATGCCACTCTGGACTATCTGGTCACCGCTGCGATCACTGATCCGGTCCCAGGCAGCAGCGAAGCCTTCCACAGTCTGCTCTTCCTTGGGCAGGGCAACGCCGTGAGTCATGGTGACAAACGCGCTCTGATAGACACCGGCTCCGGCGCCGACGATGGCATTGGTCGGCGCATCATCAGAAACAAGGTAGAGGGCGGCGGGTGCGACGGATTCAGGGCTGAAGGCCTTGAAGGCTTCCTCGGGAAAGATATCCTGCGTCATCCGGGTGCCAGCGGTTGGTGCCAGCGAATTGACGCGAATGTTGTACTTGGCACCTTCAAGATAGAGCGTCTTGGCGAGGCCGACCATGCCGAGCTTGGCCGCGCCATAATTCGCCTGGCCAAAATTTCCGCCGATCCCGGTTGAAGAGGTTGTCATCAGGATGCGCCCATAATTCTGCTCGCGCATGGTTTCCCACACCGCCTTGGAAGCGTTAGCCGCGCCGCTAAGATGCACTTTGACCACCAGATCGAAATCGATCGGCTCCATCTTGACGAAAGTCTTGTCGCGAAGGATGCCGGCATTGTTGATCAGGATGTGGACGCCGCCCCAGGCTTCCTTGGCCTTGGCGACCATTTCGGTCATCTGGTCATATTCGGTGACACTGCCGCCGTTCGACATCGCCTCACCGCCAGCTGCCTTGATTTCTTCCACCACCAGCAAGGCCGCATCCGAATGGCCGGTGCCATCGCGTGACGCGCCAAGATCGTTGACCACCACCTTGGCGCCCCGGCGTGCCAGTTCCATCGCATAGGCGCGGCCCAGACCGCCACCTGCGCCGGTGACGATTGCGACTTTGTCCTTGAAAGAAATGGTCATGCCAGTGTCTCCGTTATCGCCGCACAGGGCTGAATTATGGGCGGCGGAATGGCACTTAGTGGCGAGACTTTCAACTGCCAAGAATTGCCGCTACGGCGCAGCCGTGCCGCCAACCTGACAGCTGTCAAAAATGTGTCACGCATCCGTCGTATAACCGCCTTCGAATCGTCATCAAGATTACAGGGAAGCCCAATATGTCGAAATCCGTTCGTGTTTCAGTGCTGGCTCTGGCCTGCGCATCGGGTTGGGTGCTTCCGGCTCAGGCCCAGAGTGCTGATTCGGCGGTTATTCAGCAGGAACTGGCGGCAATGCGCGCGCAGATGGCGCAGATGGCGCAACGGATTGATTCGCTCGAAGGTCAGCTGACAGTTGCCAAGGCCAAGGCTGAAGCGGCATCCGTAGCTGCATCAACAGCGGTTTCCCAGACGCAAGCCGCCGCTCATGCCAAGCCTGCGAGTGACGGAGTTGTTGTTGCTTGGAAGGGCGCTCCGGAGTTCACCGGCAAAGGGGGCTGGTCATTCAAGCCGCGCGGGCGGCTCCACATAGATGCAGGCGTGATCAGCACTCCGGGCGCTTATGATGCAAGCCGCAGTTTTGGCACGAAGGTCCGCGCTCGACGCCTCCGTCTGGGCTTCGAAGGCACCGTGCCGGGGGGGGGCGGGTATAAGGCCGAAGCCGATTTTGCCAATAGCACCGTCGGCTTCGGCGATGTTGTCATCAGCTACACGCCAGCCAAGTTGCCGATCCAGCTGCGCGTTGGCAATTTTGAAACGCTCAACAGTCTCGATCAGATTTCCAGCTCGAACTTCAATACGTTCATCGAACGCGCCACCTTCAACGATGCTTTTATCAACGCCCGCCGGTTGGGTGCGGCGCTGGCCTGGCACAGCAAGGACAATGACTGGCGGGTAGAAGGCGGACTGTTCACGGCGCACAGCATCGACAGTTCGCTTGACAACAACGGCTGGCTCGGCGCGGCGCGGTTGGTTTATGCACCCAAAGCGCTGGGCGGGCAGCTCCACCTTGGGCTGAACTACCAGTACCGCGATTTTGCCGACAATGCCGGTGGTGTGGCGTCGACCGGAACTGCGATGCCATCAACCAATCAGCTTGCGCGCTATAGGGCTCGGCCCGGTACTCAGCTGACTGATATCCGCCTGGTCGATACCGGCAGTTTCGCTGCTCACAGTGACCAGTTGCTGGGAATCGAGGCTTCGGCGATTTTTAAGGGTTTGTACTTTTCCGGCGAAGCGCAGTGGTTGCGGGCAAAGGCTTATTCCGCAGGTAATCTTGCCAGCGGCCTGAACAGCTTTACTGGTGGAAATGCGGCTGTTGTACCCACCCGCAATCCCAGCTTCTTTGGTGCCTATGGCGAAATAGGCTATTTCCTGACTGGAGAAACGCGCGGTTACAAGCGCGGTGATGGTATCTGGGCGCGGACCAAGGTGCTTAACCCGGTGACATCAGGTGGATCGGGTGCCTTTCAACTGGCGGCGCGCTTTGACTATGTTGACCTTGATGACGATGCCCTGATCAATGGGTTGACCAACAATTTCACAACCGGCGCAACCAGCCTCGCACCGCTGGCAACCCGTCAGGGGCGAGGAGGCATTCAGACCGGTTATCAGCTGGCTCTGAACTGGTATCCGATGGATTACGTGCGCTTCATGGTCAATTATGGACGGACTGAGGTGGAAGGTGGCCCAATTGCAGTTCTGGTCAGCCCCCTCTCGACGGTCCCGGTTAACGAGCGAAAATATAACCTCAATATGTTCGTGACCCGGCTGCAAATCGATTTCTGACCCAGATTGCCAACGGTGAAAGCCGTCGATCTGGAAAGGAAATTGCAAGATTGGCCGCCAGATGCTGCGTCGTTGTGGAAACGGCAAGCATTTGGTGGCAAAGGCTTGTCCATGACCGCCGTTAACCACACCAGGCCGCTGGCCGCCGTCATCCTCGCCGCTGGCAAGGGCACCCGCATGAAGAGCGATCTTCACAAGGTTCTGCACCCGATTGCGGGTCGTCCGATGCTCGAACACCTGCTGGCAAGCGTGGCTGAACTCACGCCAGAGCGGCAGGTTGTCGTTGTCGGCAGCGGACGCGATCAGCTTGAGGCGGTGCTGGGCAACCGCGCTGCAATTGCTGTGCAAGATCCGCAGAACGGCACTGCACACGCGGTGCAACAGGCGGAGGCTGCGCTGGCTGACTTTTCGGGCGATGTGCTGATCCTTTACGGCGATGTGCCTTTCGTCAGCGCCACCACCATGCGCGCGATGATCGAACGGTTGAACGGAACCGACGCGCCCGCAGCCGTAGTGCTGGGCTTCCAGCCCGCCGCTGCCCTGCACTATGGCCGGATCATCACAAAGAGCGATGCCATCGTCAAAATGGTCGAATTCAAGGACGCCAGCGCCGATGAGCGCGCCTGCACTTTGTGTAATTCCGGCCTGATGGCGGTTCGCGGCGAGGATCTGTTCGCCCTGCTGGCGCGCGTCATCAATGATAATGCGCAAGGCGAATATTACCTGCCTGACGTGGTCAACATCGCCAAGGCCGATGGCCGCGCCTGCGTGGTGGTTGTGACGTCTGATCCCGATGAAGTGGCAGGCATCAACAGCCGCGCCGAACTCGCCGAGGCGGAAGCGCGCTGGCAGCAATGCCGCCGTGCCGCTGCCATGGCCGATGGTGCCAGCCTGCTTGCGCCGGAAACGGTGTGGTTCAGCTGGGATACGGTGCTGGGCCGCGATGTGTCGGTGGAGCCCAACGTATTCTTCGGCCCCGGTGTGACCGTGGCCGACAATGTCACCATCCGCGCTTTCTGCCATCTTGAAGGCGCGAGCATCGCCAGCGGCGCTGAGATCGGGCCATACGCCCGCCTGCGCCCCGGCGCGGTGCTGGGGGAAAAGGTGAAGATCGGCAATTTTGTCGAAGTAAAAAAGGCGACGTTTGGCCAAGGCGCCAAGGCCAACCACCTCTCCTACATCGGTGATGCCGAGGTGGGAGCGGGGGCCAATATCGGCGCGGGCACGATCACCTGCAATTATGACGGCTATTTCAAGCACAAGACCGTGATCGGCGAGCGCGCCTTCATCGGATCGAACAGCGCCCTGATCGCCCCGGTGAAGATCGGCGCAGACGCGATTGTCGCCGCAGGTAGCGCGGTGAGCCGCGATGTCGGCGATGGCGAACTGCGGATGGTGAGGGCGGAGCAACTGGTCAAGCCGGGCTGGGCGGACCGGTTCCACGATGCGATGAAGAGGCGAAAGACGGAGGGGAAGGGATGATGACACCGTGAAAAATTGTTCTAGAAACTTGGCGTCAGCAGTTATCTTTACGGGATTAGTTGTGTCTGGGTGTAGCGAGCGCAAGGCAGAAATTTCGGGCTTCAATGACCTCCAGAGTCAGGTGGAAAGAGGACCAATTGGGTACGATTCCGATAGTTGGATTGAATATAAAAACCTGTCAGGCGAGTGGGAGAGAACTGGCCTGATTTTCGGATATCAGGGTGATTTTGAAGAATGCCAAAAGGCAATCGCGGGCATGAAGTCTGCCAACCCAGCCGCTGAATACCGATG
>JANOYZ010000001.1:0-12332 GCA_031429135.1 Novosphingobium sp. | reverse complement strand
TTTGATAAATCCTGAAACAAGATTGGTCCCCGCCTCGAAAGAGGTGGGGACTACCTTATAAGCGCAGCGCAGCGTCGCTCGCCAACTGGTCTGCGCGTTCATTCTCCGGGTGGCCATCGTGGCCCTTGACCCAGATCCATTCAATCGTGTGCGGGCGGGCGACATCGATCAGTTCCTGCCACAGATCGGCATTGGCAACCGGCTTTTTGGCGGCATTGCGCCAGCCGTTTTTCTGCCAGCCGAAAATCCACTTGGTGATCCCGTCGATGACATAGCGGCTGTCGGTGTGCAGCGAGACGATGCAGGGCTCTTTCAGCGCCGCCAATGCCCGGATCGCGCCGGTCATCTCCATGCGATTGTTGGTGGTATGCGCTTCGCTGCCCGCCATTTCTTTTTCATGATGGCTGATGCGCAGGATTACCCCCCAGCCACCGGGGCCGGGATTGCCCTTGCAGGCACCGTCGGTGAAGATTTCCACGTGTTTCATGCGAAGATTTTGGCGTTTTCCGGATCAGCATAAAACTTCAGACGGCGGGCGAATGCCAGCGGATCCTTGCGTGTTACGAGCGCATCAGCAGGCGTATGCAGCCAATCATAGGCCCGTGTCATGAGGAAGCGCAGCGATGCGCCGCGGGCCAGCAGGGGGAGGGCGGCGCGCTCAGTGGCCAGCAGCGGGCGAACCGCCTCATAGCCTTCGATCAGTGCTGCCGAGAGCGAAGCATCGAAACTAGCGCCATCGGCATCAAAGCACCAGGCAGCATGAGTTACCGCCAGATCATAGGCAAGGGTATCGGTGCAGGCGAAATAGAAGTCGATCAGCCCCGTCACCATGTCGCCCAGCATCAGGACATTATCCGGGAAAAGGTCAGCGTGAATTACCCCGTTCGGCAGATCACTCGGCCATGCGGCTGAGAGTTGCGCCAGCTCGAGGGTTACCAGCTTGCCAAGCTCAGGGTCGATCGAAGCCAGTCCTTGAGGACCACAACTTTCGGCCAGCCGCTGCCATTCAGCCGGTCCCATCCCGTTGGGGCGACACCCGACAAAATCGGCGGCGGACAAGTGCATCTGCGCCAGGGCTGCACCAACAGCCCGTGCCTGAGCCGGGCTGGGCTCACTGACGGAAACACCGGGAAGAAACTCGATCAGTGCCACGGCCTTGCCGCCGACCATGCGGAAAGCCTGGCCATCGCGGTCATGAATTGTCGCCGGGACCGGGCAGTGCTTTTCCGCCAGATGATCGAGTAGCCCGAGGAAAAAGGGCAAGTCAGCCAGATCTACCCGGCGTTCGTACATGGTCAGGATAAAGCGTGTTCCGGACCCTGCCGTGCCAGTGGTATCCAGCAGCCAGTTGCTGTTCGACACACCTTCGGCAATGCCTTTGGCCGAAACCAGCGCGCCAACATCAAAGGCAGCTATCAGTCGGCCCAGTTCTTCCGCGCCGAGACTGGTATAGACCGCCACCTTCAGTCCGGGTCCGTAAGCTGGCGGGGTAGTTTGAACACCATGTGCTCTTCGGTGGTGACCACGGTTTCTTCGCTTACGCTGCGAAACTGCGCGATGAAATCGACAACTTCGCGGACCAGCTTTTCTGGGGCGGAAGCACCGGCGGTGAGGCCAAGCGTGGTCACCTTATCGAGCCAGCGCGGATTAATATCGGAAGCGCGCTGGATCAGTTCGGCGCAGGTGCCGTTGCGCTGCGCCACTTCGACGAGTCGCAGTGAATTGGAACTGTTGGGCGCGCCGATCACCAGCACCAGCTCACATTGATCGGCGATGGCCTTCACCGCCGCCTGCCGGTTCGATGTGGCATAGCAGATGTCCTCTGCCTTGGGGCCGGCGATATCGGGATAGAGCAGTTTGAACGCGGCGATGATGGCGGCGGTATCATCAACCGAAAGCGTGGTCTGGGTGAGGAAGGCCAGCTTAGTGTCTGCTGGAAAATCCAGCCGCGCGACATCGGCTTCGGTTTCCACCAGAGTCATGCTGCCGTCCGGAACCTGCCCGAAAGTGCCGATCACTTCGGGATGACCCTTATGTCCGACGAAGATGATGTGCCGTCCGTTTTCGAGCTGCCGCTCTGCCTGACGGTGGACCTTGCTGACCAGCGGGCAAGTGGCATCAAGCCATTCCAGTCCGCGCGCGGCGGCGGCTTCGGGCACCGATTTGGGCACCCCATGGGCGCTGAAAATCACCGGAACGCCATCGGGAACCTCATCGAGTTCCTCGACAAAGATCGCGCCTTTGTCTTTCAGGCTCTCAACAACGAAGCGGTTGTGGACAATCTCATGCCGGACATAAACCGGTGCCCCATAGCGCGTCAGCGAACGCTCGACGATCTCGATCGCCCGATCAACCCCGGCACAGAAGCCACGCGGGGCGGCAATCAACAGCCGGAGCGGGGCAAGTGAGCTCCCGGATTTCGTTGTCACGTCTGAATCAAACATCGGAAAGGGCTCGTTCATCTCGTGGCCACTAGCGCAACCCGGCGCGCGCCGCTAGGGCAGCAAGACGAATTGCAAGGAATTGGACAGCCGATGATCGCCCGCTATCGCCTGCTTACCGCAGCCACTATACTCGTCGCTCTGGCAGGTTGCCGCTCCAAAGGCGATATTGTCGTCGATGAAAGCGTCGGCATCACTGCCGTGCGCAGTGCTTGCCCGGCAGTCGGCATTCCTGATTACACCGGCGACGTCACCCTGTTCAGCACCCCCGGCGCGCGCGATTCTGCCTCGATCGATGTTGTCGCCTCGATCACCCGGCTGCGCAGCCAGTGCAATGATTCGGGCGCGAAGGTCTATTCGATCTCCGATTTTGATGTGCTGGCCCGTCGCACCGATGCACGCGGCGCTCGCACGGTGCAGCTGCCCTATTTCATTACTGTTCTGCGTGGCCGCTCGGCGGTGATTTCCAAGCGTGTCGGCACAGTCACGATCAATTTTGCCGATGGGCAAGAACGTGCGCAGGCCCATGCCCGGGGCGCTGCCTATATCGACAAGGCCGAAGCCACCCTGCCTGCGGATATACGCCGCGAGATCACCCGCAAGCGCAAAGCGGGCGATTCGGATGCTGCGGTCGATCCGCTGTCGCGCCCCGAGATCAAGGCCGCCGTCAATCGCGCCACTTTCGAGGTGCTGATCGGCTTTCAGCTTGATCAGGGCCAGCTGACCTACAACGCCACGCGGTAAGGCGCTGGCTGGCACCCTGCGGCTAGGCATTTCCATTAGCGTGTAAAACGGCTAACGGCGCGCCATGTCCACTCCCAAGACCCTGCACGCTGTCTTTGCCGATTATGTTGCCGCCGCGCTTGATGCGCTGGAGCAGGCAGGCGTTTTGCCGGCTGGCCTGCCGCGCGGAAATGTCACCGTTGAACCGCCGCGCGATGCCAGCCACGGTGATCTTTCGACCAATGCCGCGATGGTGCTGGCCAAACCGGCCGGGACCAATCCGCGCGCGCTGGCCGAGGCGCTGGCTGCCGAATTGGCCAAACTTCCCGCAGTAACGGCTACCCAAATCGCCGGTCCCGGCTTCATCAATCTGCGCCTGTCGCCCACCACATGGATCGCAGAGCTGAACGCAATTGCGGGCATGGGCGACGATTATGGCCGCTCCACCGTGGGTGGCGGCTCGACCGTCAATGTCGAATATGTCTCGGCCAATCCGACCGGACCGATGCACATGGGCCACTGCCGGGGCGCGGTGGTCGGCGATGCGCTGGCCAGCCTGCTCGAATGGTCCGGCCATAAGGTGATCCGCGAATATTACGTCAACGATGCCGGCGGGCAGGTCGATGTTCTCGCTCGCTCGGTGCATCTGCGTTACCGCGAGGCATTGGGTGAGGGGGTGGGCGAGATTCCCGAAGGGCTCTATCCGGGCGACTATCTTGTTCCGATCGGCACGAAGCTGGCTGAGGAGTTTGGCGACAGCTATGTTACTGCCCCCGAAGGCGAATGGCTGATCCTGTTCCGCACCCGCGCCGTGGCAGCGATGATGGTGATGATCCGCGACGATCTTGTGCTGCTGGGCATCAGGCACGATGTCTTCTCGTCAGAGGCTGAATTGCAAGCCGCCGGCAAGCCTGCCGAAGCCGAAGCATGGCTGCGCGCGCATGATCTGGTCTATGATGGCGTGCTTGAAGCGCCCAAGGGCAAGACGCTTGAAGACTGGGAGCCGGTTGAACTGCCGCTGTTCCGCTCGACCAGATTCGGCGACGATCAGGATCGCCCGATCAGGAAATCCGATGGCAACTGGACCTATTTCGGCGCCGATCTCGCCTATCATTTCCAGAAGGCCGAAACGGCTGACGCGCTGGTCGATATCTGGGGCGCGGACCATGCCGGCACGGTCAAGCGGATCAAGGCGGCGGTGGCTGCGATGACCGGTGAGGGCGGTGAGCCGATCCCGTTCGAGGTCAAGCTGGTGCAGATGGTGCAGCTGCTGCGGGGCGGCGAACCGGTGAAAATGTCCAAACGCTCGGGCAATTTCGTCACGCTGGCTGACGTCGTTCGCGAAGTGGGCAAGGATGTCGTGCGTTTCACCATGCTCACCCGCAAGCCCGAAGCGCAGATGGATTTCGATTTCGCCAAAGTGGTTGAGGCTTCCAAGGACAACCCGGTTTTCTACGTGCAATATGCCAATGCGCGCATCGCTTCGACCCTGCGCAAGGCGGCGGAAGCTGGCATCGCGCCTTCGGATGCGGCGCTGGGCCAACTGGGCGAAGAGGAACTGACCCTCGTCAAACATGCCGCACAGTTTCCGCGTCTGGTCGAGGCCGCATCAGCCGCGCGCGAACCGCACCGGATCGCCTTTTTCCTCTACGATCTGGCCGGGGCGTTCCATGCCTATTGGAATATTGGCAATGATCGGCCGGAAAAGCGGTTCATAGTGGCACAAGATCAAGAGCTTACCAGTGCAAGGCTTTTCCTTGCGTCCCAAATCGGGCAAATAGTGCGAAATGGCCTCGCTATACTCGGCGTAGAGGCTGTCGAAAAAATGTGATTTGTTGGGAGGGCGCGCGATGATCGGTAAGGATGGCGAAAGGCTTGAGGGCTCTGGAGAGCAGATCGGCGAGGCCGTTGATGGTGCCGTGGCAGGCGCTGAAGCGCAACCTGGCGAGGCGGCAGCAGACATTCGGGATCAGTTCGGTGATATCATCGACGATCATGCCGAGCTTGACCTCGATGCGGATGACCGCTTGCCATGGCTCGAATCGAGCGACGATGATTATGATGATGAGGGCGTCGATACCGCCCGCGTCTTCGGCTTTGTGCTGGCCGGACTGCTGGCATTGGCGGCGCTGATCTGGGCAATCTGGTGGTTCAGCCATCGCAATCCCGATCCTGCGCTGGTCGCCGATGGCAGCACGGTTGCTGCACCCACTGAGCCCTATAAGGAGCTGCCCAAGAATCCGGGCGGCAAGACCTTCGCCGGAACTGGTGACAGCAGCTATGCCGTATCTCAGGGACAGGGCCGTCCGGCGCAAGTCGGCGGCGAAGCGCCCAAGCCTTCGGTTGATACCGGCACTCCCGGTGCGGCAGGCGGTGCGGCGGGCGGTGCGGCAGGCGGTGCGGCAGGGCCAGCCGTGGGCGTTGGCGTTCAGGTCGGCGCATTCGGCTCACTGGCGTCGGCGGAAGCGGGCTGGAATGCGCTTGTTGGCAAGAGCGCCGCGCTGAAAGGCATCAAGCACCGCGTGATCGAAGGCAGTGCCGATATTGGCAAGGTCTATCGCCTCCAGGCGGTCGCCGGCGATGCTGCTGCGGCAGATGCCCTGTGCGGCAAGCTCAAGGCTTCGGGCATCAGCTGTCAGGTGAAGCGTTAGAGCATCGTGCGTGATATCTGCATCACCCACCCCTCTCCCCTCCATGGGAGAGGGGAACTTGGATCAGATTTGCGCCATCTGCCCTAATCCACACTAACCGGCCTTTGCGCGCTTGCATTGCGCGCGCGCTAAGGCCAGTTTTGCGGGCATGACACCGGCAATTTTCGGCCTTTCCGGCTTAACCCTGACGCCTGACGAGCGGGCATTTTTCGCCGATGCCGATCCGGCGGGTTACATCATCTTTGGCCGCAATGTTGAATCGCGCGAACAGTTGCGCGCGCTGACCGATGATTTGCGGACCATTCATGGCCGGGATCGCTTGCTGATCACTATTGATCAGGAAGGCGGGCGGGTGGTGCGGATGAAGCCGCCGGTCTGGCCAGCCTATCCAGCCGGCGCTGCGTTCGATGCGCTTTACGAGGTTGCCCCGGCAAGTGCGATCGAAGCGGCGCGGGCCAATGCCGAGGCGCTTGGCTGGGATCTGGCCGAGGCCGGGATAACTTGCACGCACGCTCCGGTGCTCGATGTTCGCCAACCGGGTGCGCACGACGTGATCGGTGATCGCGCGATGGGATCGGAACCGCTGCGCATCGCCGCGCTCGGACGAGCAGTGCTCGATGGGCTATCGCGCGCTGGAGTGGTCGGCACAATCAAGCACCTGCCCGGCCACGGCCGCACTCACTGCGATACCCACAAGGAAATGCCCACCGTCACTGCCAGCGAGGCCGAGCTGGAGCTTGATCTCGCTCCGTTCCGGGCGCTTGCCGACGCGCCGATGGGGATGACCGGGCACTTGCTGTTCACTGCCTGGGACCGCGACAATCCATCGACGCAATCGGCCTTTGTGGTGGGCGAGGTGATCCGCAGGAAAATCGGTTTCGAAGGCCTGCTGCTGACCGATGACCTCGATATGGAGGCGCTTTCGGGCACAGTGCCGCAGCGCGCCGAGCGAGCGATCGCTGCTGGCTGCGACATTGCGCTCAATTGCTGGGCGAAAATGTCCGACATGGCCGGGATCGCCGAGCGCCTGCCGGTGATGGGGCCGTTAGCTACATTGCGGCTGGAGCGGGCGCTGGCGATGACCCGGCTGCACAGCGGTCCAGCGCCGCACCATGCAGCACTGCTCGCCAAGCGCGACGCCCTGCTGGCGCTTGGCGGGGCGGCGGCATGAGCGAGGAACTGATCCTCATCGAGCCGGTGCTTGACGGATCATGGGATGGTCCCGCTGGCGCCGCTGGTGAGGATGAGGCGCTCTATCTTGAGCTTGATGGCTGGGAAGGGCCGCTCGATCTGCTGCTCGATCTGGCGCGCCGCCAGAAGGTCGATCTGCGGCGGATTTCGATCCTCGATCTGGTTGACCAGTATCTTGGCTATATCGAAAGTGCTCAGGCGCTGCGGCTGGAACTGGCGGCGGACTATCTCGTCATGGCGGCCTGGCTTGCCTACCTCAAATCGTCGCTGCTCTTGCCGCGTGAGGAGCAGGAGGAACCGAGCGCCGAAGAATTGGCGTTGCGGCTGCAATTGCGGTTGCAACGGCTTGCGGCCATGCGCGAATCGGCCGGACGGCTGATGGGGCGAGACCGTCTGGGCCGTGATTGTTTCCGGCGCGGTGCCCCCGAAGGCTTGCGTATTGATCGCAAGAACCACTGGACTTGCGAATGGTTTGATCTGGTGCAGGCCTATGGTCAGGTAAAACTGCGCAGCACTCCGGTGATTCACATGGTGCGTGACCGTATGGTGATGACACTCGATTCGGCGCTGGCGCGGGTTTCCTCGATGCTCGGCGTGGCGCTGGACTGGATGGAGCTGCGCGATTTCCTGCCGCTGAATGCCGATCCGCGGCTGCGGCGCTCGGCGCTTGCCTCCAGCTTTGTTGCGGCGCTGGAACTGGCGCGGATGGGCAAGGCAGAAATGGTGCAGGATGAATGTTTCGGTCCGTTACACCTGCGCAAGTCAGTGGCATGACTCCCATCGACGACGCTCAGGACAGGCTTCGACAAGCTCAGGTCGATCGGGAACCTCCAGATGATCTCGTCCGTGCGGTAGAAGCGACTCTGTTCGCCGCCGAGGCACCGATGAGCGCCGAGGCGATTTCTGCTCACCTTGGCGGGGCGGATGTCACAGGCGCACTGCAAGCACTGGCGTTGCACTATGCTTGCAGGGGCGTTGCAGTGGTCGAGCGCGGCGGTCGCTGGCACTTCCAGACCGCTCCTGATCTTGCCCATCTGCTGCGCCGCGAGCGTGAGGAGGTGCGTCGTCTCTCTCGCGCGGCGACTGAAACGCTGGCGATCATCGCCTATCACGAACCGGTCAGCCGGGCCGAAATCGAGGCTATACGCGGGGTTCAGACTGCGAAAGGCACGCTCGACGTGCTGCTCGAGGCAGGCTGGGTGCGGGTCGCCGGACGGCGCGAAGTTCCGGGCAGGCCGGTGATCTTCGCGACAACGCCCGATTTTCTCACCCACTTCGGCTTGGCATCGCGCAAGGATTTGCCCGGAATAGAGGAACTTCGCGCAGCTGGTCTGCTCGATCCGGTGGATGATGCCCTCGCCTCGCTGCTGTCATCCGCAGAGGGTGATGACGAAAATCCGTCCGCTGCACTGGCAAGCGGGGATGAAAGTGCCTAGATAGGGCTGCATCGGGGCAGAGTGCGGAACAATGCCACGCCTAGATGGCTGCTTTTCAGGAGTAATTCGATGTTGGGTCTGTCGCTTCCCCACCTGGTAATCCTCGCGCTGGTGGTGCTGGTGCTGTTCGGGCGCGGACGTATCTCCGAGATGATGGGTGACTTCGGCAAGGGAATCAAAAGCTTCAAGGAGGGCATGACGGACGAAACCACTAATCGTCCGGTGACGCCGCCCGCCGCTCAGATTCCTCCGCCGCCCGCTGATGATGCGCCGGCTGCCACTGAAAAATCCGCCAAGCCCACCGATAACGGCACCGCCTGAATCAAGCCCGGAAGGGCATTTGCATGTTCGACATCGGCTTTGACGAAATGCTGCTGGTCGCGATTGTCGCGATCGTGGTGATCGGCCCCAAGGACCTGCCCATGGCGCTGCGCACGGCTGGCCGCTGGCTGGGCAAAATTCGCCGCGTTTCCGGCCACTTCCGCTCCGGCGTCGAAAACATGATCCGCGAGGCGGAACTGGAAGACATGGAGAAGAAGTGGCGCGAGCAGAATGACGCGATCATGGCCGCGCATCCAGATCCCGGCCCTGATGCAGAGGCCATAGCCGCCGCCGAAGCAGCGCAGGGGATCATGGATCAGGCAGCACCCGAGCCTCCCCTTGCCCCTCCCGCCAAGGTGGGCTGACATGGCATTCAAGATACCCGAGATTGACGAGACGCAGGCACCCTTGCTCGATCACCTGATCGAACTGCGCGCGCGGTTGATGCGGTGCATTCTGGCGCTGGTCATTGCCTTTGCCGCCTGCCTTTATTTTGCGCGCGAAATACTTGGCTTTCTGGTGCAGCCATTGCTTGAAGCGGGGCAATCGCGGCTGGTTTTCACCAAGCTTTATGGCCAGTTCTTCGTTGAAATGAAGGTGGCGGTATTCGCCGGGTTCTTCATCAGCTTTCCGGTCATCGCCAATCAGCTCTGGGCGTTTATCGCTCCGGGTCTTTATGCCAAGGAAAAGCGCGCCTTTCTGCCGTTCATCCTGGCAACACCGGTGCTGTTCATCGGCGGCGGCGCGCTTGCCTATTACGTGGTGATGCCGACGGCTTTTCGCTGGTTCCTGGGTTTTCAGGGAACGCAGAACGGGCTTAAGATCGAGGCGATGCCAAGCTCTGAGGATTACCTCGGCCTGGTAATGCAATTTATTCTGGCCTTTGGCTTCTGCTTCCTGCTGCCGGTGCTGCTGCTGTTGCTTAACCGCGCCGGGATTGTCAGCCGTCAGCAGCTGATCAGATCGCGGCGTTATGTGATTGTCGGTATCACCGCTCTGGCCGCTGTGATCACGCCGCCCGATGTTGTCTCGCAGCTGATGCTGGCGGTGCCGATGTACCTGCTGTTCGAAGGTTCGCTTGCCGTCATGTGGTTTGGTGAGCGAAAGGACGTTGCTGTCGTTCAGGCTGAGGTGGTGCCTGACGGTGCCATGGATGAACAGGCACCGCCAGCTGTCTGAGGGACAGGTGAAAAGCCAATGATCCTGACCTGCTATGTGAAAATGCAGCGCAAAAAAAACGGAGCCGATTGGCTCCGTTTTTCTCTATTCAAATCGACTAGCCAGAGCTTAGGGGCTCGACGGCTTGTCGCTGTTGTTACCGGCCAGCAGCACGATACCAGCACCGATCAGCAGAACGGCGAGGATGAGCAGCATGGTCGAATCGCCACCGAACTGGTTGGCGTCAGCAGCTGGAGCAGCCACACGGCTGAGTTCACCATTTACTGCCTGTGCGAAGGCAGTTGTCGTCGAAAGTGTCAGCGCTGCAGCTGCAGCAGCCATTTTACGAAACTTCATCGAGTCTCTCCTTTTGAGCTCTTCGCCAAGCACTTAATCCAAGTGCGTTTGGCCTACAAGCATTAACTTACGTGAGCTCGTCACCCTGAAGGCCCCCGAAGAGCCACAATTATTGTGTCATGGCATGCCATGGACCATTCACCATTTAACCAAGGGAACGATTCGCGCAATACTAAAATTAACCCATTTCCGGTGAAGCGTTCCGTTTCGGCGTCTAGGTGAACGTCGTTAAGAAGAGGTTACAAGTAAATCTCAAACACAAGTAAACCATATATTTAGGGCTGATCAGCGACTGAGTTGCTCTGGCGGCAGTTGGGCAGGGGACCAGACTTTCTGTCCGCCAAGCCAGGTTTCAAGCACTTTGGTGTTTCTGAGATCACTGGCGCTGGCGAGCAGGGGGTCGCGATCAACGAACAGGAAATCGGCGCGCAGACCCGGCGCAAGGCGGCCGAAACGCTTTTCAGCAAGGCCAGCCCATGCTGCCCCGGTGGTATAACCGGCCAGCGCGGCTTCGCGCGTGATCCGCTCCTGCGCCTGCCAGCCACCGAACGGCTGGCTGTCTGGCCCCTGCCGCGTTATCGCCGCAGCAAGTCCGGCAAAGGGATCGGGCGCTTCGACCGGGGCGTCAGAGCCGAAAGCCAGCCTTGCCCCACTAGCGGCAAGCGATTTCCACGCATAGGCTCCAGCCAGCCGGTTTGGTCCAAGCCGTGCCTCGGCCATCAGGCGATCAGAAGTTTGATGGACTGGCTGCATCGAAGCAATCACGCCAAATTTGCCGAAACGCAGTATATCCGCCGGATCAACAATCTGGGCATGTTCAATGCGCCAGCGCCGATCACCCTTATAGGTCTCGGCAAGCTCGGCAATCGCATCAAGGACCGAAGTGTTTGCCGCATCGCCGATGACATGGACGGCCACTTGAAACCTGTCCATCGCCGCCCGGCTCATCAGATTGCGCAGCTGTGCCGGGGTAAGCAGATTGAGCCCTTTGTTCCCTGCCAGATCGGCATAGGGTGCCTTCAGGGCTGCTCCGCGCGATCCCAGGGCGCCGTCCAGAACGAGTTTTACGCCGTTGAGATGGAGGCGGTCTTCGTAAAGCCATGGACCGGGCTGCGATCCTCCGATCAGTGTCATGGTATCGGTTCCGGCGGCATAGGACATGATGCGGATGTTGAGCGAGCCGGCATCCCCAGCACGGCGAAACGCCTGCCAATCCTCGATTGTGGTGCCCATGTCAGCAGCAGCAGTGATGCCATTCTTCAGGAGGATGGCCTGGGCCGTCAGCAAGGCCAGATCGCGATCAGCAGGACGCGGTTGCGGCACAGAGCGTTCGACCAGGGCGCTGGCGGTATCGACCAGAACACCAGCCGGTTTGCCCGAAGCAGCAATGCGTTCGATGCGCCCGCCAACCGGATCCTTGCTGGCGGCGGTCACCCCGGCGGCGGCAAGCGCGGCGGAATTGGCCCAGCCAGCATGGCCGTCAACGCGCTCAAGCCAGACGGGCTTGTCCTTGACCACCGCATCAAGATCAGCAGCGGTCGGGAAGCGGCCAATCCCCCACAGTTCCTGATTCCAGCCGCGCCCGATGATCCACGGCCGCTCAGGATTGGCGGCGGCATAAGCGGCGATTTTTGCCTGAGCCTCTGCCAGCGACTTGGTATTTGAAAGGTCGAGAGTCAGCGCGGCGAAGCCAAGGCTGATGATATGGGCATGCCCATCAATCAGCCCCGGCATCAGCACACGGCCTTTGCCATCGACGAAGTATTCGGGCCGCGCCGGGCGCTTGTCCCCCCGGTGGAGCACTTGCACCACGCGGCCATCGCGGCCGATAATCAGACCGGTCAACCGCTCCACATCCCCTTTTTCATCGAGCGTGAAACCATCGACATTATCGATCAGTGTATCGGCGGCGGCTGGACTGGCGAGTGCGAGTGCAAGAGTGAGCGCCGGGACGAGCGATGCAAGCTTCATTTCTTTTTCCCCGGATTGGGCAGACGGCGGACCAAAGCACTGGTATCCATTCTGCCGCCGCCCATGGCCTGCACCTCGGCATA